>NZ_JBEYWX010000006.1:0-342252 GCF_040644655.1 Streptomyces sp. NPDC046931
GGGCTGATAGCCGAGCGTGGAGAAGTAGTCGACGCCGGTCAGGCACATCACCCGCCACCAGCGCTGGCCCTTGTGCGCCGGTTCGGGCTGGGCGTGCGGGCCCTGAGCGGAGCCCTTGCCCATGTCGGACAGCCCCTCAAGCATCCACGCCCGCAATCGGCTCGCAGGGGGGTGTTCGGTGGTGGCCATCGGCGCGCTCTCCTGGGTACGGCTCGGTGAGGGATTCGGCCATCACACGGACGGCCGCACCAGCGTAAGCAGAGAGTGACGCCTGGGCCCATGAATGGGGTCGGCCACCGCGTCAAGCTTCCGTTAAGAAGGGCCGTACCGGTGTCAGCTTCGTATCAAAACGGAATCAAGCGCGCATCAAGGGCCCGAGGCCCCAGCGGGCCGTCAGGGAGAGGCCGGATCGGAGGGCCGTCTCTCCCCGTACGAACACGCTGCGTCACGGCGGGCGTTCCGGAGACTCCCGGGTCCGTGCCGCTACTCCAGCCCCGACACCTTGAACACGGTCAGCGCGGTCTCGCGGTCGATCCGCTGCTCGACACGGCGCAGCTCGGTCGCCCCGCACAGCAGGAGGCCGGACTCGGCCGACTTGCGCGCGTCCTCGGACAGGCGGTGCCACATGTCTGGATTGTTCACCAGCACCCGGGGATCGAGTTCGACCCGCCCGCCGAAGGCGTCGCGGAACGCGAGCCGCTGGGAGATGCCCTCCAGGCAGCGCACCGACACCAGCAGGTCGGTGCGGACCCGACGGGTGTGCAGCAGTCCGCGACAGGCGAGCCGGCCCTCACCCGCGGAGATCCGCCGTGGGCACAAAACCAGGAAGAGCAGCACGGACAGCCCGCACCACAGGGCGACGCGCCACGGGGTCTCGTCGCCGGCACCCCAGTCGATCAGGAGCAGCATCGCGAGGAGTGCGGCCGCGCAGCGGATCGAGCTGTACAGCTCTTTCGCCCAGCGACGGTCGGACACGGTCCGGCCGGGCCCTTCCGCCGGCGCACCGGCCATCTCGTGTCGCGCGTCGTGGAGGCCTTCCATATCCCCGACGGTAGACAGCGGGGGAGCCGGTGAAGGCCGTCTTGGTACGGCCCTGACGTGGACCCGGCGCTTTTTGACGCCGACGCAGCGTCCAGCGCCTGGTTCGTCGACCGCGCCGCATCAAGCCGTGCGGCGGGAGACGGACGCGGTGACCTCTTCCGGCTCGGGCCTGGCCCGGACATCTCCCCGGCCTACGCCGAACTCCGGGTCCGCCGGATCGCCGCGAAGAACCACCTGCCCCTCGTGCAGGTGGAGAAGCCGGTCCGCGACCACACGACCGGCCGCACCCTCGGCTTCATGGGCGAACCCCGCGTCAACGTCCTGGAGCTCAACATCGCGCTCAAGGAGCTCACAGCGAAGGACTGAGGGCCTTGACCCGTACGGGAGTCGGCGGCCACGCAGAGGTTCCGGGACCGCCGACTCCCGCCTTCGCCGCGCCGGTTGACCGCCTGGAAGCCTCGCCGGCGCCCACCGGCCCGATGCGGCCCTGCCGGACGTCGGGCTGCCCGACATGGACGGCGCCGACATCGTCAAGGCGCCGCGCGGCTGGACCCGCGTGCCGATCCTGGTGCTCTCGGTCCGCCAGGCGTCCGCTACATGGCCCAACTGCGCCGCAGACTCCAGCCGGACACCGCCCACTCCCGGCATCTCATCACCGAGCCCGGCATGGGCTATCGCCTCGAGCAGCGATCCCAGGACCACGCCGTCACGGTCGGTAACCTCACGTCCCGGTTACGGAACACTCAACCTCTGGTAGCCGGGGAGTGAGGGGGCGACGATGGGCTCATGACTTTGGCCCAGCGCGCCCTGGAGCGACTCGAGGCCTGGCCCGACCTCACGGTGGAGCCGGCCAGTTGCGGAACGGGGCGGGCACTCCGCTCCACGTACGGCGAGATCGTTCACATCCACACCGCCCACGAGGCGGACCTGCATCTGACCAGCGGGGCCCTGCGGCGCTTCTCCGGCGACCTCGCCGGGTCGACCGCCATCCGCATCGTCCCCGGCTCGCGCTGGGTGACCGTGCGCCTGGACTGCGACACCGATGTCGACCTGTTGCTCAGTCTGGTGAGCGTGGCGCTGCACGCCCACCAGAGCCGGCCGCCGTCCGAGAGCCCTCCTGGCGAGGAGTGCAACTTCCGCCGCGTCACGCTGCTCCCGCGGGCACGGGAAGGTGTCCACGGCTGAACCACGGCATTGTTGACCAACGCCCTCCGGCCGGCGCAGAGTTCGGCACCGTCTAGGCGGACGGCGGGCTCCCGGGTTCCCTCGGCCTTCCCCGTGGCGAGGAGAAGTGCCGCAGGTGCGGCACGTGGGCGCGGGGGCCGTAGCGCTCGTGGACGGCGTGTTCGGCGGCGTGCGCCCGGGCGGCGAGACCCGGCGGCAGGGCGTGCACCCTGCTGCCGCCGCAGCCGGGGCAGACCGCGCCGACCGGCGGCGACCTGAGCACCCGGCCCCGCTCGTCGATGTACGCCTGCGATGTCAGCCCGGCGCGGTCGGTGAAGCACACGATCCGGAAAACCATGTCCCACACGCGCCCGCAGTCCCCGCAGACGAAAGTGAACGTCTCGGAGGCGGAGTGGGGATCGGCCGTCATGGTGCGGTCCTTCCTCGCTCGATCCCAGTCCGGCCGTCAGCCCTCGACGGCGCGCCGACGGGCGGCGTCGATCTCCGCGTACGCCTGTTCGCGTCCCTCCCAGTGGGAGCCCTCGACCGACTTGCCTGGCTCCAGATCCTTGTACACCTCGAAGAAGTGGGTGATCTCCAGCCGGTCGAACCTGGGCACGTCGTCGATGTCCTGCAAGGAGCTGTAACGCGGGTCGTGTGCCGGGACGCACAGGACCTTCTCGTCGGGTCCCTTCTCGTCCTTCATCACGAACATGCCGACGGCGCGGCACTCGATCACACAGCCTGGAAAGGTGGGGTCACCGACCAGGACGAGGGCGTCGAGGGGGTCACCGTCCCGGCCCAGGGTGTGGTCGACATACCCGTAGTCGGCCGGATACTTGGTGGACGTGAACAGCATCCTGTCCAGGCGCAGGCGGTTCAGCTCGTGGTCCATCTCGTACTTGTTCCGCGATCCCTGAGGGATCTCCACGATCACGTCGAATTCCACGACGGCCTCCTTGCCGGCCGGTCGGCGGGCCGGTCGTGGGCCGGGTGGCCGGGCGGCTGTCGCGGAGGCGGTCGCCCGATCCTCCGGCCGGCCCGTTCAGCTCGGATCCGTCCTTCCAGTCTGCCCTGCCTGTCCGGACCCTGACATCCGGGCGGCCGGTCGGCCGTCCGCCGGCCTCATCCCTCGGCCCTGAGGCGGTGCCGTGTAGGGGACCGGACGTCGGGTACCCGTCAGCGCCGGCCGCCGACGGCGTCCTGACGACCGCACCACGCCGTGCGGCCGGGTGGAGTTCCCCACCGCGCGGGAGGAGGGTGGAACAGTGGCACGAATGCCGGAGGACGAGGCAGTGCGACGGTTCACGGACGCCCGCGTGGCGCGCCTTGCGACCGTGGACTCCACGGGACGGCCCCATCTGGCCCCGGTGGTGTTCGCACGGCGCGGCGACGACCGCATCGTCATGGCCGTCGACCACAAGCCCAAGGTCTCCTACCGGCTGAAGCGGCTGAGCAACATCGCCGTCCAGCCGGCCGTCTGCCTGCTGGCGGACGCGTACGACGAGGACTGGGAACGGCTGTGGTGGGTACGCGCCGACGGAGACGCGCGGACGGTGCCGCCCGGCGCGCCCGCGGAGCAGGACCGGGAGGAGTACGAGGCGGCCATCGCCCTGCTGACGCGGAAGTACCCCCAGTACCGCGAGGCCCCGCCGGACGGACCCGTGATCGTGGTCGCCGTCCGCCGCTGGACCGGCTGGCGCGCCGCTGAGGAGCCCCGCCCGGCCGGATGACGGGCCGGGCGACACTCCGACCGAGACGACCGAGACGACCGAGACGACCGAGACGGTCCGGGAGGTTCCCATGAGCAGGCAGGTACGAGACGTGATGTCCCGGGGCGCGGTCGCCGTCGAGCCCATGACCCCGGTGGCCCGGGTGGCCCGCCTGATGCGCGAGCAGGACGTCGGTGACGTCCTGGTGACGTACGACCGCGATCTGTTCGGCGTGCTCACCGACCGCGACATCGTGGTCCGGGCGGTGGCCGGGGAGCGCGACCCGAACACCGTGACCGCGGGCTCGGTGTGCACCCGGCCGCCCGTGATCACCCTCTCGCCCGACGACACCACCGATCACGCCGTCGAATTGATGCGCCGGCACGCCGTGCGCAGGCTTCCCGTCGTCGAGAGCGGCGGGTGCCCGGTCGGCATCGTCAGCCTGGGCGACCTCGCCGCCTCGGAGGACCCGCGGTCCGCCCTCGCGGACATCAGCACGGCCGACCCCAACCGGTGAGGCCGGGGCCTCACAGCCGGGTGTCGGGCCCCGTCCGCTCGTCGACCGCGGCGGTACGGCGTGCCCGGTGCGGCCGCGCGCCGTGCCGGTGGGTCGCCGCGGCCACCGCGGTGGCCAGGCCCAGGCAGAACAGGAGCGCCAGGGCGAGCCCGGAGGCGAACACGGCCAGCGTGCTCATGGTCGCGATGGGCTGATCGAGCACGGACACGGTGTAGTAGGGGCCACCGGACAGGTTGCCCGCGATCGCCAGAGCGGTGAAGGCGGCGGTGGCCGCGAGAAGGAGCAGTCCGAGGAACAGCATCCGAGTCATCTCCTCAGGGAGTTCCGGCACCGCCCCGAGTACCCGCCCCCGCAGCGTCGAGACAGCGGCGGGGGAGTTCGCCGTTCTCGCGTCCACGCCCGGGGACGCCCGGTCGCCGTCGAGCCCTGACGGTGGCCGCGGGGCTCACAGCGGGGTGTGACCTGCGGTCAGGAGATAGGTGCCGTAGGCCACGGAGGCGGCGGCGAGAGTGGCCCCGACCAGCACGGCCTGCTTCGGCCGCAGCCGCCAGCTGCGCGCGAGGCCGCGCGCGAGCGGTATCAGGAGGGGGAACGCGGGCAGCAGGAAGCGCGGCTTCGATGCGTAAGGGCCCGAGCCGCCGACCGTGATCAGCAGCAGCACCCCGGCGTACACGACCAGCGCCAGTGGGGCGCCGTCGAGGCAGAGCAGGCAGAACAGCAGCACGGCCGCCACGACGATCACCAGTGCCAGCGGGTAGACGGCCCGGCCCCCGTGCTCGAGCAGCGACTTGAGGAAGTGCAGGGAGCCGACACCGAAGTCGAATCGGGAGTCCCAGGCGCGCTGCACGGTGAAGTAGCCGCCGAACGGATCACCCGTGTGGGCGCCCACCCACAGCACGAAGCCCACCCAGCCGAGGGGCGCTATCGCGGTGCCGACCCACAATCCGGCGGGCACCCGGCCGCGCCGCCTGACGATCTCCTGGATCGCCACGGCGCCCACGGCCGCGGCCACGGCGAAGCCCGTGGGCCGGGACAGGCCCGCCAGGGCGGCCAGCGCGCCCGCCCACAGCCAGCGACGCCTGAGCACGGCGTACAGGGACCAGGCGGCGAGAGCGGTGAGCAGGGGCTCCGTGTAGGCGATGTCGAGGACGACGGAGTGGGGCAGGGCTGCCCACACACCGACGAGTGCGGTGGCGACCGCTCGGCCGTACAGGTGATGGCCGATCGTGTAGATGCCGTACGCGGCCACGGCCGCGGCGCTCCAGGCGATCAGCAGGGCGGAGGCGCCCGGAGTGATGGGCAGGACGGTGTACACGGCACGGGTGAGCGCTGGATACAGAGGGAAGAACGCCCAGTCGCGCTGCACGGCACCGGTGGAGGCGAGGACGTGGGTCTGGGTGCCGTAGCCGTGCTGGGCTATGTGCAGATACCAGCGGGAGTCCCATGAGTGGGCCAGGCCCTTGAACAGCGGGTGCCCCATGGTGCGGTTCGCCAGGACGATCGCCGCGAGACCGGTGAGACGTATGAGGGCGAACAGCGCGAGGGCCGGTGCGGCACCGGGCACGAGCCGGGCTCGAAAGGGAAGGCGGACGCGACGATCTGTGCCCTCGGCCTGTTCGGCGGCGGGGGCGGGCGAGAGTGCGCTCACACCTTGACCCTGCGTTATCCGCGTACGGTCCGCAACGTGAGGTTTGGCCATGGTTGGGTCATATACCACTGCTGTGCGAGAATCTGTCGTGACTCAGTGCTGAACTCGGTGAGTGGGCCCGGCCCGAGCAACCCTGCCGCCTACTGCCCCGTCCGGGTCATGCCACCGCCCGCGCGCCGCCGCCGTCTTCGTAGAGTGGCCGGGTGACGAACAACAGCAGGCCGGTCGCCGTCTTCGACATCGACAACACCCTCGCCGACACCACGCACCGGCAGCGTTTCCTCGAGCGGAAGCCGCGTGACTGGCGGGCGTTCTTCGCGGCCGCGCCGCAGGATCCACCGCTGGCCGAGGGAATCGCGCTCGCACTGCGGACCGCCGCGGAGTGCGAACTCGTCTATCTGACCGGACGGCCCGCGCGCTGCCGGCGCGACACCCTCGACTGGCTCGCCGTTCACGGACTGCCCGAGGGGCGGGTGTCCATGCGGGCCGACGGCGACCGCAGGCCCGCCCGTGTCACCAAGCTGGAACTGCTCCGCGAACTGGCTCTGGGTCGAGAGGTCCGTATGCTCGTCGACGACGACGAACTCGTCTGCCAGGCAGCCGAACGGGCCGGATTCACGGTCGTACGCGCCCGATGGGCGGTCCCCTCCGCCGCGCTGACGGACGCACAGGAGCGGGAAGGGCGTACCTGAGAGCAGCCGGGCTACTCACCGTCCTCCAGGCGGAAGCCCACCTTCAGACCGACCTGGTAGTGCTCGATCTGGCCGTTCTCGATCCGGCCCCTGACCTGCGTGACCTCGAACCAGTCCAGATTCCGCAGGGTGTGCGAGGCGCGGGCGATGCCGTTGCGTACGGCCTGGTCGACGCCCTCGGGCGAGCTGCCGACGATCTCGGTGACCCGGTAGGTGTGGTCGGTCATGAGGGTGCTCCTCTCGGCGCGGCGGGTGTCACACGTGCCTCCACCGTGCCGTACGGGGCGGTGGTCCGCGAGACATCCGCAAGGCAGAACAGGCCCCTCGGTGGGTCGTCTCCTCGCCCTCGTATGCGCGTCCGCCTTACCCCTCACCGCGTGCGGAGTCCTGCCCGGCGGCGGGACCGAACGGGGGACCGTGACCGTGTGGCTGATGAAGGACGGCGCGTCGACCGCGTTCCTCGGCCGGTTCACCTCCCGCGGTACCCGGGGAATCCCCCTGGCCGGACAGGACTGGTGCACCCCCTCCGGATCCGTCTGACAGGAGGGCGGCGACCGTGCGGCAGAACCCCGAACCGAAGGACCGGCCGGGGTACTTCCCCGTCCCGGACAGGACGGCCGCGAGGCTCTGCGGATCAGACCACGGCCGTGGACGCGCTCGCGGGCGAGGAGGGCGTCGCGGCCATGGCGGCGGGCGCCGCACACGGCCGGGCGACGCCCGCGGCGCCCGCCTGGGGCGGGCGGAACGGACCCCATGGCCCGGCGGCGCGCCCCATGTTCCGGCGGCGCGCCCGTGCCCCGGCCAGGCCGGGGCACGGCCCTCCCGGGTGTGCCGCGGTCAGCGCACCCCGCTCAACGACAGGGCGAACCTCCCCTCCGCGTCCGTCCACCAGTGCGTCAACTCCAGCCCCGCCGAAGCGAGTTCACGCCGAACCCCGTCCTTGCGGAACTTCGCCGACACCTCGGTGCGCAGCTCCTCCCCGTCCGCGAAGTCCACCGTCAGGTCCAGCGCGGCGATCTTCACGGTCTGCGCCGTCAGTGACCGCAGCCGCATCTCGATCCACTCGTGGTCGGCGTCCCACACGGCCACATGGGCGAAGGCGTCCGGGTCGCAGTCGGCGCCCAGCTCACGGTTGAGCACGGCCAGCACGTTCTTGTTGAACTCGGCCGTCACCCCGGCCGCGTCGTCGTACGCCGCGACCAGCACCGACTCGTCCTTCACCAGGTCGGTGCCGAGCAGCAGCGTGTCCCCGGGCGACATCAGGGCCCGTACAGAGGTGAGGAACGCAGCCCGCTCGGCGGGCAGCAGATTGCCGATCGTGCCGCCCAGGAACGCCACGAGCCTCGGCCCGGGCGTCTTTGGCAGCGTGAGCCCCCCGGTGAAGTCCGCGATCAGCGCGTGGACGTTCAGGCCGGGCCGCTCGGCGATCAGCGCCTGTCCCGCCTGGCTCAGCGCGCTCTCGCTCACGTCCACCGGGACATAGGTGTGCAGGCCGGTCAGCGCGTCCAGCAGATGGCGGGTCTTCTCGGAGGAGCCGGAACCCAGCTCGATCAGCGTCCGAGCGCCGGTCGCGGCCGCGATCTCACCCGAACGGACGATCAGGATCTCCCGCTCGGCGCGCGTGGGGTAGTACTCCGGCAGTTCGGTGATCTTCTCGAACAACTCGCTGCCGTGTGCGTCGTAGAACCACTTCGGCGGCAGCGTCTTGGGGCTGTTGGCGAGGCCGTGCAGTACGTCGGCGCGCAGTGCGGCCTCCGTGGCGTCCTCGGGAAGGGTGCGGTTGACAAGGAACGGGCTCACGTGCGGGACTCCTCGGATGGTGCGGGCGCCATGTCGTCGCGCGGGTCCTTGAGCGGGGTCAGCAGGACGTCGGTGCGGGTGGCCGAGAGCAGGGTGCGGTCGGGCACCTCCTGCCAGTGCGGGTCGTCGTCGTACGGTTCGGAGGCCACGACGACACGGCCGCCGGGACCGGTGAGGTACCACAACGTGTCGCCCCACGCGGTCGCGGTGATCGTCTCGCCGTCGGTGATGAGCAGATTCAGCCGGGAGCCGGGTGCAGCCGAGGCGACCTCCAGCACGGTGTCGGCCAGGGCCTTCCCGTCCTCCATGCCGGTGCGCAGCCGGTTCAGCAGCAGTGCCCACACCAGGGCCGAGTCGCAGCGCGACTCCAGCGAGAGCAGTTCCACCGGCGGCAGCGACCCGGCGAGGCCGCCCATCGAGTCGGGCCAGCCCTTGACGGCCCCGTTGTGGCTGAACAGCCATCTGTCCCCGGTGTAGGGCGCCGCGGCGGCCTCGAGGTCGGGGTCGCAACTGGTCGCGTCGCGCACCGCGGCCAGGACGGCGCCCGAGCGCACGACCCGCGCCAGGTCGGTGAGGGAGGTGTCGGCCCAGATGGGCCCGGCCCTGCGGTAGCGCGCCGGCACGGGGTCGTCCGGGGCGTACCAGCCGACCCCGAAGCCGTCGGCGTTGACGGTCCCGTACCGCTGCCGCCGCGGCGCCCACGACTGCCGGTACAGACTGTGCGGGGGCTCCAGCAGAAGCCGCCCGAGCGGCTCCTCGGGTCCCAGACAGGCGAGATGACGGCACATCAGGCGTCCCTGGCGGTGCGGAAGCCCGAGAAGATCTGCCGCCGGATGGGATAGTCCCAGTTGCGGAAAGTACCCCGGCAGGCCACCGGGTCCACGGCGAACGAGCCGCCGCGCAGCACCTTGTACTCGGACCCGAAGAAAACCTCCGAGTACTCCTTGTACGGGAACGCCGTGAATCCCGGGTACGGCAGGAAGTCGCTCGATGTCCACTCCCACACGTCACCGATCAGCTGCCGTACGCCGAGCGCGGATGCGCCCGCCGGATAGCTGCCGGCCGGAGCCGGACGCAGATGGCGCTGACCGAGGTTGGCGTGCTCGGGCGTCGGGTCGGCGTCGCCCCACGGATAGCGCCGGGAGCGGCCCGTGGCGGGATCGTGGCGGGCCGCCTTCTCCCATTCGGCCTCGGTGGGCAGCCGGCGCCCCGCCCAGCGCGCGTATGCGTCCGCCTCGTACCAGCACACGTGCAGGACGGGCTCGTCGGGCGGTACGGCTTCGGTGACGCCGAAGCGCCGCCGCAGCCACTGGCCGCCCTCGCGACGCCAGAACAGCGGGGCCCTCAGGTCGTGGGTACGGACGTGGGCCCAGCCCTCGGGCGTCCACCAGCGCTCGTCGTCGTAGCCCCCGTCTTCGATGAACGCCTGGTAGGCGGCGTTCGTCACCGGCAGTGCGTCGATGTGGAAGGCCGCCACCTCCCGCTGGTGCGCGGGCCGTTCGTTGTCCAGCGCCCATGGCTCGGCCGAGGTGCCCATGGTGAACGGGCCTGCCGGTACGAGGACTTCGGACGGGCCCGTGTAGGGCGGCGCCGGTGCCGGGTCGGGGGCGGTGAGCGCCTGGGGGCCCCGGCGCAGCTGATGGGTGATCAGCATGGTCTCGTCGTGCTGCTGTTCATGCTGGGCGACCATGCCGAACGCGAAGCCGGCCTCGGTCAGGGCGTGGCCCTCGAACCGCGCGCTCTCCAGCACGTCCAGAGCCCGCCCCCGGACCTCCGCGGCGTAGCGGCGGGCCTCGTCCGGCGCCAGCAGGGGCAGCGAGGGCCGCTCGGCGCGCGGGTGCTCGAAGGCGTCGTACAGCCCGTCTATCTCGGGCCGCATGGCGTCGCGGCCGGCGACCGCGCGCAGCAGCCACAGCTCCTCCTGGTTGCCGATGTGCGCGAGGTCCCAGACCAGCGGCGACATCAGCGGGGAGTGCTGGGCGGTGAGGTCGGGGTCCTCCACACAGGTGGTCAGCAGCGCGGTGCGGTCGCGCGCCCTGGTCAGCGCATCCAGCGCGCGCTCCCGCAGCGTGCCGGGGTCGATCGGTGACCGGGCGTCGGTCATGAGCGCATGTCCTTCCCGTGGACACGGGGGTCTTCCCCGCCGGAACGGGTGTCGTTCCCGTGGAACTGGAGCAGCAGATCGTCGGCGGGGCAGCGGCCCCGGGCCACATAGCGTTCGGTGAACTCCGCGACGGCCTCCTGTACGTCGTCGGTGGCGCCGATCCTGGGGAGGGCGTCGGCCGCGGCCGCGAAGCAGGCGACGGCGGCCTCGTGCAGCTCCGGGTCGGTCAGCCCCTCGCGCGCGGCGGTGACCCACAGCGCATTGCGCGGCGGCGGCAGCGAGCCCGCGCGCTCGGCCAGGGGCTTGACGGTCCGGTAGGCGGTCTCGGCGGCCTCGGGATCGTCGAACAGCGCCGCCGTCACGGCGAGCGGCACGATCCACCCGTCGTCGCCGGGCTGTGCGTCGATCATGCGGAGTTCGAGATGTCCGCGGGGCCGGATCGGAGGGAACAGGGTCGTGAGGTGGTACTCGAGGTCGTCGCGGTCCGGGGGAGCCCCGGACCGGGTCCAGTCCCGGAAACTCAAGCCGTCCGGCACGTACCAGGGGCCGGAGCCGGTGCGGACGCACATCACGGGCGCGTCCATCACACGCCGGACCCAGGAGGCCCGGGGATCGCCCACGAGGGGCGGGGCGCTGCTGCGTCCCGGATCCATGGCGGACCACAGGGACTGCCGCGTCGAGCGCCAGCCCGTGGACCGGCCCCGGGACAGCGGGGAGTGCGCGAACGCCGCGACCAGCACCGCTCCCAGCTGGTGCGCCAGCCACCAGCGGCGTCCGTGCCCCAGAGGGCCCGGCTCCTCGTAACCGGCGTCCAGGCACACCTGGACGGACGCCGAGGAGCACATCATCGACCGTCCCTCGGGACCGGTGCGGTCGAGGTAGCGCTCCATGGCGTCGTAGCGGGGCTCCCGCAGGAAGCGGCGAGGGGCGTTCCATGGCTCGTGGCCGTAGCCGCTGAGGCCGAGACCCGCCTCGGACAGCAGGGTGCGGACCGCGTCGAGGTCGGCGGAGACGGACCCTACGCACTCCATCAGGGAGGTGGCGGGGGCGGAGCTGAGCTCCAGCTGGCCGCCCGGTTCGACGCTGAGGGCCGAACGCAGGGGCAGGGTCCGCAGCGCGGTGTACACCGCGCGGAGACGTTCGGGTGGTGCCGGGAGCCACGGCTTGCGCAGCTCGTGGACGAACCATTCCACTTCGACACCGAGCGTGCGGGGCGGTCCGGTCTTGAAACAGATGCCGTGGACCAGCGCCTCCACCTCGGCTTCGGTGACAGCGGAGCGGGGCTCCGTACAGTCACTCACCGAATCGGACATGTCGGGATCCTCCTGAGATTCCACCATGTCGCCGCCCCGGTATCGGATGGCCGGGCGGCGTCGCTCGTCCCACCCAAGACCCTTCCGTGCATTCGCACAAGAGTGCACTGTCGAGCTTCGCGGACTGGTTCCTCCCTGTTTGCCAGGGCGGAAACGGTAATTCCCGGGGCCGGGAAACTCTGTTGCGACGTAGGACCAGCATCGCTCACCATGCGTTCATGAGCACGACGGGGGAGATCGGCGGTGCACCGGGCGGGACCGCGTGCCGCGTGCTTACGGCGCCCACGGGGGTGGCGGCGTGAGCACGCGGCTGCGCGGGATCGCACAGGAGACGCAGAAGATCGTCGAGGCGGGCGTCTACCGCACGCCCGAGGGGCGCACGGTGCCCCTTGCCACGGCGGTCGAGGCCGCCCGCGCCGGGACGCGGATGTACGGCCCGGGGCCGGTGGAAACGCCGCCGGCACGCCCGGAGGCCACGGCTTTCGAGGTGACGGGGGAGAGCAGCCTGGAAGCCGCCCGGCGCCTGCTGGGCCGATCGGGTGACCCGGTGGCCGTGCTGAACTTCGCCTCCGCACGCAACCCGGGCGGGGGGTTCCTGAACGGCGCACAGGCCCAGGAGGAGGCGCTGTGCCGTGCCTCCGCGCTGTATGCGTGCGTGCGCGAGGTCCGGGAGTTCTACGACCACCACCGGGCCCACCGCGACCCGTTCTACACGGACCGGGTCATCCACTCACCGGCCGTCCCCGTCTTCCGCGACGACCGTGGACGGCTGCTCGAGGCGCCGTACGCGGTGGGCTTCCTGACCGCGGCCGCGCCGAACGCGGGCGTGGTGCGGCACCGGGCGCCGGAACGCGCGGCCGAGCTGCCCCGCGCCCTCGCCGCCCGTGCCGAACGGGTTCTGGAGACGGCGGCCGCCTGCGGCTACCGGCGCCTGGTGCTGGGCGCGTGGGGCTGCGGGGTGTTCCGCAACGAGCCGGCGCAGGTCGCCGGGGCGTTCCGCGCTCTGCTGGTCACGGGGCGGTTCGAGGGCGCCTTCCAGGAGGTGGTCTTCGCCGTCCTGGACCGCACGTCCGGTACGACGACACGGGCCGCCTTCGAACGGACCTTCGCCGACGTGGCTGCCGTCTGACCGGACCCGCCGCCCCGGCGCCCGCCGACCCGGCCCCTCGGCTCCGGCCGTACCGAGCCCTGCCGATCAGTTCCAGCCGTACCGCTCCCGCAGCCGGTGCACCACGAGGTTGAACCGCATCCGGTCCAGGGCGCACGCCTCCCGCCGCATGCCGTCCTCGTGCAACCGCAGCACGCGGTCCACGTCCACCCAGGAGTCGCGACCCGACCGGTCCCAGGGGCCGCTGCCGATCGGCACCCACTCCCGGTCCCCGTCGTGCCGCTTGCTGGACAGCTGCACGGCGAGCAGCGTGCCGCCCGGCTCTCTGGCGACCACCAGCACCGGGCGGTCCTTGCCGCGCCCGTCGTTCTCCTCGAACGGCACCCAGGTCCAGACGATCTCCCCCGGATCCGGGTCCCCGTCGTGCGCGGGGGAGTACTCCGTCCGCACCCGGCCCACCGTACGGGGGTCGGCCTCGGTGGTCGCGGAGGGGCCGTGGCGGCCGGGGACGTCTTCATCGGTAATGGCAGTCACGCGGCTCACGGTAGAGCCCGGCCGTCTGCGGCCTCCGGGCGGGGCCGGACCTGAGCCGCCGTCAGCCGGGCCGAAGGGCCCGGCCGGTGGCGACCCATGGGGAGAGGAGCGGGACTCCCTGCCGCGCGCTGCCCGCGCTACGGCTGGGGAGGGTTGTCCCGGTCCTGCGGAGGCTGGAACTGGTCCCTGAGCGCATCCGGGCCCTTGTCGGCCTGCCCGGCGGGCCGGTTGCGCATCGTGTCGTCGGCGGGCCGGCCGGCTTCGTCGTGTCCCCGGCCGATGCGCTCCCCGCCTCCCTTCAGCATCTGCTTGAGCTTGTCCATCACGGACATCGTGGCCCTCCTTGCCGATCTTCTCTCCCTCCAGGATCGGCGCAGCATGCCGAGGGTGCATCCGCTGCGGCCGGGCGGCGCGGCGGCCGCCGCGCCGGGCACCGGGGCCCGATCGGCGTCCTGGGGATGCGGTGGCCGTGGACGCGGGGTGGGATGAGACGCGAGGTGGGATGAGCGGGGCACTCAACCACGAGGACGCAGGCATGATGGCCTCCAGGAGATCGTCGAGCAAGCGTCGTGGAGGCACGCATGGCCACTGCACGGGACCTGTTGACCGTCGCCCTGGACGCCGCCCCCGGCCGTCGTGCCGAAACGGGTGACCTGTCGCTCGCGCTCGCGGGAGCCGAGTTGTTGGATCTCATGGACCTACGGGCCCTCACCCTGGACGGAGTCCTCATCGTGCCGAGCGACCCGCCGGTGACGGACGACCGCCTGCTGCGGGAGGCCGCCGATGCGCTCACCCGGCAGCCGCCCTACGAGTCGGTCGAGGACTGGCTGTGGCGCCGGGGCCAGGGCCTGTCCTCGGCGTATCTGGCAGCTTTCGAGGAGGAGGGCCTGATCGCACGGCAGCGCCGCCGCTGGCTGCCCGCCTGGACCGGCGAAGCCGTGCTGGCGGACTCGCCTGCCCGCCGGCGGGCGGCGGACCGGTGGGCCTCCGCGGAACCCGTGCTCGCCGCTCTCGGGACGGCCATCGGCATCCGGGAGACACCGGTGGACGAAGTCCCGGAGGTCACCGAGGGCGCGGCGGGGACCGTGCTGGCCGCCGTCGACGACGCGGTCACGGAACTGACGGCCGTGCGGCAGCGGCGGGCCGTCGAGAAGGCCGCCTTCGACAACATCTGGCGAGGCCCGTGACACGAGGGCGACGGGGCCGGCACCCTCGTGTCGCCCGGGGTCCGGGACCGCCCCGTCCCCTGTCAGGCAGGTGACGATGTGCCGGGCGGCGGCATGCAAACCGTGAGATCCAGCGCCAGGCGCCGCTCCTCGGAACGCGGTCAGTCACCGCCTTGACGGGTGACGAACGGTAATGGGGCATCATGACCAGCCGACGAACGAGGAGAGCGGAATGACACAGGAACAGGCGCGGCCTTCGGATGTCCCGGATGCCGCCCGCCGCGCCTGGTTCGGTACATTGCCGGAGCGCATACGCCCGCAGGACATTCTGTTGGAGCGGCCGGCTACGCTTCCGGACCCGGCGCGGGACACGTACAACCCCCGACGAGTGGCTCGTACGCACCTGTCTCTGGGCGAACGCACCTGTCCGTGAGGAAAACGCCCGGACGCCTGGTCGGCGGCGGTCGGCGCCCGGCACGGCTCGGGCGTACGGCAACCTATCGCCGTACGCCCGAGGTCTCAGTGTCCTACCGGCCGCTGCTCGCCGCCGGGTTCAGCGCTCGTCCTGCTCCACCGCGACCTTCTCCGGCCGCGGTGGAGCGAACCCGTCGAGTCCGGCGGCCGTCTGCGCCGGCGTGCCGTTCGCGGGCGTCGCGTCGCCGTTCATCGACGACAGCAGCCGGCGCGCGAGCCCCAGGCCGGTGCCGCCCATCGTCAGGGCCTTGGCGAACACGTCGCCCATGCCGTCGGCGCCGTTGAGCAGCACCATGTTGTCGACATTGCCGAAGGCGGACGCACCCGCCTGGACGATCTCCGGCCACTTCTCGGCGAGTTGCTGCGCCACCACGGCCTCCTGGTTCTCGGCGAGGGCCGCGGCACGTGCCTTGATAGCCTCCGCCTCCGCCAGACCCTGGGCGCGGATCGCCTCGGCCTCGGCGAGCCCCTTCGCCTGGGCGGCGGCCGCCTCCGCCTCACCGGTGGCGCGCGTCGCCTGCGCCGCGGCCGTGCCACGGGTCTTGGTCGCCTCGGCCTCGGCGCCCGCGGCCGTCTTCACCCGGGTGGCCTCTGCCGCGGCCGCCAGCTCGGTCTCCTTCGCGTTGGCCTGCGCCGCCGAGATCCGCGCGTCGCGCTCGGCCTCGGCCAGCGTGCGCTTCTCGTACGCCTTCGCATCCGCGGGCTTGCGGACGTCCGCCTGGAGCTGCTGTTCGCGCCGGTACGCCTCCAGCTCCGCGACACGGGTCTCCTGCACCACGACCTCCTGACGGGCCGCGGCGTCGGCCAGTGGACCGGCCTGCCGTGCCTTCGCGGCCGCCTTGTCTCGCTCGGCCTGGTAGCCGGCCTGGAGGATCTCGCTGTCCCGGGTCGCCTCCGCCATCCGCGCGAACGACTGCTGCTCCGCCTCGGTGGCGAGACGATTCGCCTCCGCCTGCGCGATACGCGCGTCCCGCTGCACCGCCGCCGCATGCGGCGAGGCCAGGTTCTGGATGTAGCCCGTCGGGTCCTCGATCTCGTGGATCTGCAGCGAGTCGACGATCAGACCGAGCTTCTCCATCTCGGTGCCGCAGGCGGCCCGGGTCTGGCCGGTGAGCTTCTCCCGGTCACGGATCATGTCCTCGACCGTCAACCCGCCCACGATCGACCGCAGATGACCCGCGAACACGTTGTGCACACGCTCCGACATCAGCTTCTGCTGGTCCAGGAAACGGCGCGCCGCGTTGGCGATCGACACGAAGTCGTCGCCCACCTTGAAGATGACCACGCCCCGCACCTTCAGCGGAATGCCCTGGTGGGTCACGCAGTCCACGTGCAGTTCGGTCTCGTTGAGGTCGAGCGAGAGCTTGCGCACCGCCTGCACACCCGGCAGCACCAGCGTCCCGCGTCCCGTGACGATGCGGAAGCCCATGCCTTCCTCGAGACCCTCGGTCCGATGCTTCGAACCGGAGATGATCAGTGCTTCGTTGGGCTCCGCGACACGCCACATCAGCTTGAAGACCGCAACGATGAATACCAGCGCGAGAACGACAGCCCCCGCGACAATGCCGATGACCATCGGCAAACGCCCCCTTTGCCTGGTGCCGGGTCGGCACCGAACGAAAGGAGTGTGCGCCCGCGCAAGGCGGGGGTGAAGACGCTGACGAATCCTTGTCGCAATCTTGACGCGTACGCCTCTCACCTGGGGAGAGGCGTGCTCAACTGCCGTACATCGCCTCGACGTACACGGTCCGCGGCGGAAGGTGCTCCACCACCATCACCACCGTGCCGCGCTCGATACGGCACTTACCGTCCGCGGGATAGGCGAGGAAGTGCTCGGCGCCGCCGCGCACACGGACGATCACCTCGCCGACCAGCCCGGGTCCGACGGTACCGGTGACACGCCCCATCAAACCCACCATCGACGCATCGTCCATGGTCACAGCGTACGGCCCGAACGCGCCTATGCGGCCCGTGCGTCGGCGGCAGCCGGGTGCGGCGGCCACCACTCGTGCCACCTCCGGTCCGCCTCCAACTGGGCCGCCAGCGACACCAGAAGCGGCTCGCTGTGCGCCGGGCCCAGCAACTGGGCGCCCACCGGGAGCCCGTCACCCACGAAGCCCGCGGGCACATTGACCCCGGGCCAGCCGAGCACGTTCCACGGCCACGCGTACGGGCAGGCGGCGATCATCGCGCGATCGGTGTTCCAGCCGTTCATGTGCACGAGCGTTCCGACGCGCGGCGGGGGAGCGGCCGTCGTGGGGGCGAGGACGACGTCGTACGACTCGAAGAGCGCTCCCACGCGCCGGTGCAGCACCGCCTCCGCGCGCCGTGCCACGCGCAGCGGAGCCCCGCCGAGCAGCCGGCCCAGCCGTGCGGCGTCTCGGGTGCGCCGGTCGAGCAGCTCGGGGAAGGGCACCTCACGCACCCGTTCGGCCAGGCCCGCGGTCGCCCGCGGCAGGAAGGCCAGCCCGATCTGCCCGTAGCGCGGTTCCGCCTCCTCCACCACGTGCCCGAGCGCGGCCAGCCGCTCGGCGAGCGCGAGGACACACGCCCGGACCCGGGGGTCGAGCCGGGCGGGCACCGCGGTGAACGGCGGCCTCAGCGAGAGCGCGATCCGCAGGCGGCCGGGATCCCGCCCCACCGCCGCCGAGACGTCGAGCGCGGGCGGGCGGTGCAGGTCGCCCGTGTGGTTGCCGCTCGCCGCGTCCAGGAGCAGCGCCGCGTCCGTGACCGTCCGGGCGAGCGTTCCGTTGACGGTGATCCCCTGGAAGGACTCGGGGAGCGGCCAGGTCGAGATCCGGCCCCGCTGCGGCTTGATGCCGACCAGATGTGTCCAGGCGGCCGGGATGCGGACGGAACCGGCGCCGTCCGAGCCCAGCGCGGCCGGCACCAGGCCCGCGGCGACCGCCGCCGCGGACCCGCCGGACGAGCCACCCGGGGTGTGGTCCCGATGCCAGGGGTTGCGCGTCGCGCCGAAGGCCGGCCCCTCGGTGAACGGCCACTGCCCCAGCTCGCACGTGTTGGTCTTGCCGACGATCACGGCCCCGGCCGCCCGCAGCCGCCGTACCGCCTCGCCGTCCTGCGCCACCGGGGGGAACGCCCCCGGGCAGCCGAACGCGGTGGGCTCGCCCGCCACGTCCATGTCGTCCTTGACGGCCACCGGCACCCCGAGCAGCGGCCTCCGCTCCCCGGCCGCGAGCCTCCGGTCGGCGGCCTCCGCCTCGGCGAGCGCGGCCTCGGCGCGCACCACCCGGAACGCGTTCAGCAGGGGCTGGGCCGCCTCGATCCGGGCCAGTGCGCGCTCGACCAGCGCACGGGAGGTCACTTCGCCGGCGGCGAGCGCGCGGGCGCACTCGGCCGCCCCGGCGCTACGGTCCGAAGCCATGGGGCACACCTCCGCGGGACGTCTTCTACCGAACGGTAACCTGTGGCCCTCCCGTCTGGAACGGAAAGCTCAACGTCCTTTGGTGAAAGGCCTGTTGACGAGTCGGATCGCAACCCCCGGCGGCAGCCCCCGTGGCCGTTCTGCGAAGATGCGGTACGTCATGGTGCAGATACCGAAACAGCCCGTCCCTTCGTCGCCCGCACCACCCGCCGTGCCGACGAGTGCCGATGTGGCACGTCTGGCCGGTGTCTCGCGCGCGACCGTCTCGTACGTCCTCAACAACACCAGCACCGTACGGATCAGCGAACCCACGCGCCGCCGTGTCCAGGAGGCCGCCAAGGAACTCGGGTACGTCCCGCACGCAGCCGCCCGCAGCCTGCGCGCCGGGCACAGCCGCATGGTGCTGATGCCCGCACCGAACGTGCCGGTGGGCCCGCTCTACAGCCAGTTCATCAACGAACTCCAGTGGGCCCTCAGCCGTTTGGACTACACCGTCGTGCAGTACGGCGGTATCGGCCTCCAGGGCGACGAAGCCGCCCGAGCCTGGGCGGAGCTGCGGCCGGTGGCGGTGCTCGTGCCCGGCGGCGGGCTCGGCCCGCAGGGTGTGCACGTCCTCAAACGCTCCGGCGCCCGCGCCGTCCTCACCCTGGGGCCCGAACGCGTCGCCGGCGCCCACGCCCTGCTTCTGGACCACGGCGGAGTGGGACACAGTGCCGGAGTGCACCTGCTGGCCCGGGGCCGCCGCCGGGTCGGTGTGGTGATGCCCGAGGAGCCCGGCCTGGAGTTTCTCTCCAGGCCCCGGCTGGAAGGCGTACGGCGCGCCCTGAGCGGCACCGGCGCCACCGTCACCGAACTGCCGCTCGCCTACGAGGAGGAGTCCGCCGCCCGGCTCGCGGCGCGCTGGCGCTCACTCGGCCTGGACGCCGTCTTCGCGTACAACGACGAGTACGCGACACTGCTGATGCGCGCCCTGCAGGACGAGGGTGTGGACATTCCGGGGGAGACGGCCGTGGTCGGTGCCGACGATCTGATGCTCGGCCGGCTGGTGCGGCCGAGACTCAGCACCGTCCATATCGAACTGCCGTCCGGGCGTGAGTTGGCGGAACTGGTCGACCGCGTCGTACGCGATCCCTTCGGCGTACCGGAGGTGAGCCAGGTCTTCGGGGCGCGGATCGTGCACCGCGCATCGAGCTGAACCCCCGCCGAGCCGCGACTGCCGCGCGGCGTTGCGGGGGCCGGTCCCACCGTGGAGTCCGCCGGGGGGTCACTCGCCGTTCTGCGCGGCCTTCTCCTCCTGCGCGGCCACGGCCTTGCGGACCTCGTCCATGTCCAGCTGGCGGGCCTGGCCGATGACGTCGTCGAGGGCGGCCTGCGGCAGGGCGCCCGGCTGCGCGAAGATCGCGACCTGGTCCCGGACGATCATCAGCGTAGGGATCGACTGGATGCCGAAGGCCGCGGCCAGCTCGGGCTGCGCCTCGGTGTCCACCTTGCCGAACACCAGGTCGGGATTGTCCCCGGCCGCCTTCTCGTAGACCGGGGCGAACTGACGGCACGGCCCGCACCAGGACGCCCAGAAGTCGATCAGGACGAATTCGTTGTCCTTGACCGTCTGGTCGAAGTTCTCCTTGGTGAGCTCCACGGTGCTGCTCATGGCGATTCCCTCTTCCTGATGTCGGGGCTGAGCCGCTGACCACAACGGTGCGTCGTGGTCATGTATTCCGCGCGCGTACCCGTGTGGCGGATCGAGCACACCAACAACCAGACTGGCCCCATGACGGAAACGGAACCCATCGCGTACGACGTCGTGGTGCTCGGTGCGGGGCCCGTGGGCGAGAACGTCGCCGACCGCACTCGTGCGGCCGGACTCTCCACCGCGGTCGTCGAGAGCGAGCTGGTCGGCGGCGAGTGCTCCTACTGGGCGTGCATGCCCAGCAAGGCGCTGCTGCGCCCGGTGATCGCCCGCGCGGACGCGCGCCGCGTCCCCGGCCTCGCGCCCCTGGTGCAGGGCCCCCTCGACGTGCCCGCGGTCCTGGCCCACCGCGACTACGAGGTGTCGGACTGGAACGACGAGGGCCAGGTCACCTGGCTGGACGGCATCGGAGCCGATTTATACCGGGGACACGGACGGCTGGCCGGACCACGCACGGTCACGGTGAGCGGCTCCGACGGGCAGCGGGTGCTCACCGCTCGGCACGCGGTGGCCGTGTGCACCGGCAGCCGGGCCCTGCTGCCCGACCTGCCGGGGCTGGCCGAGGTGCGTCCCTGGACCAGCCGGGAGGCTACGAGCGCGAAGGCCGCGCCCGGCCGCCTGGTCGTCGTGGGCGGCGGCGTGGTGGCCACCGAGATGGCCACGGCCTGGGCGGCCCTGGGCTCCCAGGTCACCGTGCTCGTCCGCGGCAAGGGCCTGCTGCCGCGCATGGAGCCCTTCGCCGGAGAACTGGTCGCCGAGGCCCTCACGGAGGCGGGGGCGGACGTGCGTACCGGCACCTCGGTCGAGTCGGTCCGGCGCGAAGGCGACACCCTCGTGGTCGTCACGGACGCGGGCGACCGTATCGAGGCGGACGAGATCCTCTTCGCCATCGGCCGGGCACCCCGCACCGACGACATCGGCCTCGACACCGTGGGCCTGGAGCCCGGCTCCTGGCTGTCGGTCGACGACACCCTGCGGGTGACGGGCAGCGAGTGGCTCTACGCGGTCGGCGACGTCAACCACCGCGCGCTCCTCACCCACCAGGGCAAGTACCAGGCACGCATCGCGGGCGCGGCGATCGGGGCCCGCGCCGAGGGCGTCCCGCTCCTGGAGACGAATGCCTGGGGCGCCCATTCCGCCACCGCCGACCACGCGGCCGTTCCCCAGGTGGTGTTCACCGACCCGGAGGCGGCGGCCGTGGGCCTGTCCCTGGCGGAGGCGGAGCAGGCGGGCCGCCGGGTTCGTGCCGTGGACGTCGACCTGTCGTCGGTCGCGGGAGCGGGCCTGTACGCCGACGGCTACCGGGGGCGCGCCCGGATGGTGGTCGACCTGGACAGCGAGACGCTGCTCGGCGTCACGTTCGTCGGCCCCGGTGTCGGGGAGCTGATCCACTCCGCGAGCATCGCCGTCGCCGGTGAGGTCCCGATCGACCGTCTGTGGCACGCGGTGCCCTCGTACCCGACCATCAGCGAGGTCTGGCTGCGCCTGCTGGAGGCGTACCGGGGCTGACCCGGCGCACGGCACCGGACCGAGGGAGCCGGGCTCCGGGCCGGAGCCCGGCTCTCCTCCGCATGCCGTACGGCTTCGTCCTCACCGCACCCCACCGCACTGCATCGTGCCGGCCGGGCGGCGTGGCCCTCATGACGGCAGCGTGAACCCCAGCGCCGCGGCGGCCCGTTCCGGCGTCGGCTGCGTCCACCGGCCGGCCATCGCCTCGTTCGACGAGAGCGAGCGCAGCTCCGCCCGGTCCAGATAGAGCGTGCCGTCCAGATGGTCCGTCTCGTGCTGGACGATCCGCGCCGGCCAGCCCGCGAACTCCTCGTCCACCGGGGCTCCGTGCTCGTCCAGCGCCCGCAGCCGCACCCGGGCGTGCCGGGCCACCACGGCCTGCCAGCCCGGCACACTCAGGCAGCCCTCGAAGAAGGCGGCCCGTTCGGTGCCGAGCGCCTCGTACGACGGATTGACGAGCACCCGGAAGGGCTGGGGCACCCGCCCGCGCGCCACCCGGAACTCCTCGGGGACCGGCGCGGGGTCCTCGATGACCGCGATGCGCAGGGCCACCCCGACCTGGGGCGCCGCGAGCCCCACTCCCGGCGCCGCGTGCATCGTCTCGCGCAGCGCGGCGACGAAGCGTGCGAGGAGCGCCGGGTCGAGCTGGCCGTCGAAGGGCTCGGTGCCACGCCGCAGCACCGGATCACCAGCGGCGACGATGGGCAACGGACCGCCGGCGGCGAGGAGTTGCTCCACCAGCTCGGCGAGAGGGCGGTCGTGGGGGCCGGTGCGGGCGACTTCGGGTGCCATCGCGCCAGCATGACAGGCGGGCCGCGCGGCGGACCGGTCGGCGGGACGCTCCTGTGGCGCATGTCACCGAGGCCCGGATGCGGTTGCGACCCAGGAATGTGGTCCACGTCACCGACATCGCCGGGAACTCGCCCGTGCGGCCCTCCGACTACTGGACCGTCACGCCCAACTCCCGGGCGTGTGGCCGCAGTCCGTCCCCGAACCCCGGAGAACCCCGCCGATGACCACCGCTGCCCCGACCACGACGGGCGAGGCCCCAGGGCCCGTCCCACCCAAGCCCTCCGGATGGGCGCCGCTGAGACCCCTGGTGCTGCGCCTGCACTTCTACGCCGGGATCCTCGTCGCCCCGTTCCTGCTGGTCGCAGCCGTCACCGGCTTTCTGTACGCGGCCTCGTTCCAGGTCGAGAAGATCGTGTACGCGCACGAGCTCACCGTCCCGGTCGGCGACGGCAAGCTGCCGATCGGCGCACAGGTCGCCGCCGCCCGCAAGGCTCATCCCGAGGGCACTCTGTCGGCCGTGCGCCCCTCCCCGGCGAAGGACGCCCCCACGAGGGTGCTGCTGTCGGGTGTCCCCGGCGTCGGCAAGGACCACACCCTGGCCGTGTTCGTCGACCCGTACACCGGCAAGGTGCGCGGCGCACTGGAGCAGTACGGCTCCACCGGCGCCCTTCCGCTGCGGACCTGGATCGACGAGTTCCACCGTGACCTCCACCTCGGTGAGAACGGCCGCCTCTACAGCGAACTCGCCGCCAGCTGGCTGTGGGTGATCGCGGGCGGCGGGCTCGTCCTGTGGTTCGCGCGCCGGCGCTCGCGGCGCAAACTGCGCGGTACGAGCGGCCGCCGTCGCACCCTCGGCCTGCACGGCACGGTCGGAGTCTGGGCCGCGGCCGGGTTCCTCTTCCTCTCCGCGACCGGTCTGACCTGGTCGACGTACGCAGGGGCCGCCATCGGCGAACTGCGCACCTCGCTCCACCAGGCCACTCCCTCGGTGTCGGCCTCCATGGGCGGCGAGCACTCCGGCCACGGCTCCGCGACCGCCGGCGGTGGCGCGCACGGCGTGGGCCTCGACAAGGTCCTCGCGGCCGCCCGGGGCAAGGGCCTGTCCGATCCCGTGGAGATCGTGCCACCCGCCGACGCGTCCTCCGCCTACGTCGTCAAGCAGATCCAGCGCAGCTGGCCCGAGAAGCAGGACTCGGTCGCCGTGGACCCGGCCACCGGCGAGGTCACCGACGTCCTCCGCTTCGCCGACTACCCGGTGCTCGCCAAACTCACCCGCTGGGGCATCGACCTGCACACCGGCGTCCTCTTCGGGATCGTCAGCCAGCTCGCCCTGATGGCCCTCGCCCTGTGCCTGGTTCTGCTGATCGTCTGGGGCTACCGCATGTGGTGGCAGCGCGGCCGGGCGGGCGCGTTCGGGCGGCCGGTCCCGCGCGGCGCCTGGCAGCAGGTCCCGCCGCAGATCCTCGTCCCCGGCATGGCGGCCGTCGCGGTCCTCGGCTACTTCGTACCGCTGCTCGGGATTCCGCTCGCGGCCTTCATCGCCGTGGACGTCGTCCTCGGCGAGATCGACCACCGGCGCGGCAGACGCACCCACGGCGGCCGGACAGCGTGATCCGCCATGCGCACGCCGGAGGAGAACACACGGCACGGCGCCGGGCCCCGGCGGCGCGGACGGGCGATCCGGCGGGGCTGGTGCTCCGCGCGCCGCGCCCGAGCTGCGGGCGGCCGTCCCGCACGACGAAATCGCGGGCAAGGCGCGGTTCCCGCGCCGCCCTTGGTCACCGGGACCTGCGCGGGCCGTCCGTCGGCACCGACGGATCGTCCGCAGGGCCCGCCGCACACTGGCCGGACCGTCCGGCCGATCGGTGGCGGCGCTGCCCGAGACCGGGTCGTACGCCTACGCGCCGCCCGGCGGCGGACACCGCGACCGCGTCGTCGTCACCACGGCCCTGCCGGACGGGCTCGCCCGGCGGAGCGCCGGGCCCTGTTCCCTCGGATCGCGCCCTTCTGGCGTCCGCTCACCACCGGTGTCCGCCCCGCTGGGCTGCCGTCCCGCGGCACCCGGCGCGTCGGCACGGGACGCGCCGGCCGCCGCCGGGCTGGTGCCTGCGCCGGGTGGCTGCACTGCCGGTGCCCACGCAGTGCACGACGGCCCGTGCCCGGCGGGACCGGACACGGGCCGTCGATGACCGGCCTGCCGGGATCACACCTCCGCGAAGTCGCCCGCGAGCGCCGAGGCGATCCGCAGATGCGGCTGGGCCTCGTCGACGCGCCCCTGGCGCTGGAGCGTGCGCCCGAGCAGCAGCCGGGCGTAGTGCTCCACCGGGTCCTGCTCCACGATGCCGCGCAACTGCTCTTCCGCGCGCCGCAGTTGGGCAGAGTGGTAGTAGGCGCGGGCCAGCAGCAGCCGTGGCCCGGTCTGCTCCGGCACCTCCTCGACCAGCCCCTTGAGGACCTGCGCCGCCGCGGCGTAGTCCTTGGCGTCGAAGAACTTCCCGGCCCGCTCCCAGCGCTCCGAGAGGGACCCGTGGTCGTAGTACGTCGTTTCCACTTCCGGCCTCCTTACGGCCCCCACAACCCCGCACCTTGGTTGAATATTCCACTACTGGCGAGGGTGGCTGGGGTGGCCGGGGGACTCGATGGAAAGAGCGACTCGACGGGCGGGTGGATGGCCTCACGTGGGCGTGCCCACGGGGCTAGGTTGGGCGGCATGAGCAATCTTGATCGCGAGGCGGTGCCCGCCGTGTGCGGTGGCCGGGGGTTCGTGGTGACGGAACCCGTGCGTGAGCTCCTCAGTCCGCGCCGGGTCCGGCTCGGTGAGTCGACGGAGGTCCGCCGGCTGCTGCCGAACCTGGGCCGCCGCATGGTGGGCGCCTGGTGTTTCGTCGATCACTACGGTCCCGACGACATCGCGGACGAGCCCGGCGTGCAGGTTCCCCCGCACCCTCACATGGGGCTGCAGACGGTGAGCTGGCTGCACGAGGGCGAGGTGCTGCACCGTGACTCGACGGGCGGCCTCCAGACCATCCGCCCGCGCCGGCTGGGTCTGATGACGTCGGGACGGGCGATCAGCCACTCCGAGGAGAGCCCGCGGTCCCATGCGCGCTTCCTGCACGGCGCCCAGCTGTGGGTGGCCCTGCCGGACAGCCACCGGCACACCGATGCGCGCTTCGAATACCATCCCGAGCTGCCCGTGGTCACGGCCTCCGGGTTCAGCGCCACCCTGATCCTGGGCGAGATCGACGGCGCACGGTCCCCGGGTACGGCGTTCACGCCGATCGTCGGCGCCGATCTGGCCCTGGCGCGCGGCGCGGACGTACGACTGCCCCTGGAGACGGACTTCGAGTACGCGGTGCTGTCGATGTCCGGCGAGGTCCACGTCGACGGCGTTCCCGTTCTCCCGGGTTCGATGCTCTACCTCGGCTGCGGACGCACCGAACTCCCCCTGCGCGCGGAGTCGGACGCGGGCCTGATGCTCCTGGGCGGCGAGCCGTTCGAGGAGGAGCTGATCATGTGGTGGAACTTCATCGGGCGCACCCAGGACGACATCGCGCAGGCCCGGGCCGACTGGATGACGGGCTCTCGCTTCGGCGAGGTGAAGGGGTACGACGGCGCTCCGCTGCCCGCGCCGGAACTGCCGCCTGTGCCGCTGAAGCCGCGGGGTAGGGTGCGCTGACCGTTCCGGCCCTGACATGACGTGACCGTCTCGCTGCCCGCGCGCTGTGGTGACCGGTGGCCGGGGCCCCGCCCGTGGCCGTTGCCGTGTCGCAGCCCGGCCTCGGCTGGTCCGCAGGTGAACCGTTCGTGGCCGAGGCCTTCGGCATGGAGGCATCGCCTGCATCGTGGGGTTCCTCCCGCGGTCCCCCACAATGGCGCCTTTGTTAAGCCCAGCCCTGCACTTTCACGAGCGGGGCCGTCGAAGGTCAGTGGTCGGACACGAGGAGCCGGTACCCGACGTCCATGGTGTCGGGCGTGAGCAGCTCGGCGTGACGTGTGTGCCGGCGGCCGGCGGCCAGGTCCTCCGCGAGCCGGGTCGGGCCGGGCGCGATGGCCTCTTCGCCGATCTGGGCACGACCGGGATGACCACCAGACCCCGGTTCGACTGCCATGTACGACCGACACCTCCGCGGGGCTGGAGGCGCATACCTCCTGGACACACCCAGGTGACGGCCTGCGGATACCCGACATCCGGCGCGGTGCCCGCCCTCCGTTCAGCAGGGGCGCTCGGGCCGCCGTCCGGGTGGCTGGGTGGGGGGCGGCAGGCAGGGCGGCGGCTCGAGGGGACGGCTCTGGGATGTGCCGCGGGACAGCGTCACCGGCTCCCCGTAGTGTGTGATCTCCATGCCGTCCCCGTGCACGAGCGTGTACGTTGCCCGGGATTCGGTGATCTCCACTCGGAGGCACTGCCGGCGGATCCGGACGGAGAAGGCGAGCCGGCTCAGCCTGCCGGGCAGCCGGGGGGTGAAGTGGACGGTGTCCGCGCCGTGCCGCATGCCGCCGAAGCCTGCGACCAGGGCGATCCAGGAGCCCGCCAGCGAGGCGATGTGCAGTCCGTCGCGGGTGTTGTTCTCCAGATCGTCCAGGTCCATCAGGGCGGCCTCGCCGAGGTAGTCGTACGCCAGGCCCAGATGGCCGACCTCGGCGGCGATGACGGCCTGGATAGAGGCCGACAGCGAGGAGTCGCGGACGGTGAGCGGCTCGTAGTAGGCGAAGTTGCGCGCCTTCTGGCCCTCGTCGAAGGCGTCGCAGCGCAGGTACATCGCCAGCACTAGGTCGGCCTGTTTGACCACTTGCTTGCGGTAGAGCTCCAGGTACGGGAAGTGCAGCATCAGGGGGTAGTCCTCGGGCCGGGTGCGGGAGAAGTCCCAGGCCTGGTGGCGGGTGAACCCAGCGTCCTGCTCATGGATGCCCAGCGCCCTGTTGTACGGCACGGTCATGGCCTCGGCGGCGTTCCGCCACGCGGTGATCTCCTGCCCGGTCACGCCGAGCGCGGCGGCCTGCTCGGGATGGCGTTCGGCGGCTTCGGCGGCGGCCCGCAGATTTCCCTGGGCCATGACGTTGGTGAAGGTGTTGTCGTCCGCGAGTGCGCTGTACTCGTCGGGCCCGGTGACACCGTCGATGTGGAAGTGTCCGTCGGAGTCGTGGTGGCCGAGGGAACGCCACAACCGGGCGGTCTCCACGAGCAGTTCCACGCCGGTCTCGCGCTCGAAGTCCTCGTCGCCGGAGACCGCGACATAGCGCAGGACGGCATGGGCGATGTCGGCGTTGACGTGGAACGCCGCGGTACCGGCCGGCCAGTAGCCGGAGCATTCCGCGCCGTCGATGGTGCGCCAGGGGAACGCCGCGCCGCTCAGGCCGAGTTGGCGGGCGCGGGCGCGCGCCGCCGGCAGCGTGTCCTGGCGCCAGCGCAGCGCCGCCGCGACGCTGCGCGGATAGGCGGAGGAGAGCAGCGGCAGCACATAGCTCTCGGTGTCCCAGAAGGCGTGCCCGTCGTATCCGGAGCCGGTCAGGCCCTTGGCCGGGATGGCCCGCTGCTCGGCGCGTGCGGCGGCCTGGAGAACGTGGAAGAGCGCGAAGCGGACGGCCTGCTGGATCTCCGGGTCGCCGTCCACCTCCACATCGGAATGCCGCCAGAAGTCGTCCAGGAAGGCCCGCTGTTCGTCGACCAGGCCCCGCCAGCCGGTGGTGCCTGCCTCGGCGAGCGCGGCCTCCGCCTGATCCCGCAGGGCCGTCAGCGAGCGCAGCCCGGACCAGCCGTAGGAAACCAGCTTCTCCAGCCGGAGCTTCTCCCCGGGACTGAGGTCGGCGATGACGGTGAGCCGGGCGACGTCGTCCGAGCTCTCCGCGGACATCGCGGTGGAGGAAGGGCCCTGCACGATGTGGTCGGCGGCGGCCGCGACCCGCAGACCGCTGCTCTCGGTGCGGTGGATCAGGCGCAGCCGCGTTCCCCCGGCGTGGTGCTCCTCCGGGCGCAGCGGGGACTCCAGGGCCGCGGCCACCCGCGGATCGTCGCTGGGCTGCGGCATGGGCGCGTTGGCCACGAGTTCGGACTGAAGGACGATGCGCACCTCCTCGCCCAGCGGCTCCACCTCGTAGGCGATCGCGGCGATGGCCCGATGGGTGAAGGAGACCAGACGGGTGGAGCGCAATCGGACGGCCTTCCCCACCGGGGAGACCCACTCGCACACCCGGTGCAGGACCCCGTCCCGCAGGTCCAGGAGCCGTTCGTGCGAGCGCAGATGCCCGTAGCGCAGATCGGCCTGCTCGTCGTCGACCAGAAGGCGGATGATCTTGCCGTCGCTGACGCTGATGACCGTCTGGCCGGACTCCGGGAAGCCGTAGCCGGCCTCGGCGTAGGGCAGCGGATGTACCTCGTGGACGCCGTTGAGATAGCAGCCGGGCAGCCCGTGCGGCTCGCCCTCCTCGAGGTTGCCGCGCCAGCCTATGTGTCCGTTGGAGAGCGCGAAGACCGATTCGCTCTGCGCCAGGACGTCCAGGTCCAGCCCGGTCTCGCGGACGCACCAGGGCTCGACCTCGTAGGCCGGATGGGTGATCACGGTACGTCCCCGCCCCCGTCCACGCCCGGGCGGCGGCGCCGGGCGGGCCGGTGTCGCACGGTGTCCGGAAGGCACCGTATCGCCATGTTCTATACCTGCCCGCTCAGGGGTCCCTCCATCCCCACCGGTCGCACCGGTGGCCTCGCGACCGCGCTCCGGAACCGCGCCCGTGCAGAGAGCGACCGGCTCCCCGGCCGCAACCGGAAGGCGCCGTTCGGGTCGCCGCATGGGGCCCTACCGGTGATGACCGCGCGTGTTGCGCACGCCGCACCTGCCGCGGCGGGTAGGTCCTCTGCGCAGAAGTCCGCCCCGCGACCTATGAGGAGATCAGCCATGCACGCAGTGGTTCGCCGTTACGAAGGGGTGACTGATCGGGCCGAGGTGGGACGCCGGGTGAACGAGGAGTTCGTGCCGCTCATCCGCCAGGTCCAGGGGTTCGTGGCCTATTACTGGATCGATGCCGGGGGAGGGGTGATGGTGTCGACGAGTGTCTACCAGGACCGGGCCGGAGCCGAGGAGTCGAGCGACAGGGCGGCGCAGTTCGTACGGGAACATCTCGCCTCGCTGATGCCGAACGCCCCCCAGGTCACGGGCGGCGAGGTCGTGGCACATACCTAGCGGCCCGCCGGAAGGCGTCGCGGGGCACTCGAGCGCGGGACTCTGACCCAAGCCCGGCGCGCCGACGGTGCCGCCCCACCTCACCGCCGGAACGAGCCAGGGGTACGGCCGCGGCCGAGTTCCGGGGCGATAAGGGTGGGCCGGACGGCCCCGCGCCCGCAAGACTGCCGGGGCACAGGCTGGTGCGTCTGCCGCACGCGGGTGGCTCCGCGAGCTCCTACCACCCGCTGTCGGCCGCGATGCCGGCGTCCGTGGACGTCCTGGCCAGTACTCGGGGCGTCAGGACCGGCGCGACGAACCGTGCATCCCCACCGTCGGGGAACTCGCCGGCCACATCACCTCCGTCCTCCTGCCGTGGACGGAGGGCCCGCTGGCGTTCTTCGGCCACAGCCTGGGAGCCACCCTCGCCTTCGAGGTCGTCCGCCGGCCGGAGCGCGACCACGGTGTCGTCCCGCACGCCCTGTTCGCCTCCGCCCGCCGCGCCCCGTCCTGCCCGCACACCGAGACCGTCCACCAGCGCGACGACGACGGACTCATCGAGGAGGTAGAGCTGTTGAGCGGCACCGACTCGGTGATCCTCGACGACATCGAGCTGATCCGCATGGCCCTGCCCGCCATCCGCGCCGACTACCGCGCCGCCGAGACCTACGTCCACGAGCCGGGCCCCGGCCTGCGCTCCCCCGTCTGGAGCCTCGTCGGCGACGACGACCCCAAGGTCACCCTCGACGAGGCCCGCGCCTGGTCCCGGCACACCGACGCATCCTTCGAGTTCCGCGTCTTCCCGGGCGGCCACTTCTGCCTCACCTCCCACCAGGCGGAGATCTTCCGTCTGCTCACCGCCGGGACGAGGCCGGGGCGGCGGCCCGTCGCGCCGGGCCGCGCGTCCTGCGCATGAACGGCGCCGAAGCGGAGTCGGGCCTGCCGTTCGCTGCCCCGCCCCAGGTGTTCCGGTCCCTCTGCGCGGCGACGCCGAGGCTCTCGCCGAAGGGCAACATCACCCGCCTGCAAGCGCGTTGGGTGTCCGCAAGGGCACACCGCCCGTCACGCAGCCGATGGTCCACCGAGCGGCACACGGACGCCGGCCAGGGCAGGCCGCGGCCGGACGGCCACGCGAGAGGGTGTGGTCACGGCCTACATTGGGGCACATATGGCTCGTCAAGTCGTGGCCGTCGGTGGAGCTTGTCGTTTCGCTGGTCGTGCCCGGCACGTCCAGGGATGGGGGCCGATGGGGCCGGTGATGAACGAACGCGAACACCGTCGGCAGAGGTGGGCGGCCCGGGGAGCGCTCGCCGCCGCGGCGTGGGCGGCGGTGCTGCCCCTCGTCCAAGGAGGCGTGCGCGGTCTGCTGCTGCTCGCGGCCGGACTGGCGGGCCTCGCCGTCACCGTGGCCGCGCTGTGGTGGGTGCTGTCCCGCCGCGGACCCGCCCGTGCGGCCGCGGCCCTGTTGGCGGCCGCCACCCCGGCCGCGGTGATCGCGCTGTTCGTGCAGGTGCACCTGTTGTGGGTGATCGGGCTGTCCGGGGCGCTGTGGGCCGTGGCGGTCTGGAGCGGCCGGTACGCGCTGCGCAGTACCGGGCTGCGCCCGGCACGCGTCAAGGAGTACCGGACGCCACCGCCGAAACACCCGTTTCTTCTGCTCAATCCCCGCTCCGGCGGCGGGAAGGTGGAGAAGTTCGCGCTGCGGGAGAAGGCCGAGCGGCTCGGTGCCCGTGTCGTCCTGCTCGACCCGGAGCGGCAGCAGGACGTCGCCGCCCTCGCCCGTCAGGCCGTCGCGGAGGGCGCCGACCTCCTCGGCGTCGCGGGCGGCGACGGCACACAGGCGCTGGTCGCCGCGGTGGCGGCGGAGCACGGCCTGCCGTTCCTGGTGATCTCGGCCGGCACCCGCAACCACTTCGCGATGGACCTGGGCCTGGACCGGGACGACCCCTCCACCTGCCTCGACGCGCTCACCGACGGGGTCGAACTCCGGGTGGACCTCGGGTTCTGCGATGACCGCCCGTTCGTCAACAACGCCTCCTTCGGGGTGTACGGAGCGGTCGTGCAAAGCCCCGGATACCGCGATGACAAGGTGGGTACGGCACTGGAGGTGCTGCCGGAGCTGCTCTCCCGCGAGCGCGGTCCGCGACTGACCGCCCGGGTCGGCGGCACCACCGTCGCCGAGCCGCAGGCCGTGCTGGTGAGCAACAACCCCTACCGGGTGGGCGATCCGTTCGGCTTCGGCCGCCGCGAGCGGCTGAACTCCGGGAAGCTGGGGGTCCTTGCCGTCAGAGTGGACAGTGCGGTCGAAGCCGCCGGACTGGTGCTGGACCCGCAGCCCGCGGGGCTCGCCGTGCTGACGGCGCACGAAGTGGTCATCGAGGCGGACGAACCCAGTCTGGAGGTGGGTCTCGACGGCGAGGCGCTGACCCTGACGGCTCCCGTCCGTTGCCGCATCGAACGTCGTGTCCTGCGCGTGCGCGTCCCCCGTACCCGGCCCGGCGTTCCCGAGCTGCCGCCTCGCCTCGACTGGCGCAGACTGCGCAAGCTGGCGGCCGCCGTCGGCCGTACGGCGGCGCCCTCGCGGCCGGGCCGTCACAGGACCGCGCCCTCGCGGGAGAGGCCGCGCGAGGAGTGAGGGGCGCCGGCCGCCCCACGCCGAGCCCCCGGGATGCCGCGCGGCCAGGCCCGTACACCGCCTTCGCCGTACCCGATCCGCGTCGTCACGCCCCCGGCGTCCGGGCGGGGACGTGCAACGGACGGGCCAGTCCGGCCACCGCCTCGTCCAGGCGCTGGAGGTGCCGCAGCACCCGGTCCGTGACACGGTCGTACCGCGGTGCTCCGAGGGTGCCCGGCTTGAGCATGGACGTGATGCTGGGGCCGGTCCCGATCTCGGCGGTGGAGCGGTCGTCGGCCACGTGCGCGGCGATCGCCTCGATGTTGCGGACGATACGCCGGCCCGCCTCGCGCAGCCGGGGGTCCGCCGCGATCGAGGGGTACTCGGGCAGCAGTCCGGCGGTCGCCGCCAGGGAGCGCGCGTGGTAGGCGCAGGTCTCCAGCATCGCGACCACATAGCGGGCGGTGTCCCGGCGGGCCCGCAGCGGCGTGATCGGATGCGTCAGCGGCTGTGTCGAGGAACGCAGGTCGGCCAGCGCCCGGTCCAGATCGCGTGCCCGGTCGAGCAGGCCGGCCGCGGAGCCGCCGCTCAACTGGTCGACCGCGGCGCCGGTGACGTCGGCCAGCCGGGCCAGCACGGTGGCGAGGAGTTCGTTCGTACGGCGATCGGTGCGCACCGGCAGCACCAGCGCGGCCGCGACGACTCCGCAGACCACCCCCAGCACCGTCTCCTCGATGCGCAGCAGGAGCACGGAGGAGCTGTAGGTGTGCAGGAGCGTGTAGAGCAGGCCCAGCATGGCGGTGACGAAGAAGGACATCGCCATGTAGGACAGCGGAGCCGTGTAGAACATCGCGAAAATGAACAGCAGCACCAGCGCGAACGCCGTCCAGGTGTGGTGCCCGACCAGCCCGGCCAGCCCGATGCCCGCCACCACACCGAGGACGGTGCCCACCAGCCGACGGTAGCTCTTGACGAGGATCTCGCCCGTGGACGCGGTGTTGATGAACACGATCCAGCAGGTCAGCACGGCCCAGTACCAGCGCTGATCGGAGAGGAACTCGCCGCCGACGATGGCGAGCGCCGATCCCACGGCCACCTGCACGGCCGCGCGCGTGGTGGGGCGCTGCCACCCGGTGGCCTCCGCCTCCTTGCGGCCCGCCTCCCCGCTGCCGTCGATGGCGGCGTCCTCCGCGTCCAGTTCCTCACGCGAGCGGGCCGTCTCCTGGGTGTCGTCGGACTGGTCCTGGGGCCCGTCCAGGGCGATCCGCAGCCCCATGACAGCGCGCCCCGCCTCGCCGATCCCACGGAAGACGTCCTGGACGGCGGGCGGCGCGGGCGGCACGTTGTCCTCCTCCCGGTAGCCGAGGAGCCGGTTGCGCACATGGGACACTGCCGTTCCCGAGTCCTGTGCGACGGACCGCAGGACCAGCAGGCGCAGCGCCTCCAGGTCGCGGCGCAGTGTCGCGGTCGCCTCGTCCCGCTCGGGCAGCGGGCCGCCCGAGGGCGCGGGCGCGCCCGGCAGGTGCAGGGTGAGCGTGTCGGCCCGTTCGGCGCTGCGCGCGGTGAGCAGCAGCAGCCCGAGCCGTTCGGCGGCGATCTCGGCATCGGCGATACGGCGTTGCAGCAACAGGGCCACCGCCTCGTCGGGGGTGCCCTCCTCCAGCCGGCCCTGGATCATCATGGCCGTCTCGTGCAGTGCCGCGGTCCTGCGGCGCACCTCGTCGAGGGCCCTCGGCAGGTCCTCCGGCCCGGCGTCGAGCAGGGCGAGTTGCGCCGAGATCAGTTGCGCCAGGCGGGCTCGGAAGGCCTGGCGCAAGCGGTCCAGGATGCCCGAGGGCGACTGGGGCAGCAGGGCGAAGCGCACCAGGGCACTGCACGCGAAGGCGAGGGCGATGGCGACGTAGAGGCCCGGCAGCGCGTGGACGGTCGCGCCGACGAAGAGGGAGAGGAAGTAGATCTGGAAAACGATCAGCCCCAGCGCCGTGCCCCGCTCCCCGAACCGGCGGCCGTAGACGGCGCAGAAGATGAGCCCGACGAAGACGACGTCCCCGGCCACCCGATGGGAGTTCAGCAGCGCGCTGAGCGACACCGAGGCAAGCGCCGAGGGGAGGCCCAGGGCCAGCGTGACGGCCTGGCGCGTCCGTTCCTTCTCGCGGATGGCGAACGTCGCGACCATGGCCGCGATGGCACCCGCCACCAGATGGGACACATCGAAGCGCAGGAGAGCCAGGGCGGCGAGGGTGAGAGCGACGGAGACCGTGGTTCTGAGTCCGGCCGTGAGCCGGAGCAGCCCGGGGTCCGATGCCGCGATGCGTTCCCCAGCCTTGACCCGAACCGACCGAACCGCCACTCGCACTCCGCCCCACTCGATCCCGCGTCCCGTGATGATCTCTTCCCAGCATGGCACGCTGCGATGGACGGACCACCGGCACGGGAAGAGCACGGGCGCGCTGCGGCCGGGCGGGCGGCGGTTCGGGCTCCGGGCCGCCGTTTCCGCCGGAGGCCGGCCGGCGTCGGTGGTGCCGGTGCCCCGTCCTGCGGGGCACCGGCACCACCGCCCGTCCGTGTCAGGCCGCCGGGACCGGGTAGGTCGGGTACTCCACCCCGGAGACGTGCTGGACGACGCGGATGACCTGGCAGGAGTAGCCGAACTCGTTGTCGTACCACAGGTAGAGGATCGCGTTGTCGCCCTCCACCTTGGTGGCGCCGGCGTCGACGATCGAGGCGTGGCGCGAGCCGATGAAGTCGCTCGAGACCGCGTCGGGCGCGCTGATGAAGTCGATCTGGCGCTTCAGCGGGGAGGTCAGCGACACCTTGCGGAGGTAGTCGAGGACCTCTTCCCGGGTGGTCTCGCGCGCGAGCTGGAGGTTCAGGATCGCGATCGACACATCGGGCACCGGGACCCGGATCGAGCTGCCGGTGATCTTCGCCTTGAGGTCGGGCAGCGCCTTGGCGACGGCGGAGGCGGCACCGGTCTCGGTGATGACCATGTTGAGCGGTGCGGACCGGCCGCGACGGTCGGACTTGTGGTAATTGTCCAGCAGGTTCTGGTCGTTGGTGAACGAGTGGACGGTCTCCACATGGCCGCGCAGGACGCCGTACTCGTCCTCCATCGCCTTCAGCGGAGGGACGATCGCGTTGGTGGTGCACGAGGCGCAGGACAGGATCCGCTCGTCCGGCTTCAGCGTGTCGTGATTGACGCCGTGGACGATGTTCGGGACGTCGCCCTTGCCGGGCGCGGTCAGGACGACCTTGTCGATGCCGGGACGCAGATGCTTCGACAGGCCCTCGCGGTCGCGCCACTTGCCGGTGTTGTCGATGAGGATGGCGTCCTTGATGCCGTACGCCGTGTAGTCCACCGAGGCCGGGTCGTCGGCGTAGATCACCTTGATCTCGTTGCCGTTGGCGATGATCGAGCTGTTCGCCTCGTCGACGGTGATCGTGCCCTGGAACTGCCCGTGGATGGAGTCGCGGCGGAGCAGGGAGGCGCGCTTGACGAGGTCCTCGGCGGCCCGGCCGCCGCTTTCGCGGACGACGATGGCACGCAGCCGCAGCCCGTTGCCGGAGCCGGACTTCTCGATGAGCAGGCGGGCGACGAGCCGCCCGATGCGGCCGAATCCGTAGAGGACGACGTCACGGCCCTCGGCGCGCTCGATCTTGTTGGCACCCGTCGCGCCGGCGACGGCCTCGGCGGTGAACTCCTCCACCGACAGACCGCGGTCGTCGGTGCGGTACGTCGCGGCGAGCATGCCGATGTCTATCTGGGACGGCCCGAGATCGAGGGTGGTGAGGGCCTGGAGGAACGGCAGTGTCTCGGTGACCGAGAGTTCCTCGCCGGCGATCTGCCGGGCGAATCGGTGGGTCTTGAGAATGCTGACCACCGACTTGTTCACCAGGGAGCGGCTGTGGAGGAGGACGGTGACGTCCCGCTCCCGGTGCAGCTTCCCGATGAGCGGGATCATCGACTCCGCAGTCTCCTCGCGGTTTTTCCAGTTCGTGAACGAGTCGTCATTGACAGTCACAGGCGTATCTTTCGAGCTAGGTGGCGCTCATATGCTAACCCCCGGCCACTTGGATCTTTCACCCGGTGGTCCTGAGGCCCGCACGACGGTGTACGGCCCGCCCCTGCCTGAGCGCCGCCCCGGCCCGCGGCGGTTCGGAGCCCGGCGGCGGACGGCCGCCGGGCATGGCGTTTCCCGAACCGCGGGACCTACATGTTGATCATGTGTCCGGCCAGGCCGTGGATGGCCTCCTTGACCGCCTCGCCGAGCGTGGGGTGTGCATGGACGTTACGCGCGACCTCGTGGACCGTCAGGTCCCACTGCTGGGCCAGCGTGAGTTCCGGAAGCAGTTCGGTGACCTCCGGCCCTATGAGATGGGCGCCCAGCAGCTCCCCGTGCGTGCCATCGCTGATGATCTTCACAAAGCCGACGGGCTGCCCCAGGCCATGGGCCTTGCCGTTGGCGGTGAACGGGAACCTCGCCACCTGGACGTCGAATCCCCGCTCGCGCGCCTGCGCCTCCGTCCAGCCGAAGCTGGCGATCTGCGGCTGGCAGTAGGTGGCCCGCGGAATCATGGTGTAGTCCAGCTCCATGGTTTCCGTGTCCGCTATGGTCTCGGCAGCCACGACGCCCATGGACTCGGCGGCATGCGCGAGCATCAGCTTGGCCGTCACGTCCCCGATCGCGAAGATGTGCGGCACGCTGGTCCGGCAGCGTCCGTCCACGTCGACGGCTCCGCGCTCGGTGAGGCGTACCCCGGTGTTCTCCAGACCGTAGCCCTGGACGTTCGGGGCGAAGCCGATGGCCTGGAGCACCTTGTCCGTCTCCAGGACCCGGCGCTCCCCGCCCTTGTCGACGGTGACCCGGACGCGCGGGCCGGAGTCGTCGATGCTCTCGACGGCGGTACCGGTGAGGACCTCGATGCCGAGTTTGCGGTAGTGCTTCGCCAGCTCCTTGGAGATCTCCTCGTCCTCCAGCGGGACCATGCGGTCGAGGAACTCGACGATGGTCACGTCCACGCCGTAACCGCGTAGCACATAGGCGAACTCCACGCCGATCGCGCCCGCACCGGCGATGACGATGCTGCCCGGCAGGGTGTCGCTGAGGATCTGGCTTTCGAAGGTGACCACCCGCTCCGACAGCGCGGTGCCGGGAAGCAGCCGGGGACTCGCGCCGGTCGCGAGAATGCAATGACCGAACGTCACCGTTTCGGTGCGGCCGTCCGGGAAGGTCACCACCAGGGTGTGGTCGTCGGTGAAGGCGCCGCGCCCCTCCAACGTGGTGATGGCGTTCTTCTTCATCAGGTAGTGAACGCCCTTGACCCGGCCGTCGGCGACCTTGCGGCTGCGCTGGTAGGCGGCCCCGTAGTCGGCCGAGACCTCCCCGCCGACGCTGATCCCGTACGCCTTGGCCTCGTTCTTCACGAAATGCACCATCTCGGCGTTGCGCAACAGGGCCTTGGAGGGGATGCAGCCCACATTGAGGCAGACACCACCCCAGTACCGCTCCTCGACCACCGCCGTGGACAGGCCGAGTTGTGCGCTGCGGACCGCGGCGGTGTAGCCCCCGGGCCCCGCCCCCAGAACAAGAACATCGAAGTGTTGGCTCACAAGGCACTGATCCTTCTCCGATGCGCCTCGGCGTGCAACCGCCGTTTGCGCCGGGTCAGGGTTCGCGGTGCTCGCGCGCCGCCTGCTCCAGCCCCTCCGCCTCGGCCTCGGCCAGCCGCTGTTCGGCCTCCACGTCGATCGACCGGGTCAGCAGCCAGTAGAGCAGCGCGGCGACCGGCAGCCCGACGAACAGGGAGATGTCCGCTCCGCCGAGTGCGCGGGCGGCGGGCCCGACGTAGAGATCGCCCACGGAGAAGAACGGAACCATGAGGGCGAACCCCACCAGGTACGCGGCGATGCCGTGCAGGCCCCAGCGTCCGTAGATCCCACGGGGGTTGAAGATCTCGGCGATGGCGTAGTGGCCGCGGCGCACCACGTAGTAGTCCATGAGGTTCACCGCGGTCCACGGGATGAACAGATAGAGCACCAGAAGCAGGAAGTCGTTGAAGTTCTGGAGGAAGTGGGACGTCGCGGCGAGGGCGCCGACGAGGGAGAGCGCGGCGGTGACCCCGAGGGTCACCAGCCGTACGGCGAGTGTCGGCCGCACCCTCGTGAAGGAGTCGACACCGCTGATGAGCGTCAGCGATCCGCCGTACATGTTGAGCGCGGTCACGGACACCAGGCCCAGCGCGGCGAACAGCAGCACGATCGCGCCGAAGCCGTCGAACACCGTGTCGCCCGCCGCGTCGATCGAGCGGATCGTCTCGAAGTCCCTGCCCGCCCAGGCGGCGAGCAGCGCCCCGAGGGTCATCAGCCAGACACCACCGAGCGCCGAGCCGAAGTAGGTCCAGTAGAACGTCTTGCGGACCGTCACGTCCGGTGGAAGGTAGCGCGAGTAGTCCGAGACGTAGATGGCCCAGCTGATCTGGTAGCCGGCGACCACGCCGAACTGGGCCAGGAACGGCGTCCACCGGAAGCCGCCGAGGTCGAACGAGCCGGGTGGGTAGTGCAGATTGACCAGGACGCCCACGGTGAAGATCCCGAAGACGACAAGGAAGGTGTACGTCAGGATCCGCTCGGCCCGGTGGATGACGTCGTAGCCCACTAGGGCGATCGCGAAGGCGGCCAGGGTGACCACGACCACCCACGACTTGACGCCGCCGTGCAGCGTGGTGTGCAGTGCGTCACCGGCGAGGATCGTGTTGAAGACGTTGAACCCCGCGTACTGGAGAAAGGCGAAGAGCCACACCAGCAGGGCCCCGACATAACCGAACTGGGGCCGCGACTGGATCATCTGGGGCAGACCGAGTTGCGGGCCCTGGGCCGAGTGGAAGGCCATGAAGAAGGTGCCGATGACGGTGCCGCCCACGATCGCGACGAGCGACCAGAGCAGGTTGCCGCCCTCGGTGATGCCGATCAGACCCACCGCGAGGGTGGCGATCTGCGCGTTCGACATGAACCACAACGGCCCCAGATGCCACAGCTTGCCGTGCCGCTCGTCCAGGGGTACGTAGTCGATGGACCGGATCTCGAGACCCGGCACCCGAGGTTCTGATGCTGTGGTCACGACGCCTCCCGGGAGCTGGGCCATCCCTGCGGCCACGTTCGCCCCCCGAGTGTCACAGGTCAAGGCCGCCGGTCGCGCGTGATGCCCGCCGTGTTCCGGCGGTCATGCCCTACGGCGTTCGCGTACCCCGGCTCGTCCTTCTGCGCTGGGGCGGGCGTGCCGTGCGCCGGCGGTGCCGGCACGGTCAGGGAGGATCGTCCCCCCTCACCGCGGCGGCCAGGCTCGGTTGGAGACGGCGGGCGGCGTCGAGATGGTCGGCGGTCCAGACGATGCGGACCGCCGTGCCCGCGGCCTGCTTGTGTGCACCGCCCAGATCGCGGCGGATCGACGCGACCAGCCCCGCGTCGGCCGCGGTACTGCGCGGCAGCGGATCCGGGACGGCCGTGCGGCGGTCCAGGGAGGCGGCCAGCATCCCGTACCAGTCGGAGACCCGCTTCGCGGCGCCCAGCAGGACGAGGCAGGCGTCGGCGCGGTCCGCCGTGGTCGGCCGTTCGCCCTGCCACAGCCCCAGCACCGCGTCCGCGGCGAGGCGCAGTCCGACCACGCCGGTGACCAGGGTCGTCATGGGCGCGAGGGCCACTGGTTTCGGGCCGCGTTCGGCGAGGTAGCCGCGGAAGGCGTCGTCGAGCCGTCGGGCGGCCGCTGCGGCCTGACGCCTCTCCCGCTGCGGGTCCGCGGCCGGTGCGGGTCCGGTCCCGCACCGGCCGACGGCATCCTTCACCGCACCGCTCAGATAGCGGGCGCTGTCCGTGTAGGCCGCCGCGAGGGCCCGGTCGATGGCGGCCGCGGCGCCGCGCGGCCAGAACAGCAGGCCCACCAGAACGCTCACCGCACAGCCCAGGGCGATGTCCTGGACCCTCAGCAGCGCGATGTGCCAGTTCGGCTGGTGGCCGATGTTGAACAGGATGACGAGGGTGACGGTGAAGGCGGCCTGGCCGGCGGCGAACGAGATCGCGGCGGGGGCGATCCCGGCCACCAGCACGGCCAGAGGCAGCAGGAACCACAGCAGCGTGCCGTGATGGCCGACGAGGTGCAGCAGTCCGGACCCGATGAGTGAACCCGCGACCGTGCCGCCCACGGCGCGCAGCGCCTTCTGCCCGGTGCTGAGCGCGTTGGAGCGCAGCACCGACAGGGTGCCGAGGAGCACCCAGAAGGAGTGCTCAAGACCCGTCACATGGGCGATGAGGACCGCGATACCGAGGCCCAGTGCCCCCCGCAGGCTGTTGTGCAGCCAGACCGAGTGCGGTTCGAGATGGGCGGCGGCGCGCTCGCGGGCCGCCGCCAGCGGTGAGGTGGCGGTGCCGGGCTCGCGGCCGAGCAGGCGCTCCGGCCAGCTGCGCCGCCCGGCGGCCGCCGCCAGGTCGACGTTGCCCGCGATCTGGAGGGTCACGAACGCGAGCTCCTGGGCGCGGAACGACAGATCCAGGGCGCCGAGGAAGGGGCGGACCTCCGTCCGGGTGGCGGGTCCCGGCCGGTGCACGGGCAGCCGCGTGGTGGTGCTGTGTTCCATGGCCGTCATGGCCTGGCGCAGGCCGGCCGCGGCGGCGGGCAGCGCGTCGGGCAGTCCGTGCGGGTCGTCGAGCAGGTCGGCCGCCCGGTCCAGGACCAGGGCGGCGGCCACCCGGACGGCCTGGGCGCCGGGGTCGCGCGCCATACGTCTCTCGGGCGGGGGACCGCTGTCGGCGACGATGCCGCAGAGCCAGGTCAGTTCGTCGACCAGACGGACGACAGCGCGGGAGTCGGCGCTCAGTCCGGTGGGCCGGTAGGTGGCGGCGTCGAAGGCACTGCGCAGTTCGGAGGCCGCGGCGGTCTGAGCGGCCTGGTCCGCGGCGGCCCGGCGGGGGTCGCAGCCCGGTGCGTCCGAGCGCAGCGACGCCGCGGCCGCGCGGCAGACACGGGCGGCGGGCGCGCTGAGCGGGTCCGCGGCGGGCCGGGGCCACAGCAAGGAGATGGCGAGCATGGCGGCGGCCGCCGCGAGCCCCGCTCCGGCGAGCCGTTCGGGCAGCTGCGAGGTCGGTGTGGGTGAGGTCACCGGGAGGACGTAGGCGAGCAGCAGCGCGGTCGTCGCCCCCGCGAGGACGGAGCTGACCACGCCGGAGAAGAGGACCAGGAAGCCGACCAGGGCCGTCGTGGCGATCGCGAGCCAGGTGATGTGGGCCACCAGCGTGCCGAGGCAGATGAGCACCATCCAGGCCATCGCCAGGCCCATATGAGCGCGCAGCCGCTGCACCATCGGGCCGGTGAACTCCACCAGCAGCAGCATCGAGAACGAACCGAACGCCGCGAAGGTGGCCATAGCCGCCGAGCCGATCACCTGCCCGCACAGGGCGAACAGTGCGGGCATCACCAGCGCGGTGCGCACGGCCCGGCGGGTCGCCGCCAGCTCCGGATCATGGGCACGAAGCCACTCCGTGGCCCGGCCCGGCCGGATGCGGCCCGGTGTCCGCATGCGCTCACACCCTCCGTGCCTGGCCCGTGGGCCGCGTGCCCGACGACAGTATCCGCCGGGCAGGGGCACCGCGGGGCCCTGCCGTGCGCCGAGTCGACAGGGAGGGGGCCGGACGAGTGACACGGCAGGCCCGGCCACCCCTCCTGGCGGAAGAGCGCTCTCTGGGGGCGCACGGCAGAGCTGACGCTCCGTCAGTGCCCCTGCGCGGACGACGGACCTAGGGCCTCTCGTTCGGATCACGCCGGCCTGATCCGAACGAAAGACCCTGGCCCCGGGCGGCCTCCGGGTCCGTCGGCTCGGCCGCGTGAGAGCACATTCTGTACCGTTCGAGCGCCTTGCCCAGCTCCTCCGCCAGGGGCCCCGGAAGGGCACCGCCCTGCGCGGACTTCAGGATGTGTTCCGCGACCACGCGGAGCTTGGTGTTCGTACGCTGCGAGACGTCGCGCAGCACACGCCAGGCCTCTTCCGGCGCGATCCGGCCGAAGACGACCACGGCGCCCATGGCCTGGTCGATGACGGCGTGCGAGGAGACGGCCTGGCGTAGCTGGGCGTTCTCCTCGAGAAGCCGCTCGTGCTCCAGTGCCAGGTCGGTGGCGGACAGCAGTCGCAGAGGATGCTGGTCGGATATCGCGAAGAACGCCATGGTGTCTTCCCTGGTCGAGCGGGCGGTCGCGGTTACAGCTTCCCCCAGGTCGTCGTCATAGACGAATCGGATCAAGTCTCCCGCGCGAGGACGGGGCGGGCCCCGCCGTCGCCTAGGCGCTGCGCGGCCGGCGGGCCGCCTTCTTCGCCGCGGTCTTCTCGGCCGCGGCCTTCTTCGCCGTCTCCTTCGCGGTCTGCTTCTCCGTCTTCTTCTCGGCCCTCTTCGTGCTCTTCCCGGCCGCCGTCTTCCCGGCGGGCGCCTTCTTCGCCGTCTTCCCGGCCGCGGTCTTCCTCGGCAACTCGTGGACCTCGGCCTCCGCCCCCTCGCCACGGGACGCCTTCGCCTGGGCCACGGACTCCCGGAGCGCGGTCATCAGATCCAGCACGGCGCCGGCCCCGGCCTCCGGCTCCGGCGCCTCGGGCGGCGCGTGTCCCTCCCGCTTGGCCTCGATCACCTGCCCCAGTGCCTCCGTGTAGTGGTCGACGAAGTCCGGGCCCTCGAGGTCCTCCCGGGTCATGCGCTCGATCAGATGCTCGGCCTCGGCGATCTCGTCGTCGGAGAGCCGGACCTCGCCCGGAGCCAGCGTCCCGGCGTCCCGGATCTCGTCGGGCCAGCGCATCGCATGCAGCACGATCGCCTCGTCCCGCACACGCAGCAGTCCGAGCCGCTCCCGGCCGTGCCAGGCGAACTTCGCCACCGCCACCCTGGACGCCCGCTCCAGTGCCTTGCGCAGCAGCGCGTACGGCTTCGCGGCGACGGTGCCGGAGGCCTGGAGGTAGTAGCCCTCGCCGACCCGGATGGGGTCGATCGACTCCGCCGGCACGAACGCGACGATCTCGATGGCCCTCGCCGTCGGCAGGGGCAGGTCCCGCAACTCCTCGTCCAGGACGGCGACGACCTGGTCCCGGGAGATCTCGTACCCCTTGCCGATCTCTTCCTGCGGCACCTCACGGTCCTCGATCTCGCAGTACTTGCGTACGCGGACCCGCCCCATGTCCCGGAGGTGGTACTGGTGGAAGCGGACGCTGTGGTCCTCGGTCGCGGGGACCACATTGATCGGGATCGTGACCAGGCCGAAGCTGATCGCTCCTGACCAGATGCTCCGGGGCATCGCAGACCTCTCCGTGACGTGCCCCGAGGCCACCAGCCTACGAAGGGCTCCGGCGGGCGGCACGGCGAGGCGTTCCACCGGAGGACCGGCGCGCGGGGACCCGCCCGCCACGGACACCACGCCGGGCGGGCGCGGACCGGGGCACCGTGCCGGGTGGCTCCGTCCCCTCGGCGAGCGCGCGGTGAACCGCCGGGGAATTCTTGGTGTCCGTCCCCGTCCATGGGCTGTTGGGGCTCCGGGTGCTGCCTAGCATGAGGCGACCGCGCCGGTGCCCCACGGCACCCGGTCGCGTGATCGCGTTCGCACGTCGTCCAGGGAGGCGCTCAGGAATGCCCGTGCCCGGCCTCGGCTCACGGCCGGCCCGACTCCTGGCGGCCGGCGGTGTGCTCCTGGTGCTCGCCCTGGTGACGGCGCTGCTCGTCACCACCCTCGCGCCGGGCCGTCGCACACGGGCCTTTGCCGACGGGCTCCCGCACACCACCGTCGAGGTCTCGCCGGGCGGCTGCGGCCGCGGCTGGAACCGGCCGGTTCCCGGTCTCCAGGTCTTCGAGCTGCACAACACCTCCGGCGGCGCCGCCGAGGTGTACCTCCAGAACACCCGCACCCGTGCCGTCTACGCGGAGTTGGAAGGACTCGGGCCCGGCACCACCCGGCCGCTGACGGTCCGCCTCGGCGCGGGCGCGTACGCCTTCACCTGCCTGCCCGACGACGCGTCCGCCGTCACCGGCCCCACCGTCCGCATCGCCGCGGGAACACCGGGGCCCGCGGCGCCCCCGGTCACCGAACACGATCTGATCCCTCTCGCCATCGACTACCAGAGCTGGGCCGCCCACGGCCTGGACGAGGTCGTCCGGCTCACCGTACGGCTCCGGGACGACGTCGACCGGGGCGACCTCGACGGGGCCCGCAGGGACTGGCTCCCCGCGCATCTCGCCTATGAGCGGCTGGGCGGGGCGTACGACGCCTTCGGTGACGCGGACGGGCGGATCAACGGTACGGACGCGGGGCTGCCGGGCGGGGTCGACGACCCGTCCTTCACCGGGTTCCACCGCATCGAGTACGGGCTCTGGCACGGGCAGTCCGCCGAGCGCCTGCGCGGGCCGGCGGGCGCCCTGGTCACGGCGGCCCGCTCCCTGCGCGCCGACTGGGCGCAGACCCGCATGGACCCGGCGCAGCTGGGTCTTCGGGCGCACGAGATCCTGGAGAACACCGTGCAGTTCGAGCTGACCGGGCGGACCGACTACGGCAGCGGAAGCAATCTCGCCACCGCCCGTGCGGGCCTCGACGGCACCCGCGCCGTGCTGTCCCGGCTGCGCCCCCTGCTGGTCACGCGCGACCCCGGGCTGCCCGCCCTCGAGCGGGAGCTGGACCGCGCCGACCGCACCGTGGACGGCTTCCGCCACGGCGGCCACTGGACCCCCCTCGACCGCCTGGACCGCGCACCGCGCGAACAGCTCGACGCGGTCCTCGGCGACCTGGTCGAGCGGCTCGCCCCGGTGGCGACGCTCTGCGATCCCCGGAGGACGGTATGACCACCCCGCCGCCCCCGAGCGGCGTCGGGCGGCGCGGCTTCCTGCGCGGGGCGGCCCTCGCGGGTGCCGGACTCGCCGCCGGCGGTGCCGCCGCCCCGGCCGGCGCCGACGGCACGGTGGCGCCACCCGTCGCCCCCTTCCACGGCCCGCACCAGCAGTCGGTGCTCGCCGCCACGCGCCGGTTCACCGCGTTCACCGCCTTCGATGTGACCGCCGGCAGCCGCCGGGAACTCGCCGAACTCCTGCGCACCCTCACCGCGCGCGCCCGTTTCCTGACCTCGGGCGGCACGCCCCCGCCCCTCGGCATCACCGGTCCGCCCGCCGACTCCGGCATTCTGGGCGGCCAACTCCCGTCCGGCGCGCTGGCGGTGACCGTCGGCGTCGGCGCCGCGCTCTTCGACGACCGCTTCGGCCTGGCCGCCCGCCGCCCGCTCCGGCTGACGGCGATGCCCGCCTTCCCCGACGACGACCTGAGGTCCGAGTGGTGCCACGGCGACCTCAGCCTCCAAGTGCACGCGGACGACCCCGACACCGTGCTGCACGCCCTGCGGGACATCGCCCGGCACACCCGGGGCGGTATGCAGGTCCGCTGGCGCCTGGACGGGTTCACCAGCCCGCCGCGTCCCTCGGGCACCCCCCGCAACCTGCTGGGTTTCAAGGACGGCACCGCCAACCCCGACCCGGCCGACGCACGCACGATGAACCGCCTGGTGTGGGTGGGGCCGGGCACGGGCGAGCCGGACTGGGCGGTCGGCGGCAGCTACCAGGTCGTACGGCTGATCCGGATGCTCGTGGAGTTCTGGGACCGGGTCTCGCTCACCGAGCAGGAACGGATGTTCGGCCGGGCCCGGGAGACCGGTGCGCCCCTCGACGGGAACGCCGAGCACGACATCCCCGACTACCCGAACGACCCCAAGGGCGACGTCATCCCGCTGGACAGCCACATACGCCTCGCCAACCCGCGCACGGCGGCCACGGCCGACCAGCGGATCCTGCGCCGCGCCTACAACTACGACGCGGGCACGGACCGCAACGGCAACCTCGACATGGGCCTGCTGTTCTGCTGCTACCAGCAGGACCTCGCGCGCCAGTTCGAGCCCGTCCAGCGCCGTCTCGCGGGTGAGCCCCTCGCCGACTACATCTCGCCGTTCGGCGGTGGCTACTTCTTCGCGCTCCCCGGCGTGCGTGACGCGGCCGACTGGTACGGACGCGCCATGCTGAGCTGAACCTGTCCGGACAACCGGCCGGGTCTCCTTGGTCAATACACGGTCAAGGTTTCCTCCGGCTTCTCTGACCCGCTGTTCATGCACACGTCATCACCTCTCCGCCGCGCTGCCGCCCGGCCGGCGCAGCATCCCTGACCGTATGGCGGAACGACATTCGTGCCCCGGAGGGTGAACCACCATGGCCAGCAGAGGAAGTCGAGCATCGATGCGCAGCCTCGGCGCGCTCGCGGGAGCCGCAGCGCTCACGGTCCTCGGTGCGCAGGCGCCCGCCTGGGCCGCCGCGCCCGACCACGGCCGTGCCGCCTCGACGGCCACACCCATCAAGCACGTGGTCGTCCTGTTCGGCGAGAACGTGTCCTTCGACCACTACTTCGCGACCTATCCGAAGGCCGCCAACACCGACGGCACCCGGTTCACGGCGTCCAGGAACACCCCCAAGGACGTCGACGACCTGCGCACCGCCGGGCTGCTGACGAGGAACCCCAACCAGTACGCGCCCAAGCGGCTCACCCCGTCCCAGGCCATGACCTGCGACCAGAACCACGCCTACGGGCCCGAGCAGTACGCGTACAACGGCGGGAAGAACGACCTGTTCGTGCAGAACACCGACTCGGGCAAGTGCTCCGGCACCCTGTTCGGCGAGCCGGGCCTGGTCATGGACTACTACGACGGCAACACCGTCACGGCGCTGTGGAACTACGCCCAGCGCTACGCCCTGAGCGACCGCTCCTTCAGCTCGGTCTACGGCCCCTCGACGCCCGGCGCGCTCAATCTGATCTCGGGTCAGACGCACGGTGTCGTCTCCATGGACCCCGCCTCCGGCACCGAGAACCCCCGCCGCACCGCCGCACCGGACGCGCACACCGTCCAGTCGCCCGACGCCGAGGGTGTCGGCACGGTCGTCAACGACCCCGACCCGGCCTACGACGACTGCTCCGGCAAGGACCACACCAGCAAGAACGCGGTCGCCTCGATGCAGGGCCGCAACGTCGGCGACGTGCTCAACGCCAAGAAGGTCACGTGGGGTTGGTTCCAGGGCGGCTTCCGGCCGTCCACCGCGTGGGACGGCAAGCAGGGCCACTACGCCAAGTGCGACACCACGCACACCAACGTGGGCGGCGCCGCGGTGGTCGACTACAGCCCCCACCACTCGCCGTTCGAGTACTACAAGTCGACGTCCAACCCGCACCACCTGCCGCCCAGGAGCGTCGACGAGATCGGCCACGGCGGCCGGGCGAACCACAACTACGACCTGACCGACTTCGACGCGGCCCTCAAGGCCGGCAAGCTGCCCGCCGTCAGCTTCGTCAAGGCCCCGGAGTACCAGGACGGACACGCCGCCTACTCCGACCCGATCGACGAGCAGCACTTCCTGGTCCGGCAGATCAACGCGATCCAGAAGTCGCCGCAGTGGAAGTCGACCGCCGTCGTGCTCGCCTACGACGACTCCGACGGCTGGTACGACCACGCCTACGCCAAGCCGCGCAACGGCTCCAAGGACACCGCGACCGGGTCCAACGGCAAGGCCACCGACAGCCCCGCCTGCCAGGCCGGTCCCGCGGCCGCCGGCGGTTACGCGGACCGCTGCGGGCCCGGCACCCGTCAGCCGCTGCTCGTGGTCTCCCCGTACAGCAAGGTCAACAAGGTCGACCACACGCTCACCGACCAGTCCTCTGTCATCCGTTTCGTCGAGGACAACTGGCACACCGGCCGGATCGGTGACCACTCGTTCGACGCGACGGCCGGCTCCATCGCGGGCATGTTCGACTTCCGGCACCCCAACAACAAGCAGGTGCTGCTGAACGCCGACGGCTCGGTGAGGTCGGTCGGTCCGATCCGCCCCGTGAAGGCGGTCGCCGCCAGCATCGTCCCGGGACCGGCCATGCAGAACACGGCGGCGGCCACGGACGCCCCGTCGTTCCCGGCCGTCCCGGTGGGCATCGCGGCGGGCGCGCTCGTGGCGGTCGGCGCGACGGGCACCTACCTCAGCCTGCGCCGCAGGGAGCGCCGTAACGCCTGACCCGGCACGGACAGGGCGGGCGGTGGCCCCGGAACGACCGGGGCCACCGCCCGCGGCTCTCACCGGTCACCGGTGACCGGCCCGCACTGCGCCGCCAGCACCTCCACCAGCTGACGGTGCAGCCCCGCCGGTGCCACCAGGAAACTGTCGGCCCCGGCGCCCCAGGGCCGCCCCGCGGCGTCGGTGACCAGGGCGCCCGCCTCACGCGCGACCAGGGCGCCCGGCAGCAGGTTCGCGTCGTCGCGGCCGAACTCCCAGAAGGCGTCCAGGCGTCCGGCCGCCGTGTCGGCGATCTGCCACGACGTGGGACCCAGATTGCGGACGGCGGCCACCCGGGGCAGCACGGCGGCGAGCGACCGCCCGGCCCGGGCGGCGGCCTCCGGCCGGCGGGTGACGAACGGCGGATGGGTGGTGGCCACGACGGCGACGGCCGGATCCGTCTTGGCCGACGGGCCGATCGGCAGCCCGTTGCGGGTGGCGCCGCCGCCGAGGGCGGCGAGATAGGTCTCGCCCAGCAGGGGCGCGTGCAGTGCCGCCGCCACCGGCTCGCCGTCCCGCACCAGCGCCAGGCTCACGCAGAACTGCGGCAGGTCCTGGAGGAACTGCACCGCGCCGTCGATGACGTCGACGATCCACACCTCGCCCTCGGCGGGCAGCGCGGCGCGGTCCTCCCACTCGTCCGCCCAGCCGACGCCGGGCCGCAGCACGTCCAGGTGCCGCCGCATGACGGCGACCGCCGGTGCCTCCAACGCCCCGTAGACGGCGGCGAGTTCGTCGAAGGACGGGACGGGGGTCGGCCGCGGGGCGGCCAGCAGCAGCTCGCCCACCTCCCGAGCGGCGGCGGCCATGGGGGCGAGCAGGTTCCGGTAGGTCATCGTGGGCTCCCGTGCGGGGTTCGGATCGACGGCACGATCCTCCGCGGCCCCGGCCACCAGACCTCCCTCGGAAGCGCACAAGTGAGCGATACTGCCATGTATGGCCCTGGAAACGGCGCATCACGTACTCGACGAGCGCGATCAGCGGCTGGTCGCCGCGCTCCAGTGCGACGGGCGGCTGACCGCCGAGCGGGCGGGCGAGGTCCTCGGCATCAGCCCGCGGACCGTGCACCGGCGCTGGGCGGCCCTGATCGCCGACGGCGCCTGCCGGGTGATCGGGCTGCCCGCCAGGCCGGACTCGGTCGGCGCGCTGTTCCTCCGGATCCGGGTGCTCGGCGACAGGCGGGACGCGCTCACGGCCGCGCTGGCGGCCCGCTCCGACGTCCCGTTCATCGATGTGTCGGCGTCCGGCGACGAGATCCTCGCCATCTCGTGGACGCGCCCCGGCACCCGGGACCACCTGGTGTTCCGTGATCTGCCCGCCACCCGGTCCGTCACCTCGGTGGGCGCGGACACCGTGCTGCACGTGTTCGCCGAGGCGTCCGACTGGCGGCACCGCGTCCTCAGCGACGCCGAGCGCGCGGCGCTGACGCCGGTACGGCGGCCGGAAGCCGGGGCGGGGGCGGCGGACGCCGTCGACCGAGACATCCTCGCCGCACTGGAGGAGGACGCCAGGGCGCCGGCGGCGGCCGTCGCCGCCCGCACAGGCCATCCCGACTCCACGGTCCGGCGCCGTATCGCCCGGCTCTCCAGGACCGGCCGCCTGCTGACGCATGTCGTGGCCGATCCGAAGCGGCTCGGGCTGTTCATCGACGCCAACGTCATGATGCGCGTGGCGCCCGACCGCCTCGACTCGGTGGGGCGCGCGCTCGCGGCCCACCCCGCCGTGCACGGCGCGTTCGCCACCACCGGCGTGTCCAATCTGCACGTCGCGGTCTGGCTGCCCGACCTGGAAGACCTCTACCGGTTCATCACCCGGGACCTCGGCGGCCTGGGAGTCGACGGCACGGAGACCGTGCTCGTCGGCCGCGCCGTCAAGCGCCCGGGGAAGGGACCGGCCGGCCGGGCCGCGTGAGCCCGGGGGCTTCGGGCCGGATCTCCGCCGACCGGGACCCTCCGATTCCGCCGCCGCGGTATGCATGGCCCGGTCCCGGGAGGGTACGTGACGGGAACGCGCTGTCCGGAGCCGTTGGTTCCGGGCGCCCGCCCGCCACTACCTGGGGATCTGCCATGGACACACCCGAGAACACCCACCGCCCGAGCCCGGCGCAGGCGGCGCTGGACATCCTCGCGGTGGACGTAGCCGACACCGAGGCGCTGGACACGCTGGCCGAAAGCGATGTGCTCGTCCCCGTACCGGACGACGCCACGGATGAGGACGCCACCAATCCCAACGCCGTGGCGCTGCCCGTCCTGGAGCAGCCGGACGGCGAGCAGACGGTACCCGTGTTCACGTCCGAGACGGAGATGGCCGACCTGCTGCCCTTCGTCTCGCGTTACCGGCTGGTGCCGCTCGGCGCACTCGCCTCCCAGTGGCCCACCGACGACCTCACGCTCACCATCGACGCCGCCTCGCCGCACGGCCTGACGCTCAACTCAGACGGGATCCGCACGCTGCTGGCCCGGCCGTAGGGCGGCCGCCCGGCCAGGGCCGCGCACAGCGCCTGACCACGCCCGGCCCGGCGGCGGCCCGGGCCCTGTGCGACGCCGCCCGGGATCCGCTCCACGGGGACGCACCGGGCGCGCCTCACAATGGCGCCATGAAGTGGATCTCCGGCGTGGTCGGCGTACTGCTCCTCGGGGCTGTCTTCGCCAGCATCCTGCGCACTCTGGTGGTGCCCCGCGGCCTGTACTCGGCGCTCGCGTCCCGGCTGTGGTGGGTGCTGCGCCGTCTGCTGCGGCTGGGTGCCCTCGGCGGCGGCTACCAGGCCATCGACCGTACGCAGACCTGGCTCGGCCCGCTGATCCTGATGGGCATGCTCGGGACCTGGCTGGGCGGGGCCTTCGTGGGCTACGGGCTGGTGCTGCACGCCCTGTCCACGTTGAATTGGGCCAATTCGTTCCGCGAGGCCGGATCCAGCCTCCTCACGCTGGGCTTCGCCAGCGGCCGGCGGCTGCATCTGTCCGCCGTGGACTTCCTGGCGGCGGCCACCGGGCCCCTGGTCATCGCCCTCCAGATCGCGTACCTGCCCACTCTGTACGCCGCCTACAACCGTCGTGAGGTGGAGGTGACCCTCTTGCAGTCCCGGGCCGGTGAACCCTCCTGGGGCCCGGAGATCCTCGCCCGGCAGTGGCTGGTCCGGACCGAGACCGCGCTGTCCGAGCTCTACCGGGCCTGGGAGCGGCTGGCCTCGGACATCGGTGAGAGCCACTCCACCTACCCGGTGCTGATCTCGTTCCGCTCGCCCCGCCCCCACCGGCACTGGCTGGTCGGGCTGCTCTCCGTGATGGACGCGGCTGCCATGCAGCTCTCGCTGGCCCCGCGGACGGCGCCGCCGGAGGCCCGTCTGGTGCTGCGGGCCGGCTTCACCGCCCTGCGCGACATCGCCCGCTCGCTGCGGTTGCCGTTCGACATCGACCCGGCGCCGAACGCGCCGATCCACCTCACCTTCGCGGAGTTCGAGGCAGCCGTGACCATGGTGGAGGCGGCGGGCTTCCCCGCAGAGCGGACGGCCGGGGAGGCGTGGCCGCACTTCCACGGCTGGCGCGTCAACTACGAGGCGCTCGCCTTCGAGCTGTGCCGCCGTTCCGATGCCGTACCCGCCCTGTGGACCGGCCCGCGCGACTTCACCGCCGCCCCCGTCCCGCCGCGGCGCCCGAGGGACCGGCGGCCCGGTGAGGGCGGCGAGGGCGGCGAAGGTCGGCTGGAACTGCCCCCCAGGGAGGGGTAACCCCGGCCCGTGCGACGGGGAAGATCCCAGGGAGTGGCCCGACAGGGAGGGGAATGGTCGTGAGGGTCGTCCTGCTGGGTACGGCCGCCGGGGGCGGCTTCCCGCAGTGGAACTGCGCGTGCGCGCTCTGCACCGCCGCCCGTGACGGCAAACTGCCCTCCCGCAGTCAGGAGTGCGTCGCCGTCACGGGCAACTCGCGCGACTGGTGGCTGCTGAACGCCTCACCCGACATCCGTACCCAACTGGCGTCCACTGCCCCACTCTGGCCCGGTCCGGGGCCCCGGGACACCCCGGTCAAAGGCGTGCTGCTGACGGACGCGGAGGCCGATCACGCCATGGGCCTGGGTGTGCTGCGCGGTGGCGCGGATCTGAAGGTGTACGCCGGACCGCCGGTCCTGGCCGCACTGGCGCCCCTGCGTGCGGCGCTCGGCCGCTACACCGGGTGGGAGTGGGCGGACGCCCTGACCGACGGCGGCTTCGTCCTGGCGGGCGGACTCGTCGTCACCGCGCACGCGGTGGGCACCAAGGCGCCCCGGTATGTCGCGGGTGCCGCCGGGGACGAGCCCTGGGTGCTCGCGTACCGCATCGAGGACCTGGCCACCGGGGGAGTCCTGCTGTACGCGCCGTGCGTGGGCGCCTGGTCGCCGGTGCTGGACGAGCTGCTGGCGACGGCGGACTGCGCACTGCTGGACGGCATGTTCTACGCCGCCGACGAGGTGGGCGGCGCGGTGCGCGGCGAGGCGGTTCAGGCGGCCGTGGGGCACCTGCCGGTGACGGGCGCGCAGGGCAGTCTGCCGCATCTCGCCCGCCACTCCGGCCCCCGGCGGATCTACACCCACCTCAACGACACCAATCCGCTGCTCGACCCGGCGTCGGCCGCCCGGCGCCGGGTGACCGAGGCAGGGGTGGAAGTCCTCGAGGACGGCGCCGAGTTGGTCGTCTGACGTCAGTCCGAGGGCGAGTCGGGATTCAGCGTGCGGGCCAGCGCCTGGCGTTGCAGCGGCAGCACCTCGGCGTGCAGCGCGCGGCCCTTCCCGGTCAGTGCGACCCAGACCCCGCGCCGGTCCTCCTCGCACACGGAGCGCACCACCAGGCCCTCCTTCTCCAGCCGTCCGATCAGCCGGGACAGGGCGCTCTGGCTGAGATGGACGCGGCCGGCGAGGTTCTGCACCCGGCACAGGTCGCCGTGCGCGGCGGTTTCGGCGGCCAGGATGTCGAGCACCTCGAAGTCGCTGGCGCCGAGCCCGTGCGGGTGCAGTACCCGGTCGATCTCGCAGAGGGTGCGGGCGTGCACGGACAGGATGTCCCGCCACTGTTCCTCGAGCCGGGCACCGGCCGTTTTCGCTGCCATACCCGCACGGTAACAGAGAACGGCCCTGTTATTTACTGTGCAACTAGTGTGCCTGCAAGGAACGTGGGCCGCGGCGGGGCGGCCCGAGGCGACCGGCTCAGGCGACCGGATCCTGGACCAGCCCCACGAGGTTGCCCTCCGCATCCTTCACCGAGGCGATCAGCTTGCCGCCGCCGACGTCCTGGACGTCCTGGAGCAGCTCGGCCCCGGCCTCCAGCAGGGCGGCGAGACGGGTGCGGATGCCCGCCACATGCCAGTAGGGCACCGGGCCGGTCATCCCCTTGGCATGGCCGTTCGGGTCGAGGCCGATCTCCTGCCCGGCGGCCCTGAAGCCGACGTAGTACGGCTCGTCCGCGTAGGGCTCCACCTCCAGCAGGGCGCTGAACACGGCCTTCGCCCGGGCGAGGTCCTTGACGGGGTAGATGATCGTCTTGACGCCGGTGGTCATGGCGTACTCCTCCGAGATACGGGATGCGTGGACCGACGCGGTCCGTCGGTGGTTTCACGCTAAGGCGGGCAAGCGCCCGAGGGCTTCTCCAAAACTGACCGGTCGGGCCCGTGGACCGGGAAACGGATGGGGCCCGGCCTGTGTGCCCGCACGCGTGAGGCAGCCCCGGGCCTTGCACTTCGGCCCGTTCGTACCTCGGCCCGGCCCCCACCGGCACGTCACAGTGGTCCGGAGGGCGGGCACAGAGGGGGCGAGATGCTGAAGACACCCGTGAGCGAGCGACGGATGCGGATCCTGGAGTGGCTTAAGGACCCGGTCGCGCACTTCCCGCCGCGGCGGCACGGCGACCTCGTCGAGGACGGCGTCACGGTGGCCGCCGTCGCCGAGAAGCTCGCCGTGCCCCGGTTCGTCGCCGCCACCGATCTGCGGATCCTCGCCACCATCGGCCTGCTGCGCACCAGGAGGATCCGGCGGCGGACCTACTACCGCCGGGACGACCTCCGGATCGCCGAGGTTGCGCGCCTGTTCGAGAAGGGGTGGTAGACGAGGTGCCGGGCGGGTACCTACCTGCGAGGACGGGCTGCTCGCAAGACGGCGAAGGACGGGCGCACATGGACCCTCGCACCACTCTCGTCGCACACCGGTACGTCGCGATCGGGGGCCGGGGGCCGGAGGACGTGGTCGCCGACGCGTGCGGGCGGGTGCTGACCGGTGTGGAGGACGGGCGGATCCTGCGCCTCGACGGACTCGCCGACCCGGCGCGCACCCGCGTCGAGGTGCTCGCCGAGACCGGCGGCCGGCCCCTCGGACTCGAACTTCTGCCGGACGGCGGCCTGTTGGTGTGCGATGCCCGTCGTGGACTGCTGCGCGTGGCGCCCGACGACGGCACCGTGCGCGTCCTCGCCGACTCGGTGGCGGGGGAGCCGCTGCGGTTCTGCAGCAATGTGGTCGCCCTGTCCGACGGCACGGTCTTCTTCACCGTCTCCAGCCGCCGCCATCCCCTGGAACACTGGATCGGCGATGTGGTCGAGCACTCCGGAACGGGACGGCTGCTGCGCCTCGCCCCCGGCTCCGACCGTCCGGAGGTGCTGGTGGAGGGCTTGCAGTTCGCCAACGGCCTCGCTTGCGGCAAGGACGGGTCCTTCCTGGTCGTGGCCGAGACCGCCGCCCGCCGGCTGAGCCGCTACTGGCTGGCCGGACCGCGCGCCGGCCGCTGCGAGCCCTTCGTCGAGGATCTGCCGGGCATGCCCGACAACCTGTGGCGCGCAGGGGCCGACGGGCCGCTCTGGGTGGCCCTCGCCGGACCCCGCGTCCCCGCCCTGGACCTGCTGCACCGTGCCGCTCCGGATGTGCGCCGTGCCGCCGCCCGGCTCGCGGTGCGCGCCCCGTACCGCCCCGCCGCCATGGCCGGCGCGCTCGCGGTCGACGACGAGGGCCGCATCCGTCACCGTCTTGTCCGCCGCCGTTCCGGCTTCCGGATGACCACCAGCGTGTGTGTCGCCGGGGGACGGCTGGTGCTCGGCAGCCTCTGGGAACGGGGCGTCGCGGTGTGCGAGCTGCCGCCCGACGCCGGCTGACCGGGTCGCGGCCCGGTGCGCCCGGTGCCCCGCCCGACTGGGTGCGGGCCCGTCGCGCACCGGGTTACCCTGTTCCCCGGCCGCGGTCACGTCCGCGGCGCGGTGGTGGGGCCCGCCGTACCCGAACCGCGGCAGTGCCGCCGCCAACGGTCCCTACTTGCGATCGAGCGTGCCCGTTCGGCAGGGCCCCGGCGAGTAGGAGACGCACGTCCATGAGAGTCCCGCACCCCAAGAGCGCCGACCGGGCCGGTGGCACCGTGCCCCGCCCCGCGCGGGGGCCGTCGCTCCACCGCCGGCAGGGGCCCGTGGTCGCGGTCGTCGCCCTCGGCGGCGGCGTCGGCGCCACGGCCCGCTACGCGGCGTCACTGCTCTGGCCCGCGCGGACCGGCGGATTCCCCTGGACCACCTTCGCGGTCAACATCGTCGGATGTGCCGTGATCGGCGTGTTCATGGTCGTGATCACCGATGTGTGGGCCGCACACCGGCTGGTGCGGCCCTTCTTCGGCACCGGCGTGCTGGGCGGTTTCACCACCTTCTCGACCTACGCCGTCGAGATCCAGAAACTGGTCGACGCGGGAGAGCCACGCATCGCGTTCGCCTACCTGGCCGCGACCCCGGCCGGGGCCCTGACGGCGGTATGGCTCGCGATGACGGCCGCGCGCAGGCTCCTGGCGTGGCGGCAAGGGTGAACGAACCACGAGACGACGCCCCGCGGAGGCGGCGATGACACGACTGACCGGCAGGGCCCTGCGGCTGACCGTCTTCATCGGCGAGCACGACCGCTGGCACCACAAGCCCCTCTACACCGAGATCGTGCACCGCGCGCACGCCGCCGGCCTGGCCGGCGCCAGTGTCTTCCGCGGCATCGAGGGCTTCGGCGCGTCCTCCCTCATCCACACCTCGCGGCTGCTGTCACTGAGCGAGGACCTGCCGGTGGCCGTGGTCGTCGTCGACACGGAGGAGCGCGTCCGCGCCTTTCTTCCGCAGCTCGACGAACTCGTCACCGAGGGGCTGGTGACCCTCGACGACTGCGAGGTGATGAGGTACGCGGGGCGCGGGGAAGCCCCGGCCACGGCAGAGGGAACAGTGGACGGGGAAGGTGAGAAGTCATTGTGAATTGGCTGCTGGTGATCATCGGCGCCATGGTCGGAGCACCCCTGCGCTATCTGACCGACCGGGCGGTGCAGCTCAGACATGACACCGTCTTCCCGTGGGGCACCCTGGCCGTGAACGTCGGGGGATGCCTGATCCTCGGCCTGTTGACCGGGGCCGCAGCGTCCGGTCACGCCTCGCCCCATGTGCAGCTCCTGGTCGGCACGGGCCTGTGCGGCGCGCTGTCCACCTACTCGACCTTCTCGTACGAGACCCTGCGGCTCACCGAGACCGGCGCGGGGTTCTACGCTGCCGCCAATGTCGTCGCGAGCGTGACGGCGGGCCTCGGGGCGGCCTTCGCGGGGGTCTCGGTCGCCGGGGCGGTGTGGCCCGGGTAGGCGGACGTCACCCGCGCGTAGTACAACTTCCAGAGCACCACCGTCTACAGCACTGTCGACCAACTTCTCAGAACTGGATCCCATGAGCGTCATCAACGTCGGTCAGGCCGTCGTCCTCGGAGTCGTCGAGGGGGTGACCGAATTCCTCCCCGTGTCCTCGACCGGGCATCTCAAGATCACTGAGGGCCTCATGGGGATTCCCGTCGACGACCAGGCCGTCGTCGGCTTCTCGGCCGTCATCCAGGTCGGCGCGATCGCGGCCGTGCTCCTGTACTTCTTCAAGGACATCGTGCGGATCGTCTCCGCCTGGTTCCGGGGTCTGTTCGACAAGCGCGAGCGGTACCACCACGACTACAAGTTCGCGTGGTGGGTGATCGCCGCGACGGTGCCGATCGTCGTGGTGGGCCTTGCCGCCAAACCGCTGATCGACGGCCCGCTCGCCTCCCTGTGGGTGGTCGCGGCCTCGCTGATCATCGGTTCCGGCGTGATGTGGGTGGCCGACCAGATGGGCCGGCACAAGCGGGGTGAGGACGACACCTCGTTCAAGGACGCGATGCTGGTCGGCAGCTCGCAGATCCTCGCCCTGCTCTTCCCCGGCTTCTCCCGCTCCGGCGCCACGATGTCCACCGCCCTCATCCTCGACCTGGACCGGGTCGCCGCCACCCGTCTGTCCTTCTTCCTCGGCATCCCGGCCCTCACCGGCGCCGGAATCTACGAGCTGAAGGACGCCCTGGGCACCGGGGTGGGCGCCGCCCCGCTCGCCGTCGGCACCATCGTCTCGTTCGTGGTCGCCTACGCGTCCATCGCCTGGCTGCTGAAGTTCGTCGCCAAGCACTCCTTCAACGCGTTCGTGATCTACCGGATCGTCGTCGGTGTGATTCTGCTGGGCCTGCTCTCGGCCGGTGTACTGAGCTGATCAACGCCCGTCGTCGCTGATCACCCGGGGGCGGGTAGCCGGTATTCAGGCTTCCCGCCCTCTGTAAGTTTCCTTACCGTCACCCCTTGACAGTCCCGATCGTTACGCGGAAGATCGCCCCGTGAACCTGTCAGACAGCCAGACAGGTGGTCGGGCCCCGCGGCGCGTCAGCGCGATGGAAGCGGTGCTCCTCCACCTCCGCGGCGCCATCGAGCGCGGCGAGTACGCGATCGGTGACAAGCTCCCCTCCGAGGCGGAGCTGTGCCGCACCCTCGAGGTCAGCCGCCCCGTCCTGCGCGAGGCCCTGCGGGCCCTTCAGACCCTGGGGCTGACCGTCTCGAGGACCGGCAAGGGCACCTTCGTCGTCGCGAGCGCCGTCGAGGACCCGACCTTCGGCGACTACGCGGCCAGCGATCTGCTGGAGGTGCGCCGCCATATCGAGATCCCGGTCGCCGGGTACGCGGCGGTGCGCCGCACCCCGGAGGACCTCGACCACCTGGCCCACCTCCTGGACCGGATGGAGCGGGAGACGGACACCACCGCGTGGGTCGCGATGGACACCCTCTTCCATCTCGCGGTGGCCGAGGCCGCCCAGAACCCGGTCTTCCGCCGGGTGATCGAGGAGATCCGCGACGCACTGGCGCGTCAGTCGGCCTTCCTCAACGAGCTGGGCGGCCGGCGTGAGCAGTCCAACCGCGAGCACCGGGCGATCGTGGAGGCGCTGACCGACGGTTCCGAGCACGACGCCGTGGAGGCCATGGCCCACCACCTCGACCGCGTCGAGACGACCCTCACCGACATCCTGCGCCCCGGGCGCACGGATCCCCCCACGGAAGGCGTACCAGAGGCGTGAGCGAGCAGCACCTCAAAGAAGAGACACGCCCGTCGTCCGGTCATGTCGACGCCGGTGACGCGGGCTACAGCAAGTCCCTGAAGTCCCGGCACGTCAACATGATCGCCATCGGCGGCGCCATCGGCACCGGCCTGTTCCTCGGCGCCGGCGGCCGCCTCGCCGACGCCGGTCCCTCCCTCTTCGTCGCCTACGCGGTCTGCGGCGTCTTCGCCTTCCTCGTCGTGCGGGCGCTGGGCGAGCTGGTCCTGTACCGCCCCTCCTCCGGTGCGTTCGTGTCGTACGCCCGCGAGTTCCTCGGCGAGAAGGGCGCCTACACCGCGGGCTGGATGTACTTCCTCAACTGGGCCACCACCGGCATCGCCGACATCACCGCGGTGGCCACCTACACCCACTACTGGGGCATGTTCTCGGACATCCCGCAGTGGGTGATCGCACTGGTCGCCCTGGCCGCGGTCCTCACCGTGAACCTCATCTCGGTGAAGATCTTCGGCGAACTGGAGTTCTGGTTCGCCATCGTCAAGGTCGGTGCCCTCGTGGTGTTCATGACGATCGCCGTCTACCTCCTGATGACACGGCACCCGGTGGACGGCCACACCCCCGGTCCGTCCCTGATCACCGACCACGGCGGCGTCTTCCCCCACGGCGTGCTGCCGATGCTGCTGATCATCCAGGGCGTCGTCTTCGCCTACGCCTCCGTCGAACTGGTCGGCGTCGCCGCCGGTGAGACCGAGAACCCCGAGAAGATCATGCCGAAGGCGATCAACTCGATCATGTGGCGCGTCGGCCTCTTCTACGTCGGCTCGGTCGTCCTGCTGTCGATGCTGCTGCCCTGGAACAAGTACTCGGCCGGCCAGAGCCCCTTCGTGACGGTCCTGTCCCACATCGGCATCCCCGCGGCCGGCGGGGTCATGAACCTCGTCGTCCTCACCGCGGCCATGTCCTCCCTCAACTCCGGCCTGTACTCGACCGGCCGCATCCTGCGCTCCATGGCGATGTCCGGGTCCGCGCCCAAGTTCACCACGGTCATGAGCCGCAGCCAGGTCCCGTACGGCGGCATCCTGCTCACCGGCGGCATCTGCGTCCTCGGTGTGGGCCTCAACTTCGTGGTCCCGGCCGACGCGTTCGAAATCGTGCTGAACTTCGCGGCGATCGGCATCCTGTCCACCTGGGGCATGATCATGGTCTGCCACCTGCTCTTCTGGCGGAAGACGCGGAACGGCGAGCTGTCCCGGCCGAGTTACCGCCTGCCCGGCTCCCCGTGGACCGAGATCGTCACGCTCGGCTTCCTCGCCTCCGTTTTCGTCCTGATGTACGCCGACGGCGGCGCCGGCCGCACCACCGTGCTGTGCCTGCCGCCGATCGCGGCGGCCCTGGTGGCCGGCTGGTACGCCGTACGCGGCCGGGTCGCCCGTAGCAAGTCACCCAAGGTGAATCCGTGAACCACGCAGTCCTGTACGGAAGTCCGGTGGCCGAGGCTCCTGTGATCCGGGAGCCCCTGCACGCACCGGTCGCCCATGTCGTCCGCGGTGGCGTCATCGAGGGCATCCACTACGGCTCGGTCGTCGTCCTCGGCGCCGACGGGGCCCCGGAGCTCCAACTCGGCGACACCGAGGCCGCCTTCTACCCGCGCTCGGCGCTCAAGCCGGTGCAGGCGGTGGCGATGGTGCGGGCCGGGCTGCCGCTCGACGGGGAGCTGCTGTCGCTGACCGCGGCCAGTCACTCCGGCGAGGAACGGCACCTGGCCGGCGCCCGGCGCATCCTGGAGCTGGCCGGCGCGACCGAGGGCGACCTCGGCAACGTCCCCGACCTGCCGTACGACCCGGTCGTGCGCGACGCCTGGGTGCGCGAGGGACGGCTGCCGTCCCGGCTCGCGCAGAACTGCTCCGGCAAGCACGCGGCCATGCTCTACACCTGCAAGCTCAACGGCTGGCCGCTCGACGGGTACCTCGACCCGGGGCACCCCCTCCAGCAGGCCGTCGCCGAGATCGTCGAGGACCTCACCGGCCAGGCGATCGCCCGGGTGACCGTGGACGGCTGCGGCGCCCCGCTGTTCTCCGTCTCGCTGCACGGGCTCGCGCGCGCCGCGGCCCGGATCACCACCGCGCCGGCCGGCACCCCCGAGGCGCGGGTGGCCGACGCGATGCGTGAGCACGCGGAGATGGCCTCCGGCTCCGGGCGCGACGTCGCCGCGCTGATGCGCGCCGTGCCCGGGCTGCTGGCCAAGGACGGCTTCGAGGGTGTCCAGGTCGCCGCCCTGCCGGACGGCCGGGCCGTCGCCGTGAAGATCGCCGACGGGGCGAACCGGGCGCGGATCCCGGTCGCCGCGGCAGCTCTCGCCCGGGCCGGGGTCGACCCGGCCGCGTTCGCCGAGTTCGCGGGCGAACCCCTGCTCGGCGGTGGCCGGCCGGTCGGCAGCGTCCGCCCGGTCCGCGCCCTCGACACGCTCCCGCCCGGCGACCACGCCCGGCCCCCGCACCACACCACCTCCGGAAGAGGACCCGCACAGCCATGACCGCCGCAGCCCACCGCAGCGAGCACGATCTGCTCGGCCACCGCGACGTACCCGCCGAGGCGTACTGGGGCATCCACTCCCTGCGCGCCACGGAGAACTTCCCCATCACGGGAACACCGATCTCCGCCTACCCGCACCTGATCGAGGCCCTCGCCGCCGTCAAGGAGGCCGCCGCCCTCGCGAATGAGGAACTCGGTCTGCTGGAGCCGGGGAAGGCCGCCGCCATCGTGGAGGCGTGCCGGGAGATCCGGGACGGCAAACTGCACGACCAGTTCGTCGTCGACGTCATCCAGGGCGGCGCCGGCACCTCGACCAACATGAACGCCAACGAGGTCGTCGCCAACCGCGCGCTGGAGCTGCTCGGCCACGTCAAGGGCGAGTACCGGTACCTGCACCCCAACGAGGACGTCAACCTCGGCCAGTCCACCAACGACGTCTACCCGACCGCCGTCAAGATCGCCACGGTTTTCGCCGTACGCGGTCTGCTGAAGGCCATGGCCGTGCTCCAGGACGCCTTCGCGCGCAAGGCCGTCGAGTTCCGCGACGTGCTGAAGATGGGCCGCACCCAGCTCCAGGACGCGGTGCCGATGACGCTGGGGCAGGAGTTCTCGGCGTACGCCGTCATGCTCGACGAGGACCGCAGCAGGCTTGCCGAGGCCGTCGAGCTGATCCACGAGATCAACCTCGGCGCCACGGCCATCGGCACCGGCCTCAACGCCCCCGCCGGATACGCCGAGTCGGCCCGCCGCCACCTCGCCGGGATCACCGGCCTTCCGCTGGTGACGGCCGCCAACCTGGTGGAGGCCACTCAGGACTGCGGGGCCTTCGTGCAGGTGTCCGGTGTGCTCAAGCGGATCGCCGTCAAGCTCTCCAAGAGCTGCAACGATCTGCGCCTTCTGTCCTCCGGACCGCGCGCGGGCCTGAACGAGATCAACCTGCCGCCGGTGCAGGCCGGTTCGAGCATCATGCCGGGCAAGGTCAACCCGGTGATCCCCGAAGTCGTCAACCAGGTCGCCTTCGAGGTGATCGGCAACGACGTCACCATCACCATGGCCGCCGAGGCCGGACAGCTTCAGCTGAACGCCTTCGAGCCGATCATCCTGCACTCCCTCTCCGAGAGCGTCACGCACCTGGAGCGCGCCTGCCTGACCCTGGCCGAACGGTGTGTCGCCGGGATCACGGCCAACGAGGCGGAGCTGCGGGCCGCGGTGGAGAACTCCATCGGCCTGGTCACCGCCCTCAACCCGTACATCGGGTACGAGGCGGCCACCGATATCGCCAAGGAGGCACTCGCCGGCGGACGGGGTGTCGCCGAACTCGTCCTCGAGAAAGGCCTGCTCCCGGCCGAGCGGCTGCAGGCCCTGCTGCGGCCCGAGGTCCTCGCGGGCAGCGGCTCGCCGAAGGACTGACCATGGCCCCCTCGCCGACCTTCCAGCCCGTGCTGGAGCGCATCGCAGAAGAGATGGAGCGGCAGCCCGGGCGCGGAAGGACCGCCGACTACATCCCCGCGCTCGCCGCCTACGACCCCAACCGCTTCGGCATGGCGATCGCCGAGCCGGACGGCACGGTCTACGGAGTGGGGGAGTGGCGGCAGCCGTTCTCCGCGCAGTCCGTCACCAAGGTCTTCACCCTCGCCCTGCAACTGGCCCGCGAGGGCGACGAGCTGTGGGAGCACGTGGGCCGGGAGCCCTCCGGCAACCCGTTCAACTCCCTGGTCCAGCTGGAGTACGAGAACGGCATCCCGCGCAATCCCTTCATCAACGCGGGCGCCCTCGTCGTCACCGACCGGCTGCACACCCGTACCGGCGACGCGGCCGGCACCCTGCTCGACTTCCTGCGGGCGGAGAGCGGCAACCCGGAGCTGACCTTCGACCAGGCGGTCGCCGCCTCCGAGACCGCGCACGGTGACCGCAACGCCGCCCTCGCCCATTTCATGGCGTCCTACGGCAACATCGACAACCCGGTGCCGGTCCTCCTCGGCCAGTACTTCCAGCAGTGCTCCATCGAGGCGTCCTGCGCGGACCTCGCCCTCGCCACCGGCTTCCTGGCCCGGCACGGTGTCCGCGCCGACGGCACCCGGCTGCTCACCCGCAGCCAGGCCAAGCAGGTCAACGCGGTGATGCTGACCTGCGGCACCTACGACGCGGCGGGCGAGTTCGCCTACCGGGTCGGCCTGCCCGGCAAGAGCGGCGTCGGCGGCGGGATCATCGCGGTCGTGCCCGGCCGCTGCACGCTGTGCGTGTGGAGCCCGGGCCTGGACGAGCGCGGAAACTCGGTGGCAGGGGTGGCGGCACTGGACCGGTTCACCACACTCACCGGACTGTCCGTGTTCTGAGCGTGCCGTCCATATCCCGGACCGCGCGCGGTGTCCTCCGGCTCCCTCGTCTCCCGTAGCGCCCCGGTCCACGGTGGCACCGGTTACACGCCGGTCACACGCGAGTCGCCGCCACGAGGGGCGGGCGTCGCCTACCGGCCATCCGGTGTTGACACGCTTGCCGAGTGTTGGCCATGGCTTTCCCCGTCGATCTCCGCCGCTGCCAGGCTCTCGGTCTGGCCGGTACCGCCTTTCTAGCGTTGGGCGGTGAGACCGCCGGGGCCCTGCCGGTCGCGGATCTGGTCTCCCCGGAGTCCGGGCGCGCCGCCCTCGGGCTGGTGGGGGTCTACTTCGGTGTGGTGCTGCTGATCGCGGCGTGGGCGCTGCTCGGCCGGGTGATCCGCGGACCCGAGCCGCCGACGCCGCGCGCCCTGCTGCTGGTCCTCGCCGTCTGGGCGGCACCGCTGCTGCTCGCACCGCCCCTGTTCAGCCGGGACGTCTACAGCTACCTCGCGCAGGGAGCCATGGTCGACGCCCATATCGACGTCTACGCACACGGACCCGCACAGCTCGGCGGACCGCTGGCCAACGAGGTCGCGCCGGTGTGGCGGGACACCGCGGCCCCGTACGGGCCGGTCTTCCTCGTCGTCGCCTCCGCACTCTCCGGCCTGACCCGCGGCCAGCTGCCGGCCGGGCTGCTGGGCATGCGGCTCGTCGCGCTCCTCGGCGTGGGCCTGATGGCGGCGGCGCTGCCCCGGCTGGCCCGGCAGTGCGGGGCCGACCCGGCCGCCGCGCTGTGGCTCGGGGCCCTCAACCCCCTGGTGCTGCTGCATCTGGTCGCCGGCGCCCACAACGACGCCATCATGCTGGGCCTGCTCGGTGTCGGCCTGCTGGCCGCCCGCGGCCGGCTGCACCTCCTCGGTGTCGTGCTGATCACGCTCGCCGCACTGGTCAAGGCCCCGGCCGCGCTGGGTCTGCTGGCCGTGGTCGCGTTGCGCCGGCACGTCGGCGTCGTGCGGGCGGTGGCGACGACGGCGGCCGCCGCGCTCTTCACGACGGTGGTGGCCACGGCGGTCGCCGGTACGGGCTACGGCTGGGTGGCGGCCCTGAAGACGCCCATCTCCCCGCACAACTGGTCACCCACCAGCGTCCTCGGCCGGGTCACCGGACGTCTGCTCGACGACCTCGGCAGCGGCCTCGCGCCCCTCGCGACACCGGTCTGGCACGCGGCCGGGCTGCTGGCGACAATGATCGCCGTGCTGTTCATCTGGCTGCGGCTGCGGCCCGCCCCGGTGTACGCGCTCGGCCTCAGCCTCGCCGTCGTGGCCGTTCTCGGCCCCGCGATCCGCCCCTGGTACGCCCTGTGGGGGCTGTTCCTCATCGCCGCCGCCGCCCCCAGCACCTCCGTACGCCACCGGGTGGCCGCCGCCACCGCGGTCCTCGCGCTCGCCGTGCTGCCGAGCGGCGGACCCCCGGACCTCGCCCAGGTACTGCTGGCCGTCTCCGGAGGCGCACTCGCGGTCGTGGTGCTCTGGCAGGCGCATCAGGCCGCCCAGGCGCCGGTGCTCGGACGGACCGCGTGAGAGCGCCGCGCACCGAGCGGGGCCGGCTCGCCCTCGTGCTCGTCCTCGCCGCCGCCGTCGCCGTCTTCACCGCCACGGTCCCGCTGCTGCGCGGCTGGTTCGACCTGCGCGTCTACTACGGGACCGTGCACACCTGGATCCACCACGGCGGGCGCATCTACGACTACCGGGTGCCGGGGACCACATACGGCTTCACCTATCCGCCGTTCGCCGCCCTGAGCATGCTGCCCATGGCGTTCGTCGGGCTGGGCACCGCCATCGCCCTGGCACTGCTGCTGAACCTCGCGGCCGCCGCCTTTGTGCTGTGGATCCTCGCCGGCCGGGAACTGCGCGTCCACGGCTGGTTCGGCTGGGCACTGGCCGCCTGTGCCCTGGCGCTGCTGGAACCCGTCCGCGACACCGTCAGCTTCGGCCAGGTCAACCTGCTGCTGCTGGCGCTCGTGCTCACCGACGCCTGGCTGCTGTCCACCGGGCGCGGGCGCTGGGCCGGGGCCGCGATCGGACTCGCGGCGGCCGTGAAACTGACGCCCGCCCTCTTCATCGGCCTGCTGCTGCTCGCACGGCGCTGGCGGGCCGCGGCGCTGGCGACCGCCGTCGCCGGCGCGGCGACGGCGGTCGCGGCCTGGGCGGCACCGGACGCTTCCCGCTTCTACTGGACGCACGCTCTCTGGGACACCAGCCGCGTGGGCCGCCTCGACTACGTCTCCAACCAGTCCCTCCAGGGCATCCTCGCCCGGCTCGCGGCGCCCGACGCACCGAGCCGGGCGGCCTGGGCGCTGGCCGTGGTGCTGGTCCTGGCGGTCTGGGGCCGGCGCACGCGCCGTGCGCTGCGGGCCGGCGACTGGCAGGCCGCCTTCGCTCTCACCGGGCTGGCCGCCTGCCTGGTCAGTCCCATCACCTGGGTGCACCATCTCGTCTGGCTGCTGCCGTCCTTCGCCGTGCTGCTGCGCGGACGCCGGCTGCGGATCGCGGCCGCCCTGTACGCGGTGCTGTGCAGCAGTGTGGTCTGGCTGTGGTTCGACGACGCGTCCGGCATCGACGGCTTCCTCGGCAGCAACACCTACACATGGATCACCCTCGGGCTGCTGCTGGGGCTGCCGGCCGGTCAATCGAAGGGCGAGCGCCAGCGTCTGAGCCACAGCGCCAGCGCGACCGCCGCGCCCACGCTCGCGCCCGCCGCACCCGCCAGCACCACGCTCACGGGCCCGGCCGCCTCGCGGGCCGCCGCCGGGGCCGTCCTCGGCAACGGACCGGCGCGCGACACGGCCGGCCGGTCGGCCGGCAGCGAGCCGACCGGTGTCACCCGTCCGGCGGCGGCGAACCCCCAGTCGAGCAGCGAGCGCGCCTCCTCGTAGACCGCGAAACCGCCGCCCTCCTGAGGGTTCATCACCGTCACCACGAGGGTGCGTCCGGCGCGGTGCGCGGCGGCCACGAGGGTGTTGCCGGCGCGGCTCGTGTAGCCGTTCTTGATGCCGATCAGGCCCGGGTACGGCTGGACGCCGTTGCGGCCGGTCAGCAGCCGGTTGGTGTTGGCGATCTCGTACGTGCCGCCGCCGTCGCCGGGGAAGCTCGACTCGGCGGTGGCACAGTAGCGTGCGAACTCCGGGTTCTTCAGCCCGGTTCGCCCGAACACCGCGAGGTCGTACGCGGACGAGACCTGTCCGTCGGCGTCGTACCCGTCGGGAGAGACCACATGGGTGTCATATGCGCCCAGCGCGCGGGCCTTGGCCTGCATCTGGCTGACCGTGGTGCGCACACCGCCGTTGAGGGCGGCCAGTACGTGCACGGCGTCGTTGCCGGAGTTCAGGAAGACGCCCCTCCACAGGTCGCTGACCCGGTAGGTGTCCCCCTCCCTGATCCCGACGAGGCTGCTGCCGGGTCCGACGTCCGCCAGCTCCCGCGCGCTGACGGTGTGCCGGGTGTCGGCGGGCAGGCCCGGCAGCACGGTGAGGGCGAACAGCGTCTTCAAGGTGCTGGCCGGCGGCAGCGGGCGGTGCGCGTCGTGCGCGGCCAGCACCTCGCCGGTGCCGGCGTCGGCGACCAGCCACGACAGCGCCGAGACCTCCGGGAGTCGGGGTACGCCGGGGCGCTGCCGTACCTGTGTTCCGGACGTGTACAGGAGGGAGGGCCCGGGGGCCGGGGGCCGTGGAGATCCGTAGTCGGTTCCCGCGACGGCGACGGCGGAGGGAGGCGGGAGGGCCGCCGTCCAGGCCGCGCCGAGAGCGCAGCAGGAGACGACGACGCGGGACGTGAATCCGATGGTCATACTCGCCACCGTAGGAACGGTTACGGGGCCCGTGCCCCGGCAGCGTGGGCCGAGTGGGGGGCCGGGGCACCCGGATGCCGCACGCCGGGGCCCGCCCGGCGGGCCGTCATCCGGCCGGCAGCGTGGGCTGGACCCGGCGCAGGAACGTCGCGTTGTCGGGGGTGGCCCGCATCCGCTCCAGCAGGGTCTCCAGATTCGCCTGGCCGTCACGCGACTTCAGGGCGCGCCGCAGTCCTCGTACGGCCGTCAGCTCGGCCGTGGACAGCAGGAGTTCCTCGCGGCGGGTGCCGGATGCGGCGATGTCCACGGCCGGGTGGATCCGGTGGGAGGCAAGGGCCCGGTCCAGCCGGAGCTCCATGTTGCCCGTGCTCTTGAGCTCCTCGAAGAAGAAGTCGTCGGCGCGGGAACCGGTCTCGACCAGGGCGGTGGCGAGGATGGTGAGGGAGCCGCCCTCCTCGGCCAGACGGGCGGCGCCGAAGAGCCGCTTGGGGCCCTGGAGGGCGGCGGCGTCGACACCGCCGCTGAGCGTGCGGCCACCGGCGGCGGCCGCGTTGTTGTGCGCCCGGCACAGCCGGGTCAGCGAGTCGAGCAGGACGACGACGTCCTGCCCCTGCTCGACGAGCCGCTTGGCGCGCTCGACGACCAGTTCCGCGAGCGCGATGTGCTCCTTGGGCGTCCGGTCGAACGTCGAGGCGTACACCTCGCCGCGTACCGAGCGCCGCATGTCGGTCACCTCCTCGGGCCGCTCGTCCAGCAGCACCACCATCAGACGGCATTCGGGGTGGTTCCCGGCGACGGCCGCGGCGATCTGCTGGAGCAGCACGGTCTTGCCGGTCCTCGGCGGGGCGACGATCAGCCCGCGCTGACCCTTGCCGACGGGCGAGAGGAGGTCGACGACGCGCCCGGACAGACCCGCCGCGGGATGTTCGAGCCGCAGCCGCTCGCGAGGGTGCAGCGGGGTGAGGTCCGGGAAGTGCGGGCGTCCGCGCAGTTCGTCGGGGGAACGGCCGTTGATCCGCGCCACCTCGGTGAGGGCTCGCCCGACGCCCTCGCCGACGAGCGTGTCGCCCTTGCGCAGACCGTGGCGGCGGATGAGGGCGGGGGAGACCTGGAGGTCGGCGGGCGAGGCCTGGCAGCTGCCGGCACGCAGATGCCCCTTCCCGCCGTGGTCGATGTCGAGGACTCCGGTGACGGTCTGCGGGGTGCGCTGGCGCTCCATGGGAGGGCGTTCGAGTGTGGTGGTCATATGAGGTCCTTTCAGAAGGAACACTGGAGGAAGGAGGGGGAAGAAGCCGGGAGGTGGCATGCTCACGCCTCGCTCGGCGGGGAACATCACTTCGGACACGGCGGTCACCGCACTGTCCGCGAGATGTGCAGGAATGCCGGTGCGCCGGTCGTGGGCGACGGCGGACGGATCGGCGGACCCAGGAGAAAGGCACCGGCGCCCGGAACCGGGCGTACACAGGTGCTGACCGCACTGTAGCACTCGACGGGCGGGTGCGGGTCCATGCACTGCTCTCAACGTATGGGCGGTGCCATCTGTTCCCGCCTCCCGATCCCGGGCAGAATCGCTCGTCGTACGGCGTCAGCCCGTTCCCCGCGACAAGGAGTCACCGGTGGACATCTCCTCCGCCGCACCACACCGCCCCGACCCTTCCGGCGGCTGCCCGCACGCCGACAATGCGCGTCTGCTCGCGCGCGGGGCGGTCACGCCGGTCCTGCTGCCCGGGGAGGTCGAGGGGATGGCCGTCCTGGGGCACGAGGCGCTCAGGGAATTCCTCGCGCATCCGGATGTCGCGAAGAACGCACGGCACTTCACCGCCCTGCGCGAGGGGCGGATCGCCGAGGGCTGGCCGCTCATGACCTTCACGGTCGTCCAGGGGATGACCACCGCGGACGGCGACGACCACCGGCGGCTGCGGTCGCTCGTCAGCCGGGCGTTCACGGCCCGGCGGGTCGCGGAACTGCGCCCGCGCGTCGAGGAGTTGACCGAGTCCCTGCTCGACGAGCTGGAGCGGGCGGCCGCGTCCGGCGGTGGAGTGGCCGATCTGCGGCGGCACTTCGCGATGCCCCTGCCGATGGGGGTGATCTGCGAGCTGCTCGGTGTGGAGGACCGCTACCGGGACCGGCTGCACCGGCTGTCCAGCCAGATCGTCGCCACCGACATAGGTCCCCGCCAGGCCATCGCCGCCAACCGGGAACTGGTCACCGTGCTCGGGGAGATCGCGGCCGCCAAGGCCGGGCGTCCCGGTGACGACCTCACCAGCGCGCTCATCGCAGCCCGCGACGAGGACGGCGACCGGCTCAGCGAGCAGGAACTGATCGGCACGCTGACTCTGATGATCGTCGCCGGACACGAGACGACACTGAACCTGATCACCAACGCCGTACGGGCCCTGTGCGGCCACCGCGACCAGCTGGAACTCGTCCGCAAGGGGCAGGCGGGCTGGGACGACGTCGTCGAGGAGACCCTGCGCTGGGACGCGCCCGTCAGCTACTTTCCCTTCCGGTACCCCCTGCGCGACCTGACCGTGGACGGGACGGTCATCCCCAAGGGCACACCCGTGATCGCCGCATACTCGGCCGCCGGGCGCGACCCGGCCGTGCACGGTGCGGACGCCGAACGGTTCGATGTGACCCGGCCCGGGCGGGACGGCACCGTGCGGCATCTCTCGCTCGGGCACGGTGCGCACTACTGCCTGGGAGCGCCCCTGGCGCGCCTCGAGGCCGGGATCGCGCTGGAGCGCCTGTTCACCCGCTTCCCGGACCTGGAACTCGCCGTTCCCGCGGCCGGGCTGACCCGCCATGCGAGCTTTGTGAGCAACAGCGTACGCACGCTGCCCGTGCGCCCGCGGCCCTGAGACGGGCTGAGGGGGCCGGGATGGCACCCCGGCCCCCTCAGCGTGCTCAGCAGTACAGGTTGGACCCGGGGCTGACGCCGAGGATGGCGGTGAACCGCTGATAGGCGTCCACACGGCTCTGCACCTGGGCGGGGTTCCGTCCGTCGCACTCCAGGGAGCCGTTGATGCTGCGGATGGTCTGCCCGAAGCCGGCCTGGCCGACCATGGCGTTGTGGGGGGTCATGGTGCCGGGGCCGGACTGCGTGTTCCAGTACCACAGTCCGGTGCGCCAGGCCACGGCCGGGTCGTTCTGCACCAGCCAGGGGTTGTGCAGAAGGTCGATGCCGAGCGCGTCACCCGCGGCCTTGTAGTTGAAGTTCCAGCTGAGCTGGATGGGGCCACGCCCGTAGTAGGCGGCCTGTCCGGCCGGGCAGCCGTAGGGCCGGCTCCAGTCGCAGTAGGTGGGGTAGTTGGCGGTGTTCTGCTCCACCACGTAGACCAGACCGCCGGTCTCGTGGCTGACATTGGCCAGGAAGGCCGCGGCCTCCTGCTTCTTCACGGTGTCGCTGCCCGTGTTGGCGAAACCGGGGTAGGAGCTGAGGGCCTGTACGAGACCGCTGTAGGTGTAGAACCCATTCCGGTTCGGGAACATCTGGTTGAACTGGGCTTCGGTGACCACGAATCCGGAGGGGGCCGGGTTGCCGCCGCTCGCGGGGGCGTTCCACTTCTGGTTGGCCGCGCCCGAGCAGCTCCAGATCTGAAGGCGGGTGCTGTCGGCCGGGTTGTTGTCACGGACGTCCAGGCACTTGTTCGAGGCCGGATTGACGATGTCGTGGGCCGCGGAGACCACCCACTGCTGGTTGGCGCCGCCCGAGCAGTCCCACAGCTGCACCGCCGCCCCGTCGGCCGTACTGCGGTCGACGACGTCCAGACACTTGCCGAGCGCCCGCAGGGTGCCGTCGCCGGGGTTGGACCAGAGCTGGGCACCGGTCCCGTTGCAGCCGTAGAGCTGCACGGCGGTGCCGTTGGTGCTGTTGGCTCCCGCCACGTCGACGCACTTTCCGGCCAGGCCGGTGATCCGGCCGTCGGCGGCGTGCGCGGGCGCGGCGGAGAACAGGGCGGCCGCGAGGACCGCCAGGACGGCGCCGACCGTGAACCGGCCGAGGACGGCGCGTATGAGAGGGAATCCTCTGAAGGGAAGCTGGGCCGTGGTCATCGTTGTCGACACCTCGTGGGGGTTGGCCAGGCGGACGTGAACGCCGGTGTATGGAGCCCGACTTGACGACCCGAAAGCTAAAGGTCTGGACCAATCGCGTCAAGAGGTGAAGCGGAACAACGTTGTCAGTGAGGCCATGCACTCAGAAGCCGAACCTCCCCGTACGCCCGCAGTCGTGCCTAAGCTGACAGCATGTTCTCCCCGCACGGCCCCAGCCTCCGCGAGCTGGCCGTTCAGGCACTGTCCTCGGTCCAGCGCGGATACGATCTGCTCGCACCCAAGTTCGACCACACCCCCTTCCGGACCCCGGACACGGTGCTGGACGCCGTCCAGCACGCCCTGGACGCGATGGGGCCCTTCGACCACGGACTCGACCTGTGCTGCGGTACGGGGGCGGGCGTGGACGTCCTGCGCACGGTCTGCCGCGAGAGCGTCACCGGGGTCGATTTCAGCGCGGGCATGCTGGCCGTCGGGCGGCGGCAGGTGCGGGTTGACGGCCGGCCCCGGGTCGCCTGGGTGCGTGGCGACGCCCGTGCCCTGCCCTTCGGCCCCGTCTTCGACCTGGTCGTCAGCTTCGGCGCCTTCGGTCACTTCCTGCCGGGCGAGCTGCCCGGACTGTTCGCGCAGATCCACTCGGTGCTGCGGCCGGGCGGACGGTTCGTGTTCCCGATCGGGGCCCCGTCGCGCCCGGCCTCGCCCTGGTACTGGGTGCTGCTCGGCTTCGACACCGCGATGCGTGTCCGCAACACCCTGTGGCGGCCGCCGTTCGTGATGTACTACCGCGCGTTCCGCTTCGGCGACGTACGGCGTGAGCTGATCCGCGCCGGGTTCACGGTGGAGCATCAGGCGCTGCCGGACTTCGGCCGCCGCCCCGACGGCAGTCCGCGCTGCCGGCTGCTCGTGGCCACGCGGGCGAGCGGCGGCGTCCCGACGGGGTTCAGTCGGCCGCCGGCAGGGTGAACTCGTAGACAAGCGCGTCGCGTTGGGCCTCCACCACGAGATCGGTGATCTCCAGGGGCCGGTCCCACTGGTCGTGCACGCGCCGGGTCACCCGCACGGTCGGCGGCAGCGGAGTGATCGCGTCGCGGTGGTGCAGGGTCAGGCCGGCCGTGCGCATCCAGTCGTAGGCACGCCCGAGTTCGGCCGAGGCCCTGCCGTCCGCCCGGTCACGGTAGCGGTTCAGTTCCGGCACCTCGGCGACGGCGACCGCGGAGAACGAGGTGACGGCCGTGCGCATCCCGCTGCCGTCCGGCGCGGCCGACGCGTAGCGGTGGACGAGTGTGGGCCGCCGTGGCGCGAGGCCCAGCTCCCGGGCGTGCTCCGGGGAGGGGACCTCCCAGGTGACGGTCGCGCGGCCGGGCTCCGCGCCCTGCGCGCCCACCGGAAAGGCCAGCGAGGGGATGTGCTCGGCCGGGGCGCCGGGCAGCACCGCGTGGCTGCCGCGCCGGTCGGTGGTGACCAGCCCGGCGCGGCGCAGAATCTGCAGGGCCTGGCGCACGGTCTCCCGGCTGACCCGGAAGCGCTCGGCCAACTGCCGTTCCCCGGGCAGCCGTTCCCCGGGCGGGATGCCGCCGTCGCGTAACTCGCCGAGCAGCTGGGTGGCGACCCTCCAGTAGAGCGGCTCTTCCCGCGGGTGGGGAAGAGGATGGTCGGATGGGATGGTGCGGGCCATGTCCGCGCCTCCTGGTGACAAGACGTAGCCATGCGGAATCGTTGCGCGACCAGGTCTAGCATTGGTCTAAACCACCAGGAAAGGGTGGTCCGGCACTTCGGCCGAATCCGGCCCGTGCCCCGCCTCCCCTAGAGCGCGCCGTACACGGCGTCGACGAGTGCGGTCTTCCTCGGATCGTCGGCGATGTGCGGGCCCATGCGGTTCATCACATACCCCATCGAGACGCCCGCCTCCGGATCCGCGAGACCGCAGGAGCCGCCGAGGCCGTCGTGCCCGAAAGCCCGCGGATTGGGCCCGTAGGAACCCTCGCGGCCGCTGAGCCAGAGGCCCAGCCCGACCTCCGTGTCCCTGCCGAACCCGGCGCCCAGCACCAGGTCACGACAGCTGCCCTGCCCTTCGCGCACCCGCTCCACGGCCGCGGGAGACAGCACCCGCAGGCCGCCCCAGTCACCGCGCCGGGCGAGGATCCCGTACAGCGCGGCGACCGCGCGGGCCGTTCCGTGGCCGTTGAGCGCGGGCAGTTCGGCGGCCCGCCACCGCGGACTGTTGGCCTCCGCGGCACCGACGGCGGGATTGGTCAGCGCGGCCAGCGCCACGGGCGTCAACCCGGCGAGCAGCGCCGCCTGTTCTCCGCGCTCCGCGGCCCGCGGCTGTGCCAGCTCGGCGGCCCGCCCGGCCTCCTTCTCCGGCAGCCCGATGGTGAAGTCGATACCGAGGGGCCCTGTCACCTCGCGCTCAAGGAACGCGCCCGGCAGCTCTCCCGAAACCCGCCGGACCACCTCACCGACCAGGAAGCCGTAGGTCAGCGCGTGATATCCGCTCCGCGTGCCCGGCTCCCACCACGGCTCGGCCGCCGCGAGTCGCGCGACGGTCAGCTCCCAGTCGTAGAGCTGGTCCACCGAGTGCGGCTCGCGCAGACCGGCGAGACCGGCGCGATGCGACAGCAGATGCCGTACGAGGACCGCCTCCTTGCCCGAGGCTGCGAACTCCGGCCAGTACGCGGCCACCGGGGCGTCCAGGTCGAGCAGACCACGGTCGGCCAGGATGTGCAGGCACAGCGCGGCCGGACCCTTGGTCGTGGACCAGACGTTGACCACCGTGTCGCGCTCCCAGGCCCGGGTGCGTGCCGCGTCCGCCCAGCCGCCCCACAGGTCCACCACCGTCCGCCCGTCCAGCGTGACGGTGACCGCCGCGCCCAACTCCTCGCGCCCGCGGAAGTTGTCTTCGAACGCCGCGCGCACCGCGGCGAATCGCGAATCGCAGTAGCCGTCGATCCGTGGCACGTTCCGGGACATGGGCCCTCCGTGATCCGTCGTGGATGTACCCGGCCGGGGGGCCGGGCACCATGAACATACCGACTGGTCGGACCGCGCGGTACCCGGCGGACCACCGTCGAGGGTGCACTCGGCTGGGAAACGACCAGCGGAGATACGCGGCGAGTTCGGCCCGTCCCCGGCCCCCTCAGAAGCGGGCCGGCAGCCAGCGCAGTTTGACCGCCTCCTGGTGGGGGCCGCCGCCCTCGTGGTCGTTGAAGTCGTAGACCTCGATCGTCTTGTCCTCGTGCGCCCAGGCGTTGAACGCGGCGAAGACCGTGGAGGGCGGGCACGTCTGGTCCTCCAGCGCCGCGGAGAACAACGCGGGTGCCCGGCCGCGCGCGGCGAAGTGCACGCCGTCGAAATAGGACAGGGTCCGCAGCACCCGCTCGGCGCGGCCGCGGTGCGTCTTGAGGTAGCTGCCGATCTCCCGGTACGGGTGCCGGTCCGTGAGTGTGGCCGCGCGCGGGAAGTCGCACAGGAACGGCACGTCGGGCGCGATCGCCACCAGATCCGGTACGAGCCCGCCGACCGCGATCGTGATGCCGCCGCCCTGGCTCGCGCCGACGGCCGCGGTGCGGGAGGCATCGGTCAGCGGATGCGCCCGGGCCGCCTCGACGGCCCGCACTCCATCCGTGAACAGCCGCCGGTAGTAGTACGTTTCGGGCTCCTCGACGCCGCGCGTCATGAACCCGGGGAAGGCCGGCGCACTGCCGACCGGGTCGGGGGTGTCTCCGCCGCCCCAGGCGCTGCCCTGCCCGCGCGTGTCCATCACGAAGTGCGCGAACCCCGCCGACGCCCACAGCAGATGCGTGTGCGGAAGCGCGCGCCCGCCGCCGTAGCCGACGAACTCCACCACGACGGGGAGCGGCCCGTCCGCGGAGGCCGGCACGGTCAGCCAGCCCTTGACCGGGTGGCCGCCGAAGCCGGCGAACGTCACGTCGAGGACCTGGACCGTCCTCAGGCCCGTCTCGACGGGCTCGAAGCGGGCGTCCAGGTCGTGCTCGCGGGCCTCCTGGAGCGTCTTCGCCCAGAACGTGTCGAAGTCCGAGGGTTCCACGGAGGCGCTGCGGTACTCACGGAGCTGGTCGAGCGGCAGGTCGAACAGGGCCATGGGGGACCGCCTTTGACGTCACGGATGTGGATGATCACACCGTACGGTGACGTCCGGGGAGCCGCCAGATGCCGAATCGGCCCGGCACTGGGGCCTCGGCCCGTCACGCCGTGCGCCGCCGCCAGTCCGGGCCGGTCCGGGCCCACTCCGCTTCCCATTCCGCCATGCGGTGCCGCTCGGCGACCCGGCCGACCACGGCGCGGCCCAGGAACACCGCCCCGGCCATGCCGCCCGCCGCCCACACACCGGCCGTCACACCGTGCTGCCACACCGCGGCGTCGCTGGGAGGCGCGGCGACGCCGTGGCCCTTCGCGTCCAGCCACACCCGCACCCGGTCGCCGTGCACCGAGCCCGCAGGCACCTGCGCGAACGTCGTCCGGGTGCCCTTGCCGGGCTCGGTCCAGCGCACCTGGACCCGGTACAGGGGCTGCTTGGCACCCTGACTCGAGGGCGCCACGGCCGGGGCGTCCTCGACGAGAACCGCGGTCACCTGGTGGCGCTGGGAGAGTTGGCCGGTCTGCGTCGCGCGCGCGTCGCCGTACGCCCACCAGCCCACGGCCGCGCCGACGAGCGGCGCTCCGACGCACAGCAGGAGGGCGACGAGAAGCGCCGTCCACGCCTCGACGACATCCGATCGCCGGCGCAGCGGATTGCGCCGCCAGCGCCAGCCGCGCATCCGGGTTCGCATCTCGACCTCCTTGCCGCCACGTCCCGCTCGTGGAGGGGTCGAGCCCCCTGGGGAACCCGCACATCGCCCCCGGCCACGAACAAGGAGCCCCTCGGCGAAGCACCGCGTGACGGCGCCCGCGATGCACCGGCCCGCCACCGAAGGGGCAGGCCGACACGGAACCCCGCCGCCCGCGGTCCACGACGGCGGTGGCCCCTTGAGCCCCGCATCAGGGGTCCGTTCCCGCCGGACCGGCCGCACCCGCCGACCCCTGACCCGGGGACGGCCGCTCACGGACCGGCGCGGACGCGCCACGGAGGCGACGCGGACGCGGCACTGGATGCTTCCGACATGAAACGGCCTTTTATGCCGATTCTCCTCCCCGGCGAAGTTCCCGGCCATGTGGCCCCGAAACCTGGGGCCGGTACGGCGGCGCCGCGCGGCCGGGGCTCCCGGCGAGGCGCGGCGGGACCGTCGGCCGGCATCGTTCGACGGGTCAGCCGAAACGTTCGATACGGATACGGTCCACCGGCTGCCCGGCCTCGACCAGCAGCCGCGAGGCGTGCTCGGCGAACGCGTTGGAACCGCACACATAGGCCTCCCAACCACCGGGAGGCGCCTCGGCCATGAGAGGCGCCACATGGGCGGCGGACATACGGCCCACCGGCACACCTTCGGGTGCGCTGCGGGTGAAGACGGGAGCGGTCTCGGCGCCGTACTCGTCCGCGTAGATCAGATCCCGCGGTCCGCGTGCCGAGACCAGCAGCCGTAGCGGCACGTCCAGGCCGTACGCACGATGGTGGCGCACCATCGACATCAGCGGGACCACCCCCGAGCCGGCGCCGACGAGCAGCGCGGGCCGGTCACCGGGCCAGGCGAAGAAGCCGCTCAGCGGGCCCCGCACCTCGATCCGGTCCCCGGGCCTGGCCACGGTGTGGAACCAGCCGGAGACCTCGCCGCCCTCGACATGGTCCAGGGTCAGCTCGATGTGCCCGCTGTCGCCGGGCGGCGACGCGATCGAGTAGTGCCGCTGGGCCACGTAACCGTCCCCGGCGGTCAGCCGCAGCATCAGGTGCTGCCCGGGCAGATGGGCCGCCCAGCCGGGGACCGCGAACCGGAACGTCGCCGCACGCGCTGTCTCCCGGCGGATCCCGGTCAGCGTCGCGGTCCGCCACACCGCGGCGGTGCTCCCGCTCACGGCGATCCGCCCGGGCACGGCGAACCGGGTGGGAGGCCGGAAACGGCCGGAGGCCATGGTCGTCTCAGTCACCGGAGTACCGCTGCTCCTCCCACGGGTTGCCCCGCGGGTGATAGCCGTTCTGCTCCCAGAACCCCGGCTCGTCGTGATCGAGGATCCGCAGCCCCGCGATCCACTTGGCGCTCTTCCAGAAGTACAGATGAGGCACCAGCAGCCGCGCCGGACCCCCGTGCTCGGCCGGCAGCGGCTTCCCGTCGTACTCGAAGGCGATCCAGGCGCGCCCCCCGGTGAGGTCGGCCAGCGGGAGATTGGCCGTGTATCCGGTGTGGGAGTAGGCGACGGCGTGGGTGGCCGTCGCCCCGGGCCGGGCGATGTCCAGGAACGCGTCCAGCGACACACCCCCGAACCGCACCCCGAACTTCGACCAGCCGGTCACGCAGTGGATGTCGCCGTCGTACGCCGACGCGGGCAGTGCGTGTGCCTCCGCCCAGGTCCAGGTGCGTGGTTCCGCCACCCGGCCGTCGATCCGGAACGACCAGTCCGACGCCGCCAGATCGGGTGTGACCTCCGCGGACAGAACGGGCCAGTCGTCGCCCGCGTCGTACTGGCCGGGCGGAAGCCCGGGGTCGGGGACGCGTGGGCGCCCGGTGAAGCCTCGGGTGACGTGCATGGCGGGGCGGTACCTCTCCGGGCGGCCGGACGGGACCGCCGGCCGTGCGTGATCAGGGTGCGCACTCCACCGTACGCGCCCGCGGACCGTGCCCCGACCCCGGCCATTGCGTGCGGATGAAGTTGCCGGCAGCCGGGAATAGCCGCCATCCGGTCTTCCTTGGCGAGTAGTGGCCGCTGCCGGAGACCTCGAGGACCGGCGGTCCGGCGACAGCGAAGGAGAGTGAGGCAGACCATGCCCAAGGCGTACGCGTACACGCGGTACGGCGGCCCGGATACCGAGACCTTCGTGCACGTGGACGGGCCGAGTCCCGGCCCCGGGCAGATCCTCGCCGCGGTACGCGCGGCGGGCGTGAACCCCGTCGACGGGAAGCTCCGTAGGAGCATGAGAGGCCCCGGCGACACGGGCGAGCCGGAGTTCCCCATCGTCCTCGGCAACGAGGCCACCGGAGTCGGCGAGGAAGTCGGCGAGGGCGTGACCGGGTTCGCCGCCGGTGACGCGGTCTTCGGTAACACCGTGGCCGGCGGATACGCGGAGTACGCCCCGCTGCCCGCCGCGGGGAGCGCGCGCCTGCCGCAGAAGCTGTCCTTCACGGACGCCGCGGTCCTGCCGGTCGCCGCGGCGACCGCGTACGACGGGATCCGCCGGCTCGGCCTGCCCGCCGGCGCGACTCTGCTGGTGACCGGTGCCGGCGGGGGAGCCGGGGTCGCCGCCGTGAGGATCGCCCGTGCCTTCGGGCTGCGTGTGATCGGCACGGCGAGCGAGGGCAAGAAGGAGTTCGTCGAGCAGCTCGGCGCCGTGCACGTCGCGCCGGGCGCGGAACTGGCCGCGCGGGTGCGGGCCGTCGCCCCCGAGGGTGTGGACGGCGTCTACGACCTCGTGGGCGGTGAGGCCCTTCAGGAGGCCGCGACCCTGCTGACCGACCGGTCGAAGCTGCTCTCCGCCGGGGCGCCCCGGGAGATCGAGCGGCTGGGCGGCGCACGCGTGGCACGGGCCCGCACCGCCGCCGTGCTCGACGAGGTCGCGCGCCTGGTGGTGCACGGAGATCTGGACCCCCATGTCGGCCGGACCTTCCCGTCGGAGCGTGCCGGGGAGGCGCTCCGCGCGGTCGAGGAGGGCCACGTCCGGGGCAAGCTCGTGATCGAGGCCGGCGCATGAGGAGCGGCACCCCGCACGTCCTCGACAATCCGGCACTCGCCTCACTCACCGGCCCGCACGCCCACTTCGCCGAGCGTCGGGGCCGCATCCTGCGTTACCCGACGGACGTCTCCCCCTGGGTGGGCCTGCCCGACGATCCCGACACCGACGACTGGGACGACCTCGCGGCGCTCGCGGGTCCGGGCGGGGAGGCTCCGCTGGCCGGTTTCCGGGGCGCGCTGCCGGAGGGGTGGGAGATCACCTTCGACCTGGACGGTGTGCAACTGGTCGACGAGGGGGTGGTAGCCGGCCCCGACCGGGAGGCCGTCCGGCTCACCGCCGCCGACGTGCCGGAGATGCTGGACCTGGTCGAGCGCACACGGCCGGGGCCGTTCCTGCCGCGCACCATCGAACTGGGCACCTACCTCGGCATCCGCCGGGACGGCGCCCTGGTCGCCATGGCCGGCGAGCGGCTGCATCCGCCGGGGTGGACCGAGATCAGCGCCGTGTGCACCGATCCGGCCGTCCGTGGCGAGGGACTGGCGACCCGGCTGATCCTGGCGGTCGCGCACGGCATCCGCGAGCGCGGCGAGACACCCTTCCTGCACACGGGCGCGGGCAACACCGGTGCCATCCGGCTCTACGAGTCCCTGGGGTTCAGGATCCGCCGCAGGACGAGGTTCCTGTCGGCACGGGTACCGGAGCCCTCGGCGGACGAGCAGACCGTGGGCATGTGACCCACGGGGAACGAGAGCGGCGCCGGGCAGACGGTTCTCCGATGCCGGCGCCGCTCAGCCGTGTCACAGATCGGCCGGCGTGGTGGAGTTGTAGCGCAGCAGATACCCCGCGAAACGCCGCAGGTCCTCTTCCGGCCAGCCTGCGAGCCGCTCCCGGAACGCCTCCCGGCGGCTCTCGGTGACCTGGGCCAGGATCCGGGTGCCCGCCTGAGTCAGATGCAGCACCTGGACCCGGTGATCACCCGGATCGGGCCGCCGTTCGAGCAGTCCGGCCCGCTCCAGCGCGGTCACCTGGCGGCTGACCGTCGACTTGTCCAGCGCGTAGTGGTCGGCCAGGTCGGTGGCGCGGCAGCCGCCGCTCTGCTCCAGGTGCCCGAGCAGCGTGTAGGAGACCAGCGAGAGTTCCGGGTGCATGCGGGCGGCCGAGGCGCGGGCGCGCCGGGCGAACGCGGTGAGTTCACGGTGAATGGTCTCGACGGCCGCGTCCGCCGCGGGAGCGGCGGCGTCCCGCTCGGTGCCGGCGGCTGCGCCGGACGCCTCGACTGCCTGCACGGGGCCTCCCTCGGTGGCTACTCAGTTGTAGAGTACAACCGGATTGTGAAGGCGGCCTCCGGCCCCGTCCGCACCGGCAGGCGGCCGGTCACCACTGCTCCTGCTAGGGTGACCGTCCCTGCCGCGGATCGTCCCGGCCGGTGTTGGCAAGGGAGGTGAGACCCATTTCCGCTGTGTCGGCTCGGGCGCTCTCACCTCGAGGCAGCGCGGATCACCGCCGCTAGGTGACCGCGAGAGCGCCCTTTCGGTCAACCGAAAGGCTTCTCGGCTCCATGCCACCCATGTCGCGCTCCCGCGTCGTTACCGCTCTGCGCTCCGCCGGCTGTGTCTTCGCCGAGGACGAGGCGGAGCTGATCCTCCAGACCGCCCGAACACCCGACGAGGCCGCCGCCATGGTCGGCCGGCGGGTCGCGGGCCTGCCCCTCGAACAGGTTCTGGGCTGGGCGGAGTTCCACGGACTGCGCATCACCGTGGAACCGGGCGTCTTCGTGCCGCGCCGCCGCACCGAGTTCCTGGTCCGGCAGGCCCTCGCCGCCGGGCCGGACGCCCGCGTCGTGGTGGACCTGTGCTGCGGCTCCGGGGCGGTCGGCGCCGCGCTCGCCGCCGCACTCGACGGCCCGGAACTGCACGCGGCCGACATCGAGCCGGCCGCGGTCCGCTGCGCCCGCGGCAACGTCGCCGCCTACGGTGGCCGGGTGCACGAGGGCGATCTGTTCGCCGCGCTCCCGGACGAACTGCGGGGCCGTATCGACCTGCTGGCCGCGAACGTGCCCTATGTGCCCACGGACGAGGTGGCGCTGCTGCCGTCCGAGGCCCGGGAGCACGAGCCCCTGGTCGCCCTCGACGGGGGCTCGGACGGCCTGGAGGTCCTGCGCCGGGTCGCCGCGGAGGCGGCGGGATGGCTGGCCCCCGGGGGCTCGCTGCTCGTCGAGACGAGCGAACACCAGGTTCCCCCCGCCGTGGAGGCGTTCACCCGGGGAGGGCTGCGGACCCGGCTCGCGGTTTCAAACGAGTGGTACGCCAACGTCCTGATCGGAACCCGGCCCTGACGTGACGGGGGGAGCGGGCCGGTCCGGTCCGGTGTCCACCGGGATGGCCCGCCCCTCCTCACGGTGGCCGAGGTGGCCCCGCGCCCTGCCCTCAGCCTTGTGCAACTAGTTGCATAAAGGGGCCCTCGTCGTCTACAACAGACGCACGACACGCCGGACGGAGGGCCCCATGAGCCGCTACCCCCATCTGCTGACCCCGCTCGACCTGGGCTTCACCACCCTGCCCAACCGCGTGCTCATGGGCTCTATGCACGTGGGCCTGGAGGAGGCGGAGCGCGGCTTCGAGCGCATGGCCGAGTTCTATGCCGCCCGGGCGCGCGGCGGAGCCGGTCTCATCGTCACCGGCGGCATCGCGCCCAACGAGGCCGGACGCCCCTACGAGGGCGGTGCCAAGCTCACCACCGAGGCGGAGGCCGAGCAGCACTCGGTCATCACCGAGGCCGTGCACGAGGCGGGCGGACGGATCGCGATGCAGATCCTCCACTTCGGCCGGTACGCCTACCACCAGGATCTGGTCGCGCCCAGCGCGCTCCAGGCCCCGATCAGCCCGTTCGTCCCGCACGCGCTCACCGACGAAGAGGTCGAGCGGACGATCGACGACTACGCGCGCGCCGCCCGCCTGGCCCGGCAGGCGGGCTACGACGGCGTGGAGATCATGGGCTCCGAGGGCTACCTCATCAACGAGTTCATCACCGCGGGGACCAACCGGCGCGAGGACCGCTGGGGCGGCTCGTACGAGAACCGGATGCGGTTCCCCGTGGAGATCGTGCGCCGGGTACGCGAGGCCGCCGGCGAGGACTTCATCGTCATCTACCGGCTGTCCATGCTCGACCTGGTCCCCGGCGGCTCCTCCCTCGAGGAGGTCATCGCCCTTGCCAGGGCCGTCGAGGCCGCCGGAGCGACCATCATCAACACCGGCATCGGCTGGCACGAGGCCCGTATCCCGACCATCGCCACCTCCGTGCCGCGCGGCGCGTACGCATGGGTGACCAAGAAGGTCATGGGTGCCGTCTCGGTCCCCCTCGTGACCACCAACCGCATCAACACCCCCGAGCTGGCGGAGCAGTTGCTCGCCGACGGATACGCCGACATGGTCTCCCTGGCCCGTCCGATGCTCGCCGACCCCGACTTCGTCGCCAAGGCGCGGGCCGGGCGCCCCGAGGCCATCAACACCTGTATCGGCTGCAACCAGGCCTGCCTCGACCACACCTTCAGCGGAAAGATCACCTCCTGCCTGGTCAACCCGCGTGCCTGCCACGAGACCGAGCTGGTGCTGTCCCCGACCCGGCTGCGCAAGCGCGTCGCCGTGGTGGGCGCCGGTCCGGCCGGGCTCGCCTGCGCGGTGTCCGCCGCCGAGCGCGGGCACGACGTCACGCTGTACGACGCGGCGAGCGAGATCGGCGGCCAGCTCAACGTCGCCCGCAAGGTCCCGGGCAAGCAGGAGTTCGACGAGACGCTCCGCTACTTCCGCACCCAGCTCGACCTGCACGGCGTGGACGTCCGGCTGGACACCCGCGTCGCCGCCGCGGACCTCGACGGCTTCGACGAGATCGTCGTCGCGACCGGCGTCACCCCGCGCTCCCCCGAGATCCCCGGCATCGACCACCCCCGCGTCCTCGGCTACCTCGACGTACTGCGTGACGGCGCGCCCGTCGGTGACCGCGTCGCCATCCTCGGCGCGGGCGGCATCGGCTTCGATGTCGCCGAGTACCTCACCGACGCCGGTGACAAGGCGAGCGAGGACCCGGCGGCCTACTTCCGCCACTGGGGCGTCGACATGGACTACCGGGCCCCCGGCGGCCTCGCGGCGCCCGAGCGGCCCGCCCCGCCGCGCACCGTCCACCTCCTCCAGCGCAAGACCTCCAAGGTCGGCGCGGGACTCGGCAAGACCACCGGCTGGATCCACCGCACCGAGCTGAAGCACCGCGGCGTCACCATGGTGCCGGGCGTGCGCTACGACCGCATCGACGACCAGGGGCTCCACATCACCGTGGACGGCGAGAGCCTGGTCCTGGAGGTGGACACGGTCGTGCTGTGCACGGGGCAGGAGCCGCGCCGCGACCTGTACGAGGAGCTGACGGCCGCGGGCCGGACACCGCACCTGATCGGCGGCGCCGACGTTGCGGCCGAACTGGACGCCAAGCGGGCCATCAAGCAGGGCACGGAGCTGGCGGCGGCGCTGTAGGAGCGCCGTGCACCGCCTACCTAGGATGGCCCCATGTCACTCCCGCACGCGATCCTGACCGCCCTGCTGGAGAAGCCGTCCTCAGGTCTCGAACTCACCCGCCGGTTCGACAGGTCGATCGGCTACTTCTGGTCGGCGACCCACCAGCAGATCTATCGCGAGCTGGGGCGGCTCGAACACGACGGCCTGATCCGTGCCCTGCCGACCGAGCAGCCGGCCCGCGGGCAGAAGAAGTCCTACGAGGTTCTGCCCGCGGGCCGCGCAGAACTCGCCCGCTGGGCGGCCATGTCGCAGGACCCCAAGCCGATGCGTGATGTGCTGCTGCTGCGGCTGCGTGCCGCGGCCGTGGTGGGGACCGAGGGCATCGAGGCCGACCTGCGCCACCATCTCACCCTGCACCAGCGTCAGCTGGCCGAGTACCAGGAGATCGAGAAGCGCGACTTCGGACCCGGCAGGGACTCGGCGCAGGACCGCATCCAGCACCTCGTGCTGCGGGCCGGCATCGATCTGGAGACCTTCTGGATCCAGTGGCTGTCCCATGCCCTGGACGAGTTCGCAAGGCTGCCCGCTCCCGAATAGCAGTCCCCGCGGCCACCGCCCCGTCGCAACGGCCGCAGGGCCGCGTCACGGGCCTGTCGTCACCGTCCGCTCGGGCGGGAAAGCGCCCCGGCTGCCGTCCGGCGGTTTCGCCCGGATCCCGCACCCGATGCGTGATCCCGGCATCCGGCCGACCCGGCCGGTTCGGGCGCCTAGCTGGGCGAGGGGAGGGGCTGTTCGGTCCAGATGGACTTGCCGGTGCGGGTGTGGCGGGTGCCCCAGCGCTGGCAGAGCGCGGAGATGAGCTGCAGGCCGCGGCCCCCCTCGTCGGTGGCGGAAGTGTGGCGGATGTGCGGCGTGGTCAGGCTGGCGTCGGAGACCTCGCAGATCAGTGCGCGGCTGCGGAGCATGCGCAGCCGGATGGGGCCGTAGGCGTGCCGGATGACGTTCCCGACCAGCTCGCTGACCAGGAGTTCGGTGGTCATGATCAGGTCCTCGTCGGCCAGGTCCCAACGGGTGAGCTGGGCGCGGACCAGGTCGCGGGCCTGGCTCGCCGCCACCGGATCCTCCGGCAACGGCCACTCGGCGACGTTCTCCGCGTCCAGCGGGTGGGTGCGGGCCAGCAGCAGGGCGGCGTCGTCTATCAGCGCGTCATGGGTGGGGAGGAGGGCGGAGGTGAGGGTGGCGCAGAGGGCGTCCAGGTCGGAGGCGTCCGCCGGTGAGGCCGACGTGGCTTTCACGGACTGAAGGAGGACCTCGGCGAGGCGGCTCATGCCGTTCGTGACGTCCCTGTCCTTGCTCTCGACCAGGCCGTCGCTGTAGAGGGCCAGCAGACTGTCGGCGGGCAGCCGGGTCTCGAGGGTTTCGAACGGCGGAGCGGCCACCCCCAGTGGCGGGTCCGAGGCCATGGGCAGGAAGGTGACGGTGCCGTCGGGTTGGGCCACCGCCGGGGGTGGTTGACCGGCGTTGGCGTACGACAGAAGCCGGGTCACCGGGTCGTAGATGCCGTACAGGCAGGTTGCGAAGGTATCGGTGCCGAGCTCGCCGACGATGTCGTTGAGGTGGTTGAGGATTTCGTCGGGCGGCAGCTCCAGCTCCGAGAGGGTACGGACGGCCGTGCGCAGCCTGCCCATGGTGGCGGCCTCGGCCATGCCGTGGCCCATGACGTCGCCGATCACGAGCGCCACCCGGGCCGCGGAGAGCGGGATCACGTCGTACCAGTCGCCGCCCACGTCGGCTCCCTGCTTGGCCGACTGGTAGCGCGCCGCCGTCGTCACCTCGGGCAGCTTGGGCAGCGCCTGCGGCAGCAGGCTGCGCTGGAGCGTATGGGCCCGGGTCGTCGCCTCGTCGTAGAGCCCGGCCCGCTCCAGGGCCTGTGCGATCAGTCCGCTGAGCGCGGTCAGCAGCGTTCGTTCGTCATCGTCCAGCACCCGCGGTCGGCCGAAGCCGATCGCCGCCGCGCCGATCCCGCGCCCCGAGACCGTCAGCGGCAGAAAGGCCCACGCCTGCTTGCCGCCCTCCCGGATCAGGTTCTCGGCCTCCGGGTAACGCTTCAGGAACTCCTCGGGGGAGGAGATGCAGAGGGAGGTGCGGGTGCGCAGGGCTTCCCCCACGGGGTTCGTGCTGTCCCTCACCGTCCACTGCCTGTCCAGCAGTCGGGTGAAGCGTTCCGGATATCCCCGGGAGCCGACCACGGTCAGCCGGTCGCGGACCACGCCGAGCATGACGAGTCCGGTGGCCCCGAGGGGTGTCATCACGCCGTCGGCCACCGCCGCCATCACGTCCTGGGCCGTGACAGCCTCGGCCAGCTCCCGCGTAATCCGCTGCACAAGGGCCGCCCGCTCGGCGGCCGCCCGCTCCGCGGCGGCCCGCTCGGCCTCCCGCAGATGCCGCTCGGTGGTGTCGGTGATATAGACCGTCAGGCCTTCCGGCACCGGCACCAGCCGCAGGTGGTACCAGGACGTCCCGTCCGGCCCCGGTATGTCGAATCCGGCCGGCTGGCCTTCGGCCGCCGTGGCCCGGCACCGTTGCTCCAGCCCCGGCACGGCACGTACGGCGGGAATGTTCCAGAGCAGGGCTCCGGCCACATCTTCCGCTGAGCCGAGGAGCCGCTCGGCGGCCTGATTGAGAAATCCGATGCGCCAGTCCGTGTCCAGAGAGACGAAGCCGTCGCTCAGGTGTCGCAGCGCCCGCCCCACCGACTCGGCGGCGGCGTGCGTCTCGCTGCTGTCCCGGAGGGTGCCGATCACCTTCACCGGCGCCCCCTCTTCGTCCGTGATCGTCCGGGCACGGGCCTCGATCCACAGGTAGGTGCCGTCCTCGCGCCGGATCCGGTACTCGCCCTGGAAGCCGCCGCGCAGCTGGATGCCCGTGTCGAAGCCGGCTACCGCCCTTGGCAGGTCGTCCGGGTGGATCAGCGCTGCCCACGCCTCGATGCCGCCGCTCATCACGTCCGGATCGACGCCGGCCAGCACTTCCTCGACGGGCCGGTCGGAGGTCAGCTCGCCGGTGCGCAGGTCCCAGGTGTACGTGATGGAGGGCATCCCTTTCACGTCCCACAGGGGGGCGGCCTTCTGCGGTCCCGGCTCGTTCTCCAGGGCGCGCAGCAGGGCGGGGGACGGATTGAGGATCCCGGACGACTTGAGCCTCCCGGACATCCAGGCCGCCACCTCGTTCAGAAACGCGCGCTCCGCCGCGCCGGGCTCGGTGCCCGGGGCGAAGAGGATCGAGAGCGCGCCGCGTCGCCGGCCATTGCCAGGAATGGGGACGGCCAGGTGACCGATACCGGCGGGGAACCGGGAAGGCCACAGGGCGGCGGGGTCCCGTCCCGGCACCGGGTCGGGCGGGGCCAGCTCGGGCTGCCAGGCGAGGGTGTCGTTGTGGGCGGCCCTGCTGGGCGGCGCCATGCCCCGTGCCGGGATGATCAGCCAGGGCCGGGTCATCGACTCCGGCAGGCCACTGTCGGCGACCAGGTAGAGGATGCCGCTCATGCCGCCGCCCGGGAGATGCACCATGCCGCCCAGGCCGTGCACCTCGGCCACCGCCTGCTGGAGGGCGGTCAGCAGCACTTCGACATCGCGCCGGTCCTCGCCCACGGCGTCGAGCAGCGACATCCGCATGCGGTGTCGCTCCAGGGGCCGTTCGGTCTGTACGGTCCGCAGGCCCTGCGGTTGGTGCAGCGGATGGGGGGCGCGGGGCACGGACGCGCCGGTGTTGTCCGCATCGCCGCTTCGGGTATTCACCACTGCCGACTGTCGCCTCCGCTCACCGCTTGGATACCGCTGGGCCGCATGTAATCAGACGTGGACCTGTCGCGATCTACATCCGTCGAATCCATCGTAATTTGAACAACTTAGGCGATTTCATCCACTCTGAGGAGTTTTTCGCATTTTATAAACTGTATGTAGCATTAGCTCACTCTTCGTTATCGATAAGCCTTATCCGCCGGCCGGACGTTGCCCATGCATACGGTGGAAGTGAGGGGCGATGTCCGGCGCCCCCGGCCCGGATACGTATGCTGGACCCCGAAGCGGCTTGAACTCGCTTGTCTTCCAAGGCAGTTCGTGCCGACGGCGCGGTCCGCTGTCGTCGCTGATCCCGCGCCGGCGAGCGCGGTCGAGCGCCGGGTCCCCGTCCGGTCCCGGCGCTCGGCCGCACCACGGGCACGTGCTCCGTCCGGCCCTCTCCGCTGGACGCGCGCCGGACGGCGGCACCACGGTGGGAGGGTGATCGTCCACCCCCAGGAGAGGGGCCCGCACCGTGCTCGTCCCGTCACTCGCGCTGGCCGTCGCCGGCGCCGCCCTGCTCGTCCCCGCCACGCTTCCCCCCGCCCACCCCCACGAACGCCGGGAGGGCGTCGTCCGCGCCGCCGACCTGCTGGCCAAGGTACGCAACTGCCTCCGCATATCCCACGGCCGCTACCGCAGCGACCAGGGAGCCCCGGCCGACATACCCGTCTGCGGCGCCCGCGGTGCCGTGTTCTGGACGGCCGACATGGACATCGACTGCGACGGTCGCCCCGGCATCCACTGCAACTCCCGGACCGACCCGTACTTCACCCCCGCCACCACCCACCGGCAGTCCGACGGGCGGTACCCGAGCGCCGAGACCCTGCCGTACCTCGTGGTGCCCGGGGCGAGCAGCATCTGGGACCACCGGGCGTACGGCATCGGAGGGGGTTCCGTCGCCGCCGTCGTACACGGGGGGCGCATCGAGTACACGGTCGTCGCCGACACCGGCCCCAAAGAGGTCATCGGAGAGGCCTCCTACGCCGCCGCACGGGCCCTCGGCATCAACCCCGACCCGCGCAGCGGCGGAACGGACGGCCCGGTCACGTACATCGTCTTTCGCGGCTCCCAGGCCGTCCCGCTCGAGAACCACCGGGTGGCCGCGGCCCAAGGGCACGCACTGGCGCTCAAGTTCCTGGCGGAGAACTGACCCCGACGGACCGGCGGAGGCGTCCGCGTCACTCCTTGCGGTACGTGTACGCCTCCGCGGCCGCAGCCGCCACCGCCGTCAGATCGGCGCCCGCCGAGGCCGTGACTACCGCGGCGACCGCGCCCTCCACGAAGGGGGCGTCGACCAGCCGGGTGTTCTCGGGGAGTTCGTCGCCCTCGGCGAGCAGCGCCTTCACGGTGAGTACGGCGCTGCCCAGGTCCGCGAGCACGGCCACCCCGGCCCCCCGGTCCACGGCGGCGGCCGCCGCGGAGACCAGCTCGGAACTGGTGCCGAGCCCACCGTCGAGCGTGCCGCCCGCCGGGGCGACGGGCACCGTCGTGGAGCCGCCCGCCAGGCCCTTCGCCAGTTCCGCGACCGACTCGGCGACGGCGGCACTGTGCGAGACGAGCACGATGCCGACCAGCTTGTCGGAGGTGTCACTCACCGGCGGCCTCCACGAGTGCGGCGATCAGCAGGGCCGAGGACGTGGCACCGGGGTCCTGGTGCCCGATGCTGCGCTCGCCCAGATAACTCGCCCGGCCCTTGCGGGCCTGCAACGGCGTCGTCGCGACCGCTCCCTCCTCTGCGGCCGCCGCGGCCGCCCCGAACGAGGTGGCCAGCGCGTCCACCGCGGGTACCAGGGCGTCCACCATGGTCTTGTCGCCGGGTGCCGCTCCGCCGAGCGCCATGACCCCGTCCACGCCGGCCCGCAGCGCCTGAGCCAGCTGCTCCTCGGTCACCTCCCCGTCGTCCCCGAGCGCCTTGCCGGCGCGCCGCAGCAGTGTGCCGTACAGCGGACCGGAGGCGCCGCCGACCGTCGAGATCAGCTGCCTGCCCGCCAGCTGGAGGACCGCGCCCGGAGTGGCCGGCGCCTCCTTCTCCAGCGTGGCCGTGACCGCACGGAAGCCGCGTTGCATATTGGCGCCGTGGTCGGCGTCGCCGATCGGCGAGTCGAGCGCGGTCAGTCGCTCCGCCTCGCGGTCGACGGACACGGCGGCCGCCGTCATCCAGCGGCGGAAGAAGTCGGCGTCGAGCACTGCATCTCCTTGCGTGGTATGGAGGTTGACCTCACTCACAGTTCCGTGGCACGCGCGCGCCGGGAGCCTCAGCTGCCCCAGCGCAGGCCCGGCGTGCTGACCGGCGCGTCCCACAGCCGCAGCAGCTCCTCGTCGACCTGGCACAGGGTGACCGACGCGCCCGCCATGTCGAGGGAGGTGACGTAGTTGCCCACGAGGGTGCGGGCGACGGCGACACCGCGCTCGGCCAGCACCCGCTGCACCTCGGCGTTGTAGCCGTACAGCTCCAGCAGCGGGGTGGCGCCCATCCCGTTGACCAGGACCAGTACGGGATTGTGTGGCTCCATGTCGTCGAGGATGGCGTTCACCGAGAAGTCGGCGATCTCGCGCGAGGTCATCATCGGCCGCCGCTCACGCCCCGGCTCACCGTGGATGCCGATGCCCAACTCCAGCTCGCCCGGCGGGAGATCGAAGGTAGGGGTGCCCTTGGCGGGCGTGGTGCACGCGCCGAGGGCCACACCGAAACTGCGCGAGTTCTCGTTGACCTGCCGGGCGATGGACTCCACCCGCTCCAGCCGCTGCCCCTCGTCCGCGGCCGCCCCCGCGATCTTCTCCACGAACAGAGTGGCACCGGTGCCGCGCCGGCCCGCAGTGTAGAGGCTGTCGGTGACGGCGACGTCATCGTTCACCAGCACCTTCGCGACCTGGATGCCCTCGTCCTCGGCGAGCTCGGCGGCCATGTCGAAGTTGAGCACGTCACCGGTGTAGTTCTTCACGATGAACAGCACGCCCGCGCCGCTGTCCACGGCCGCGGCGGCGCGCACCATCTGATCCGGCACCGGGGAGGTGAACACCTCGCCGGGGCACGCCGCCGAGAGCATCCCCGGGCCCACGAAGCCGCCGTGCAGCGGCTCGTGCCCCGAGCCGCCGCCCGAGACCAGTGCGACCTTGCCCGCGACCGGGGCGTCCCGCCGCACGATCACCCGGTTCTCCACGTCGATGGTCAGTTCGGGATGCGCGGCCGCCATGCCCCGCAGCGCGTCCGAGACCACCGTCTCCGGGACGTTGATCAGCATCTTCATGGGAGCCTCCTGACATGCCTGGCAGTCTTCGGTCTCGGTGGCCGTGAGCGGTCGGCGGTGAGCCACTGTCGGCAGTATCCGTGTTCGAGGGGCGCTGGTCACGTGCGTGGACGTTCCCGGGCGTGTACGGGGACGGGCCGTGGTGGATGCGGCTGCCTCTCCGGCATCACCCCCGCCCAACAGGGGCCCCGCCGCGCCGGGTTCGGGAGATCCCGCGTGTACGACCCGATCGGCGCAATCACCCGTCGGTGAGGTCGGGGCGGACGAACAGCCGGCCGCCGTCGGTCTCGGAGGGAGACGTCGAGACCGCGCCCCTTGAGGATGGCGAGTCTCGGCAGGCGGCAGGCGGCAGGCGGCAGGCGGCAGGCGGCAGGCGGCAGGCGGCAGGCGGTGCGCGGTGTGCCGTGCAGCGTCGCCGCCCCGTGCGCAGGGCACCGAGGTGGTAGCCGCGTGCGACGAACTGCGCGGGCGGCACCGGTGAGCGGCATGCCCGACAGGCTTGGAGACCCGGTTCCGGCCCGCATGCGCACCATGACGAACTGGACGCTCAACGTGCTGACGGGCTACGACTTCGTCCGCACGGGCCCGACCGGCCGTCCGGCCACGCTCAAGGGCTTCGAACGGCCCCACGCCTACCTCACGCCGGACCTGATCAGCTCCCACACGGCGCCGGGGACGACGGACCGACGGACACCGCGCCCACACGACGCCCGTCGGTCCGCCCACCGCCGTTCAGCCCCTCGGGCGGTTGCCCTTCGGCTTCCCCCGCTGGTCGGGAGTCCCGTGCGGCGGGGGGCTCATGGGCTCGGGCGAGGTGGCGGGCGACACCGGGGAGCCCGCGCTGGACCGGCTCTCCTCCGGGCGCAGCGCGCCGGGGTCGCCGGAGGTCGGCCCGGCGCCGGAGTGCAACTGCTCCACGCGGGCCGACAGCAACGCGGTCACTTGCGCCCGGTCGGCGTGCGCCCGCTCGTGCGCCAGCAGCTCCTCCACCTCACCGGCGGTCAGGGAACGTATGCGGCTGTCCAGGCTGCCGACCGGCAGATGGTCGTAGTCGGGCAGCGGCAGGGTGCCGTGGCCGTGGTCGGCCATGGATCTCACTTCCTCTGTACATCGACCACAGACGGGGGCCGGCGGCGGCAGCCCGGCCCGCCGCTGCCGCGCCCGTCCCAGCGGGGTCGCCCGGCGGGCGCGCTCGTCCGGGACCCGAGATCGCCGCGAGTCTTCAGCTGCTGCGACGTGAGACGGCGACGGTTCCTGAGCACCTCGTCGGGTTCACGGGTGCTCGCTGACCTCGGGCACCGGCCCCCCTTCGGGCGGCTTCGGCTGCTCCTCGGGGCGGGGCGGCGCGGGCTCCCGGCGCCGGATGCGGGCGCCCATCCGGAAGGCGCCGGCCAGGAGCGCCACCACGATGAGGCCCACGGCGAACGGCCCGATACCGTCCAGCAGGTCACGGGTCACGGCGAGGTCCACCGACTCGGTTCTCACGGCACGCGGGTACCCCTGGTCCCTTCGGTGAACCCGCACATCCGGACCGGCTCACCCGGCCCCCTCACGAGCGCGCGGCCCGGGTCTTCGAGCGGTTCGCCTTGCGGATGGCGTCCAGCAGCTCCGCCTTCGACATCCGGGACCGCCCGTCGACGCCGAGGCGCTTGGCCACGCCGTAGAGGTGCTCCTTCGACGCCTGCTCGTCGACGCCCTCGCCGCTGCGCCCGCCCTGCTGCCGGGGCCGCGCCGAGCGGGGGTCCGAGGGGCCCTTGCGGCCGCCCTCCTTGCGCTCCCAGTGGTCGCCGATCTTCTCGTACTTGTGCTTGAGCGCGCCGAATGCCACCCGGTGCGCCCGTTCACCCTCGCCGTACTGCTCCACCGCCGAGTCATGGGCCTTGATCCAGGTATGCTGGGCGTCCTTGGGAGAGCGCTCCAGCGTCGACGGCAGCTCCTGTCGTCCGGGCACGGTCCACCTCCGTCCGTAGGACCCCGTATGTCGTCGCTCACCCGGGCCCCGAGTGCCCCGCACGGGGGCGGAAAAACGACGGCCGCCCCGGGACACGGGTTTGACGGGCCCGGCACCGGCTACCCGCTCGGCCGTGACCACATCCCAACAGGAGGTCTACCGCTTCCTGGAGGATCGCTTCGCCTGTGCGCTGGCCTGCACCGAATGTGCGCGGGCGTGCGCCCTGCGCGCGAGCCTCGCGGAGGCGGAGGGGCCCTACGACCAGGAATTCCTGCGGCGCAAGGGAATCATGTGCGCGGAGGTCTGCGACTCGACCTGCCGGGTTCTGTCCGATCAGGGGCCCCAGGACGAGGCTCGTATCCGCGGCGAGGTGGAGTGGTGCCTGGCCGTCTGCCTGGAGAGCGCGCACCTCTTCGACGCGGACCCCGGTGGCGAGCAGGCCGCGCGGTCCTGCCGGGAGTGCGCCCGGGCCTGTTCCGGCTTCCTGGCGACGCTCCGCTGACGGGACGAGCGGGACGGCCGGGCGGGGCGCTCCCGCGCCGGCGGGAGGGCGGCCCCTTGTGGGGCCGGTGCACCGGCATTCCCAATTTCTGAAACACGTTCTACGGTGTGCGCCGTCAGGACCGGCCTTGGGGAGCCTGGAGGCGCCGTGCATCTCGACTACACGCCCGAGCAGCAGCGGTTGCGCACCGAATTACGCCGCTACTTCGCCGACCTCGTGCCGGACAACGCCTACGCCCGCCACGGCGAACCGGCCGCCCAGAAGCGCTTCTACCGCGACACCATCCGCCGCCTGGGCCGCGACGGCTGGCTCGGCGTCGGCTGGCCGAAGGAGTACGGCGGGCGCGGACTGGGCGCGATGGAGCAGTTCATCTTCTTCGACGAGGCCGCGCAGGCGGGCGTACCGCTGCCGCTGATGGCGCTCAACACGGTGGGCCCCACGCTCATGCGGTTCGGTACGGAGGAACAGAAGACACGCTTCCTGCCCGCGATCCTCTCGGGCGAGATCGACTTCGCGATCGGCTACAGCGAGCCCGACGCGGGCACGGACCTGGCGTCCCTGAAGACCCGCGCGGTGCGGGACGGTGACACGTACGTCGTCAACGGCCAGAAGATCTGGACCACCAACGGCGACACCGCGGACTGGGTGTGGCTCGCCGTGCGCACCGACCCCGGCGCCCCGCCGCACCAGGGCATCACCATGCTGCTCGTGCCGACCACCGACCCCGGCTACTCCTGCACCCTGATCCGCACCCTCGCCTCCCACGACACCACCGCGAGCCACTACGAGAACGTCCGCGTCCCCGTCTTCCACCGCGTCGGCGAGGAGAACCAGGGCTGGCGACTGATCACCAACCAGCTCAACCACGAGCGCGTCACCCTGGCCGCGCACGGCACCATGGCGATCCGCGCCCTGCACGATGTGCAGCGCTGGGCCATGGAGACCAAGCTCGCCGACGGCCGCCGGGTGATCGACCTGCCCTGGGTCCGGCGTCTGCTCGCCCGGACCCACACCAGGCTGGACGCGATGAAACTCCTCAACTGGCGGATGGTGAGCGCGGTCCAGGACGGCACGCTCACCCCGCAGGAGGCCTCCGCCGTGAAGGTCTACGGTTCCGAGGCCCGCCGCGACGCCTACGCCTGGCTGATGGAGATCGTCGCCGCCGCCGGCGCACTGAAGGAGGGATCGGCGGGCGCCGTGCTCCACGGCGAACTGGAGCGCGGCTACCGCTCGGCCGTGATCTTCACCTTCGGCGGCGGCAACAACGAGATCCAACGCGAGATCATCTCCTGGATCGGCCTGGGGATGCCCCGTGTGCGGCGCTGATGCGCTCTGCTCGCAGGAGTGACAGGGTCGGACCGTGGAGGTGCTGGTGGGGTTGCGCGCCCGGATCGCCGACGAGCTCAAGGCGACCGTGCACGGAGGAGACCTCAGACTGGAACGGTACGAGGGGCCGGCCGGTGATCCCGGGCTGCTCGGGATCGCCCCGGGCGATCCCGCCTGGCGGGTGCACGGCCATCCGACCGGCATGCTCACCGGCGGGTTCGCGGCGCTGATGCTCCAGTCCCTGCATCCCCTGGCCATGGCGGGGGTCGACCAGCACTCCGACTTCCGCTCCGACCCGGTCGGCCGGCTCATCGGCACCGCCCGGTTCATCACCACGACGACCTTCGGCTCCGAGCCGGCCGCGCGGCAGGAGATCGCTCTGGTCCGCCGTATCCACACCCGGGTGCGCGGCACCGCTCCGGACGGCCGGCCGTACCGCGCGGACGACCCCGAGCTGCTGACCTGGGTGCACACCGCCGAGGCGCGCAGCTTCCTGGCGGGCTATCAGACGTACGCGTCCCGGAGGGCCCGGCTCACGCCCGCCGAGTGCGACACCTACTACCGCCAGGTCGCCCCGGTGGCCGAGGCACTGGGCGCACGGAGGGTGCCGCGCAGCTCGCGGGAGATCGAGCGTTATCTGTCCCGGATCCGCCCCCAACTCCGTGCCACTCCGGCCGCGCTGGACTCCGTGCGGTTTCTGCGCCGCTTCGGCCGCAGCGCACGGGAGCGGATGGTCGTGGACGTGCTGATGAATGCCTCGGTCGGGCTCCTTCCCGACTGGGCGCGGGCCGAACTCGGCATTCATCGTCCGACCGCCGTTCGCTCCTGCTGGGACCGGCCGGTGGCGACGGCGGTCGGACGCACGCTCGAGTGGGCACGCGGTCCCTCCGAAATCCACGCCGCCGCGCAGCGCCGTATGGCCTCGCCGCCGCCGGCGGACACATGACGGGCACCCCTGGGCGGCACCCGGCCGAGCGGTCTCCCGCCTCGACCGGGTCCTGTGCGGCCCCGCTCTGGCCCGGGCGGATCATGGCGTGCTACCAAGAGACATGGCTGCACACGAGGGACGCGAGGAATACGACGCTGTGATCGTCGGCGGCGGGCACAACGGGCTGGTTGCCGCCGCCTATCTCGCCCGGGCCGGGCTATCCGTACTGGTGCTGGAGCGGCTGGACCACACCGGGGGAGCCGCCGTCTCCACCCGCCCGTTCGACGGAGTCGACGCGCGGCTGTCGCGCTACTCGTACCTGGTCAGCCTGTTGCCACGGAAGATCGTCCGGGATCTGGACCTGGACTTCCGGGTGCGTGGGCGCACCGTGTCCTCGTACACCCCCGTCGAGCGCGGCGGACGCCCCACCGGCCTCCTCGTCGGCGGCGGCGAACGGCGCACCCGGGAGGCGTTCGCCCGGCTCACCGGTTCCGGCCGTGAGTACGAGGCGTGGCAGCGCTTCTACGGGATGACCGGCCGGGTCGCCCAGCGTGTCTTCCCCACCCTCACCGAGCCTCTGCCCACCCGGGACGAGCTGCGGCGCCGTGTCGACGACGAGGAGGCGTGGCGGGTGCTGTTCGAGGAGCCGATCGGCGCCGCCGTCGAGGAGTACTTCGCCGACGACCTGGTCCGCGGGGCCGTCCTGACCGACGCGCTCATCGGCACCTTCGCCGACGCCCACGACGCCTCGCTGCGGCAGAACCGCTGCTTCCTCTACCACGTGATCGGCGGCGGCACGGGCGCCTGGGACGTCCCGGTCGGCGGCATGGGGGCGCTGACCGACGCGCTGGTGAGGGCAGCGCGTGCCGCGGGCGTGGTGATCGCCACCGGACACGAGGCGGTTCGGATCGAGAGCGACGGGCACACCGCAGAGGTCGCGTTCCGCACCGAGGACGGCGACGGCACCGTCTCCGCCCGGCACGTCCTTGTGAACGCCTCGCCGCAGGCCCTGGCCCAGCTCACCGGCGGCACCCCTCCCGCGCCGGCCGAGGGCGCCCAGCTGAAGGTGAACATGCTGCTCACCCGGCTGCCCGCGCTGCGCGACCCCTCCGTCGATCCGCGCGAGGCCTTCTCCGGGACCTTCCACATCGCCGAGGGGTACGAGCAGCTGGCCACCGCGTATGCCGAGGCGGCCGCGGGGGCGCCGCCCACCGCGCCGCCCTCGGAGATCTACTGCCACTCGCTCACCGACCCGACCATCCTCGGCCCCGACCTCGTCGAGCGGGGCTACCAGACCCTCACCCTCTTCGGCCTGCACACGCCCGCACGGCTCTTCGAACGCGACAACGACGGGGTGCGGGAGGAACTGGTGAAGTCGACGCTGGCCCAGTTGGACGCCCACCTCGCCGAGCCGCTCGAGGACTGCCTCGCCACGGACGCGCAAGGGCGCCCCTGTATCGAGGCGAAGACCCCGCTCGACCTGGAGCGGGAGCTGCGGCTGCCCGGCGGCAACATCTTCCACCGTGAGCTGGCCTGGCCGTACGCACAGCAGGGCACGGGCCGCTGGGGCGTGGAGACGCGCCACGCCAACGTCCTGCTGTGCGGCGCGGGCGCGGTGCGCGGTGGCGGTGTGAGCGGGGTGCCGGGGCACAACGCGGCGATGGCGGTCCTCGAGGGGCCCGACGCCGCCGCCCGGTAAATCTGACGCACTATCAGGAAAGCTCTTCCCACCTTCCGGCCGCTGCGGCATCCTGCGCGCATGCAGACGGAGCTGAGCAAGCGGCTGGGCGTCGAGCACGCACTCTTCGGCTTCACCCCGTTTCCCGCCGTCGCCGCGGCCATCAGCAGAGCGGGCGGATTGGGGGTGCTCGGCGCGGTCCGCTACACCGCCCCCGACGAACTCGAGCGCGATCTCGACTGGATCGAGGAGCACGCGGACGGCAGGCCCTACGGCCTCGACGTCGTCATGCCCGCGAAGAAGGTCGACGGCGTCACGGAGGCCGATGTCGAGGCGATGATCCCGGAAGGGCACCGCCAGTTCGTCGAGAACACCCTCGCCGCGTACGGGGTGCCCGAACTGGCCGAGGGCGAGGCGGCCGGGTGGCGGATCACCGGCTGGATGGAGCAGGTGGCCCGCACCCAGCTCGACGTCGCCTTCGACCACCCGATCAGGCTGCTCGCCAACGCTCTCGGCTCCCCACCGGCCGACGTCGTGGCCCGCGCCCACGACAAGGGCATCCTGGTCGCAGCGCTCGCCGGCAGCGCCCGGCACGCCCGCAAGCACCGGGAGGCGGGCATCGACGTCGTCGTCGCCCAGGGATACGAGGCGGGCGGCCACACCGGGGAGATCACCACGATGGTGCTCACTCCCGAAGTGGTGGACGCCGTGCACCCGTTGCCCGTGCTGGCCGCCGGAGGCATCGGCAGCGGCGAGCAGGCGGCCGCCGCCCTGGCGCTCGGCGCGCAGGGTGTCTGGCTCGGCTCGGTCTGGCTGACCACCACGGAGGCCGGACTCCCCTCGCCCCTCCTGGTGCGGAAGCTGCTCGCCGCAGGATCCGGCGACACGGTCCGCTCGCGGGCGCTGACCGGCAAGCCGGCCCGGCAGCTGCGTACCGCGTGGACCGACGCCTGGGACGACCCGGAGGGGCCCGGCGCCCTGCCCATGCCGTTGCAGGGGCTGCTGGTCGCCGAGGCCGTCAGCCGCATCCAGAAGTACGAGGTGGACCCCCTGCTCGGCACGCCCGTCGGCCAGATCGTCGGCCGTATGAACAGCGAACGCAGTGTCCAGGCCGTCGTCGACGACCTCACCCGAGGGTTTGAGCAGGCCGTCGACCGCATCAACCGGATCGCCGGAAGGAGCCAGCAGTGAGCCAGGCCGCCAACGGTTTCTGGGCCCAGGCAGCGGCGGACCCCGAGCGCACGGTCCTCGTCGCTCCCGACGGGCAGGAGTGGAGCGCCGGGCGGTTGCTGGCCTCGGCCCACCAACTGGTGCACGGGCTGCGCGCCGCGGGGCTCGAACGCGGTGACTCCTTCGCCGTCGTGCTGCCCAACGGCGTCGAGTTCCTCACCGCGTACCTGGCCGCCACCCAGGCCGGCCTCTACCTCGTGCCGGTCAACCACCACCTCGTCGGGCCCGAGATCGCCTGGATCGTCGCCGACTCCGGCGCCAAGGTGCTCATCGCGCACGAGCGGTTCGCCGACGCGGCCCGGAGCGCCGCCGACCAGGCGGAGCTGCCGGCCGGCCGCCGGTACGCGGTCGGCGAGGCGGAGGGCTTTTGCCCGTACGCCGAACTCCTCGCCGGACAGCCCGGGTCGGCGCCCGAGGGACGCACCCTCGGGTGGGTGATGAACTACACCTCGGGCACCACGGGCCGCCCGCGCGGCATCCGCCGCCCGCTGCCCGGCATACCCCCCGAGGAGACCTACCTCGGGGGCTTCCTCGGCATCTTCGGCATCAGGCCGTACGACGACAACGTCCACCTCGTCTGCTCGCCGCTCTACCACACCGCCGTGCTCCAGTTCGCGGGCGCCTCCCTGCACCTCGGGCACCGGCTGGTCCTGATGGACAAGTGGACGCCGGAGGAGATGCTCCGTCTCATCGACACCCACGCGTGCACGCACACGCACATGGTCCCCACCCAGTTCCACCGCCTGCTCGCCCTGCCCGACGACGTGAAGGCGCGCTACGACGTCTCCTCCATGCGGCACGCCATCCACGGCGCCGCGCCCTGTCCCGACCATGTGAAGCGGGCGATGATCGAGTGGTGGGGCGAATGCGTCGAGGAGTACTACGCGGCGAGCGAGGGCGGCGGCGCCTTCGCGACCGCCGAGGACTGGCTGAAGAAGCCCGGCACGGTAGGCAGGGCCTGGCCCATCAGCGAACTGGCGATCTTCGACGACGACGCCAACCGGCTGCCGCCCGGTGAACTCGGCACCGTCTACATGAAGATGAGCACCGGCGGATTCTCGTACCACAAGGACGAGGCCAAGACCCGGAAGAACCGCATCGGCGACTTCTTCACCGTCGGCGACCTCGGCTGTCTCGACGAGGACGGCTACCTCTTCCTGCGCGACCGCAAGATCGACCTGATCATCTCCGGTGGGGTCAACGTCTATCCGGCGGAGGTCGAGGCCGCCCTGCTGGGGCACCCCGCCGTGGCCGACGCCGCCGCCTTCGGTATTCCGCACGACGACTGGGGCGAGGAGGTGAAGGCGGTCGTCGAGCCCGCCCCCGGGCATGAGCCCGGCCCCGCCCTCGCCGCGGACATCCTGGAGCACTGCGCCCGTCGGCTCGCCGGCTATAAGCGGCCCAGGAGCGTCGACTTCATCGAGACGATGCCCCGCGATCCGAACGGCAAGCTGTACAAGCGCCGACTGCGCGAACCCTACTGGGAGAACCGCACCCGCCCGGTGTGAGGCGGGGTCAGGCCCCGGTGGCCGCGACGATGCGCCACCGGCCGGCCTCCCGGTGGCCCGAGTCGTAGACGGCCGCGCCGTCGCCGGGCTTCAGGGCGTAGTGGCCGAGATTGCCACCCCAGTAGCGGAGGATGCGCCCCAGTTCGCGCGCGGCATCCTCCGAGGACCACCCCTCAACCATGTTCACTTCAAGAAGAAACTTCATCTACGCCGCCTTCCGCTCATGGATCCGTTCCGCCCGGGGCCGCCGGGCGGGACCTGCGGCTTCAATTGTTTCATTCAAGTGCTACCAGAGACTTTGACGAGCATCACCACGGGTCGTCCCTTCACGTTGCCGGAAAAGTCTCAACCGGGGGTGAGGCGTTAGGGTGAGTGCGCCCGGAAGCCGACGGCGGGGGAGGGCAGCGTGGCGGACCGGCTGCGCGTCAGCGATCTGGCGCGTTCGGCTGGGATCTCGGTCCAGCAGATCCGCACCTATGCGGACACAGGGGTGCTGCCCCCGGTCGAACGGACGGCGGGCGGCTACCGCGTCTTCACCGGCGCACACGCCGAAGCCCTGGCGGCCGCACGCCAGTTGGCCGCCGGCCACGGCTGGGGCACCGCCCGTCTCGTTCTGCGTGCCGTGCACACCGGTGACCCGGAGGCCGCACTGGCGGCGCTGGACGCAAGCCATGCCCGGCTGGACCGGGAACGCGGTGAACTGGCGGCCGTCCACGACGCCCTGAAGACCTTCCTGACGGACCACACGACCCTCCCGGCCACCGGGCATCGGCACCTGCGCATCGGCCAGGTCGCCCGTGCCGTCGGCGTCAAACCGCCCGTACTCCGGCTCTGGGAAACCCGCGGTCTGCTGCGGCCCGACCGGGAGCCCGCCACCGGATACCGCCTCTACCCCCGCTCCGAGCAGATCGCCGCGCACGTCGTCGCGCTGCTGCGCCGGGGCCACCACCCGCTCGCCACCATCGACGCGGTCCTGGACGAACTGCGGGCGACGGGCAGCCCCGAGCGCGTCCTGGAGGAACTGACCCACCGGGAACAGGACCTGCACCGCCGCAGCCTTCACCGGCTCAAGGCGTCCGCGGCCCTGTACGCCTATCTGCGGTACCTCGGACAGGCCCCGTGACACCGCGCGACGGGCTTGACCCGCCGCGCGCGAGGCCACGAGGATCGCGCCAGGACCAGGGGCGGACGAAGGGGCGGTTCATGACGGCGGGACGAAGCGTCACGGTCGACGGCACACTGCGGCGCAGCGCCCGGCGCACCCCGGAGCGCGTCGCGATCCGGTACGAGGACCGGTCGTGGACCTATGCCGAACTCGACGACGCAGTCTCCCGCGCCGCCCGCGTCCTGCGCGAGAGCGGGCTCGGCCCCGGGGACCGGGTCGGCGCCTACGGTCACAACTCCGACGCGTATCTGATCGGCTTCCTGGCCTGCGCACGCGCAGGGCTGGTGCATGTGCCGGTCAACCAGAACCTGACCGGCGAGGACCTGGCGTACCTCGTCGACCAGTCCGGCTGCGCCCTTGTCCTCGCCGATCCGGACCTCGCCGGGAACCTCCCCGGCGGCGTACGTGTGCGGCCGCTGCGTGACGCGGACGACTCCCTGCTCGCCCGTCTCGCCGTCACCGAGCCTTACGACGGCGAGGAGCCGCGCGGCGAGGATCTGGTGCAACTGCTCTACACATCCGGTACGACCGCGCTGCCCAAGGGCGCGATGATGACGCACCGGGCGCTGGTGCACGAGTACCTCAGCGCGATCACCGCACTCGACCTGAGCGCGGGTGACCGGCCCGTGCACGCACTGCCGCTCTACCACTCGGCGCAGATGCACGTGTTCCTGCTGCCCTGTCTCGCCGTCGGCGCGCAGAACATCATCCTCGGCGCGCCCGACGGCGACCGGCTCTTCGACCTGATCGAGACCGGCGGCGTGGACAGCCTGTTCGCGCCGCCCACTGTGTGGATCGGCCTCGCGAACCGCCCCGACTTCGCCACCCGCGACCTGAGCGGGCTGCGCAAGGCCTACTACGGTGCCTCGATCATGCCCGTGCCCGTCCTGGAGCGCCTGAAGGAGCGGCTGCCGAAGCTCGCGTTCTACAACTGCTTCGGGCAGAGCGAGATCGGCCCGCTGGCCATGGTCCTCGGGCCCGATGAGCACAAGGGTCGCATGGACTCGTGCGGGCGCCCGGTGCTGTTCGTGGAGGCCAAGCTCGTCGACGAGGCCGGCCAGGACGTGCCCGACGGGGAGCGGGGCGAGATCGTCTACCGGTCACCGCAGTTGTGCGAGGGGTACTGGGACAAACCCGAGGAGACCGCCGAGGCCTTCCGCGACGGCTGGTTCCACTCCGGCGATCTCGCGGTGCGCGACACCCGGGGCTACTTCACGGTCGTGGACCGGGTCAAGGACGTCATCAACTCCGGTGGTGTGCTGATCGCCTCGCGGCAGGTCGAGGACGCTCTGTACACGCATGAGCGGGTCGCCGAGGTGGCGGTGATCGGCCTGCCCGACGAGCGGTGGATCGAGGCGGTCACCGCCGTGGTCGTGCCGTGCGGGGAGGTGACCGAGGCCGAACTCCTCGCGCACGCGCGCGAGAGGCTCGCCCACTTCAAGGCTCCCAAGCGAGTGCTGTTCGTGGACGAGCTGCCACGCAACGCAAGCGGAAAGATCCTCAAGCGGGAGCTGCGGGAACGCTTCGCACAGGCCTGAGCCGGGTCAACGCGGCCGTAGATCCACGATCCGCCGGATCTTGCCCACCGACCTCTCCAGCGACTCCGGCTCGACGATCTCCACGCCGACCGTGAGGCCGATCCCGTCCTTCACGGCCGCGGCGATGGCGAGCGCCGCCGCATCCCGCTGCCCGGGGGTGGCACCGGCCCGGGCCTCGGCTCGCACGGTCAGCGCGTCGAGCCGCCCCTCGCGGGTCAGCCGCAGCTGGAAGTGCGGTGCCACGCCCGCGGTGCGCAGCACGATCTCCTCGATCTGGGTGGGGAAGAGGTTGACCCCGCGCAGGATGACCATGTCGTCGCTGCGGCCCGTGATCTTCTCGATCCGCCGGAAGGCCCGGGCGGTGCCGGGCAGCAGGCGGGTCAGGTCCCGGGTCCGGTAGCGGATGACAGGCATGGCCTCCTTGGTCAGGGAGGTGAACACCAGCTCGCCCTCCTCACCGTCGGGCAGCACCTCACCCGTGAGGGGGTCGACGACCTCGGGGTAGAAGTGGTCCTCCCACACATGCAGGCCGTCCTTGGTCTCGACGCACTCCTGTGCCACGCCGGGTCCGACGACCTCCGACAGTCCGTAGATGTCGACGGCGTCGATGGCGAACCGCTCCTCGATCTCGTGCCGCATCTCCTCGGTCCACGGCTCGGCGCCGAAGATGCCGACGCGCAGAGAGGTGGAGCGCGGGTCGACGCCCCGGCGTTCGAACTCGTCGAGGAGGGTGAGCATGTACGACGGGGTCACCATGATGACGCCCGGCTTGAGGTCCTGGATCAGCTGCACCTGCCGTGCGGTCATGCCGCCGGAGGCGGGGATCACCGTACATCCGAGGCGTTCGGCGCCGTAGTGGGCGCCGAGCCCGCCGGTGAAGAGGCCGTAGCCGTAGGCCACGTGCACCGTGTCGCCGGGGCGCCCGCCCGCCGCGCGGATCGACCGGGCCACCATGTCCGCCCACAGCGACAGGTCGTTGTCGGTGTACCCGACGACGGTGGGGCGCCCGGTGGTGCCGCTGGAGGCATGGATACGCCGGATCCGCTCGCGGGGCACGGCGAACATGCCGTACGGGTAGTTCTCCCGCAGATCGGCCTTCACGGTGAACGGGAACCGGGCGAGATCGGCGAGCGACCGGCAGTCGTCCGGGTGAACCCCTGCCTTGTCGAAGGCCTCCCGGTAGAAGGGCACATGCGCGTACGCGTGCCGCAGCGAGGCCCGCAACCGCTCGAGCTGGAGGTCCCGCAGCGCCTTCGGGTCGAGCCGTTCTCCCGCGTCCAGCAGATCGTGCACGTTCGCCATGAGGGCATCTCCCTCGTCAGTCACATCATTCCGGGCGACCGATCATTCGGTCGGATCATGTGGGCATTAGTAATTCAGCTCACCGGGTCGAAGGCAAGGGGACGGTTTCGACTTTCTGCGGCATGTCCGCGCTCCCCCCCCACGCTCCTGGAATCCTCGTTGCGGCCCGAGTCGCCCCGCCGCGAGGGTCAGGTACATGCCGAGCTTTGATCGCGTACGACGGGACCCGACTCGCGTACCACCTGCGGGGAGAAGGGGAGCCGCTCATCGTGCTGCCCGCAGGGCCCATTCGGGCCTGACAACTATCTCGGGGATCTCGGGGATCTCGGGGATCTCGGCGGGCTGGTGGCCCGGCGCCGGCTGGTGCTGCTCGATCTGCGCGGCACCGGGGACTCGGCGCCCCGGCGGACCCCGGGTCGTACCGATGCGACCGGCTCGTCGAGGACGTGGAGGCGCTCCGCGCGCACCTCGGCCTCGACCGGATGGACCTGCTCGGTCACTCGGCGGGCGGGAGCCTCGCTCTGCTCCACGCCGCCCGGTACCCGGAGCGTGTGTCCGCGCCGGCCCTGATCACCACCACCCCCTGGGCCCTCGGCATGCCCGCCGCCCCCGAACACCGGCTGACCGCGGCCCGGCTGCGCAAGGGCGAACCCTGGTTTCAGGACGCCGGGCGCCTACGACCCGCCCGCGACCCGCGCGGCGCTCGCCGGTCTGGCCGGTCCGGTCCTGATGTACGCGGGCGAACTCGACGGCGGTCCGCGCCCCGGACTGGCCCGGCGAGTCACCGAGTGTGTCCCGCATATCGAGTTCGTCGTCCAGCCGTCCGCCGGCCACTACCCGTGGCTGGACGATCCCGCTGGGTTCACCGCCCGGGCCGGCGACTTCTTCACCTCCGTGCGGGGCGTTCAGTGAGCCGCCGCCACCGCCACCTCCTTGGCCCAGCGGTAGTCCGCCTTGCCGCTGGGCGAGCGGCGGACGGTGTCGGTGATCACCAGCTGACGGGGCACCTTGTAGCCCGCCAGACGCGGCCGGCAGTGCGCCTGGATGTCCTCCAGGGTCGGCCGGGGCGCGCCCTTGCGGAGTTGCACCACCGCCGCCACACGATGGCCCCAGGTCGCGTCCGGCACCCCGGCGACCAGCGCGTCGTACACGTCCGGATGTGACTTCAGGGCCTGCTCCACCTCCTCCGGGTAGACCTTCTCACCACCGGTGTTGATGCACTGCGAGCCGCGGCCGAGGACCGTGACCACGCCCTCCTCGTCGACCGTCGCCATGTCGCCGAGCAGCACCCACCGCTCGCCGTCCTTCCGGAAGAACGTCTCGGCGGTCTTCGCGGGGTCGTTGTAGTAGCCGAGAGGCACGTGCCCCCGCTGTGCGAGCCGGCCCGGCTCCCCGGCCGCGACCGGTTCGCGGGTGACCGGATCCACCACACGGGTACGGGAGTTGACCCGGATGCGAAAGCCCTTGTCCGGTCCCGAGTCGGGGGTCGCGGTGCCGTTGAAGCCCGACTCCGAGGAACCGAAGTTGTTCAGCAGCAGCGCGTTCGGCACCAGCTCCTGGAGCTGGGCGCGCACGGTGTCCGACATGATCGCCCCCGACGACGACACACTGAGCAGGGACGAGCAGTCCGTGCCCTTCATCGGTCCGCTCAGCGCGTCGATCACCGGCCGGAGCATCGCGTCGCCCACCAGCGAGATGCTGGTGACCCTCTCCCTCTCCACGGTCCGCAGCACCTCCTCGGCCACGAACTTGCGGTGCAGCACGAGCCGCTGGCCGAAGTTGAAGCCGACGAACGCCGTGAGCGTGGACGTGCCGTGCATCAGCGGGGCGGTCGGGAAGAAGGTGAGGCCCTCACCGCCGGCCGCGACCCGCCGGGCCAGCTCCGCCGGACTGCTGACCGGCTCTCCGGTCGGGGCGCCGCCGCCGAGCCCGGAGAAGAAAAGGTCCTCCTGCCGCCACATCACCCCCTTCGGCATCCCGGTCGTGCCGCCGGTGTAGATGATGAACCGGTCGTCCGCCGATCGGGCCGGGAATCCGCGCTCCCGTGATCCGGCGGCATCGGCGCCGGCGAAGTCCACGGCGGGCATCGGGGCGGCGCCCGGTGCCGGGGTCCCCACCCGCAGCACGTGCCGCAGCCCCGGGACCCGGCGCAGCGCAGCCGCCACCCGGTCGGTGAACTCCGCGTCGAAGACCAGGGCCACCAGGTCCGCGTCCCGGTAGAGATAGACCAGCTCGTCCTCTACGTAGCGGTAGTTGACGTTGACCGGCACGATACGCGCCTTCAGACACCCCAGTACCGTCTGGAGGTACTCCACCCCGTTGTACAAGTGCAGCCCGAGGTGTTCCCCCGGCCGTATCCCGCGGTCGAGCAGATGGTGTCCGATGCGGTTGGCCGCCGCGTCCAGTTCCGCGTAGGTCAGGCGGCGCTCCGCTCCCGTGCCCGGGTGGTCGAGGTAGACGAGCGCCTCGCGGTGCGGGACCACGTCGACGACCGACTCGAACAGGTCGGCAAGGTTGTACTCCACCGCTCCTCCTGTCCCCGGCGAGGCTTGTGCAGAAAGGCGCGCCCATCGGTTCGCCGGTCATCAGAGCAAAGGCGGACGCAACTGTGAAGGCCCCTGGGCCAAGAAATCTGACTGACTGTCAGAAAACCCTTGCCCTGTCCCCGCGCCTCCTGCAACCTGTTCTCGTTCCGGAGACGGGAGGAAGCGATGGGCGGGACGGAACACCTCTCCGTACGGCGCGAAGGCGCCACACTCGTGCTCACGCTCAACAGGCCGGAGGCCAGGAACGCGCTCTCGTTGCCGATGCTGGTGGGGCTCTACGACGGCTGGATCGAGGCCGACGGGGACGACGCGATCCGCTCGATCGTGCTCACCGGCGCCGGCGGTTCCTTCTGTGCCGGAATGGACCTCAAGGCGCTGGCGGGGGGCGGCATGGACGGGCAGCACCACCGGGCCCGGCTCAAGGCCGACCCCGACCTGCACTGGAAGGCCATGCTGCGGCACCATCGCCCCCGTAAACCGGTGATCGCCGCCGTCGAGGGGTACTGCGTCGCGGGCGGCACCGAAATGCTCCAGGGGACCGACATCAGGGTCGCGGGTGAGTCCGCGACCTTCGGCCTGTTCGAGGTCCGCCGAGGCCTGTTCCCGATCGGCGGCTCGACCGTCCGGTTGCAGCGTCAGATCCCCCGCACGCACGCCCTGGAGATGCTGCTCACCGGACGGCCGTACAGCGCCCGGGAGGCCGCCGGCATCGGGCTGATCGGGCACGTCGTCCCCGACGGCGCCGCACTGGCCAGGGCATTGGAGATCGCCGAGCAGATCAACGCCTGCGGACCGCTCGCGGTCGAAGCCGTCAAGGCGTCGGTGTACGAGACCGCCGAGATGACCGAGAGCGATGGACTCGCCGCCGAGCTCACCCGCGGATGGCCCGTCTTTGACACCGCCGACGCCAAGGAAGGCGCCCGTGCCTTCACCGAGAAACGGCCCCCCGCCTACAAGCGCGCCTGAACCGTCGAAGGAGCCTTTGGCATGCCCGAAGTCCTCAAAGCCCCCCTCGTCGTCGAGTTCCCCTTCACCCGCTCCCTCGGCCCCGTGCAGAGCGCCTTCCTCACCGGTCTGCGCGAGCGCGTCGTCCTCGGGGTCAAGACCACCGACGACCGCACGCTCGTCCCGCCCGTCGAGTACGACCCCGTCACCGCGGAGGAGATCCGCGACCTCGTCGAGGTCGCCCCCACGGGCACGGTCACCACCTGGGCCTGGAACCACGCACCCCGCCGCGGCCAGCCCCTCGCCACCCCCTTCGCCTGGGTCCTGGTCCGCCTCGACGGAGCCGGCACCGCCCTGCTGCACGCCCTCGACGCCCCCGGACCCGACGCCGTCCACACCGGCATGCGTGTGCGCATCCGCTGGGCCGACGACCGCACCGGCGCCATCACCGACATCGCCTGCTTCGAGCCCTACGACGGCGAACCGGAGCAACCGGGCGACCACACCGGCGAGTTCGACGACCCGCTCACCGGCATCGTCACCCCCGCCCGCCTCGACTACACCTACGCGCCCGGCCGCGCCCAGTCCGCCTACATCAACGCCCTGTCCGGGCGGCGCACCGTCGGCGAGCGCTGCCCGTCGTGCCGCAAGGTGTACGTCCCGCCCCGGGGCGCCTGCCCCACCTGTGGTGTGGCCACCTCCGAACAGGTCGAGGCCGGGCCCCGCGGCACCGTCACCACCTTCTGCATCGTCAACATCAAAGCCAGGAACCTCGACATCGAGGTGCCGTACGTGTACGCCCACATCGCCCTCGACGGCGCCGATCTCGCGCTGCACGGGCGCATCGGCGGCATCCCCTACGACCAGGTGCGCATGGGCCTGCGCGTCGAGCCCGTGTGGACCGAAGGGGCCCGCTACCCCGACCACTACCGGCCGACCGGCGAACCGGACGCGGACTACGACACCTACAAGGAGCTGCTGTGACACGCGACGGCACGCCGTGGGCCCGCGAGATCGCCGTGGTCGCATTCGCGCAGACCGAACACCGCCGCACCAGCGACGAGCTCTCCGAGGTGGAGATGCTCATGCCGGTTCTGCACGACGTCCTCGCCCAGACCGGTCTCAGGACCGCCGACATCGGCTTCACCTGCTCCGGCTCCAGCGACTATCTCGCCGGCCGCGCCTTCTCCTTCACCCTCGCCCTCGACGGAGTGGGTGCCTGGCCGCCGATCTCCGAGTCGCACGTCGAGATGGACGGCGCCTGGGCGCTGTACGAGGCATGGACCAAGCTGCTCACGGGCGACGCGGACACCGCGCTGGTCTACGCGTACGGCAAGTCCTCACCCGGATCCGTGCGCGACGTCCTCACCCGCCAGCTCGACCCCTACTACCTGGCACCGCTGTGGCCGGACTCGGTCGCGCTCGCCGCCTTGCAGGCACAGGCGCTGATCGACGCGGGCGAGGCCGACGAGAGCGCCCTCGCCGGGATCGCGGCCCGCAACCGCGAGGCCGCCGCCGCCAACCCGCACGCCCAGCTGAGGGGTCCGGTGCCGCCCGGGGACTACGTCGTAAGGCCCCTGCGCACCGGAGACTGCCCGCCGATCGGTGACGGCGCCGCCGCCGTGATCCTCGCGGCGGGCGAGCGGGCGCGCGAGCTGTGCGCACGGCCCGCCTGGATCCGGGGGGTGGACCACCGCATCGAAGCCCATGCGCCCGGGGTGCGCGATCTGACCGACGCGCCGTCCGCACGGCTCGCCGCCGAGCGGGCCGGAGCCTTCGAACGGCCCGTGGACACCGCCGAGTTGCATGCTCCGTTCACCGCACAGGAGGTGATCCTGCGCAAGGCGCTACGGCTCGACGCGGGCGTCACGGTCAACCCTTCCGGGGGAGCCCTCGCCGCCAACCCGGTCATGGCCACCGGACTGATCCGCATCGGCGAGGCCGCCGCCCGCGTCCACCGCGGCGACTCCGACCGCGCGCTCGCCCACGCCACCTCCGGTCCGTGCCTGCAACAGAACCTGGTCGCCGTACTCGAAGGAGACCCGCGATGAGCAAGGAGCCCGTGGCCGTCATCGGCATCGGCCAGACGAGGCACGTCGCGGCGCGCCGGGACGTGTCGATCGCCGGGCTCGTCCGGGAGGCGGCCCGAAGGGCACTGGACGACGCAGAGCTGACCTGGTCCGACATCGACGCCGTGGTCATCGGGAAGGCCCCGGACTTCTTCGAGGGCGTCATGATGCCGGAGCTGTACCTCGCCGACGCGCTCGGCGCGGCCGGCAAGCCCATGCTCCGGGTGCACACGGCCGGATCGGTCGGCGGCTCCACCACGCTCGTCGCCGCGAACCTCGTCGCGGCCCGCGTCCACGGCACCGTGCTGACCCTCGCGTACGAGAAGCAGTCCGAGTCCAACGCGATGTGGGGCCTGTCCTTGCCGATCCCCTTCCAGCAGCCGCTGCTGGCCGGCGCCGGCGGATTCTTCGCGCCGCACGTCCGCGCGTACATCCGGCGCAGCGGCGCCCCCGACACCATCGGCTCCCTGGTCGCCTACAAGGACCGGCGCAACGCGCTGAAGAACCCGTACGCACACCTCCACGAGCACGACATCACCCTGGAGAAGGTGCAGTCCTCACCCATGCTGTGGGACCCGATCCGCTACTCCGAGACCTGCCCGTCCTCCGACGGCGCCTGCGCCATGGTGCTCACCGACCGCGTCGGAGCCGCCCGTTCCCCCCGGCCCCCCGCGTGGCTGCTCGGCGGCGCGATGCGCAGCGAGCCGACCCTGTTCGCGGGCAAGGACTTCGTGTCGCCGCAGGCCGGCAAGGACTGCGCCGCCGACGTCTACCGTCAGGCGGGCATCGCCGACCCGCGCCGGGACATCGACGCGGTCGAGATGTACGTGCCCTTCTCCTGGTACGAGCCGATGTGGCTGGAGAATCTCGGTTTCGCGGAGGAGGGCGAGGGCTGGAAGCTCACCGAGTCGGGGGTCACCGAACTCGACGGGGATCTGCCCGTCAACATGTCCGGCGGGGTGCTCTCCACGAATCCCATCGGCGCCTCCGGCATGATCCGCTTCGCCGAAGCCGCCCTCCAGGCGCGCGGCCAGGCCGGAGAACACCAGGTGGAGGGAGCCCGCAGGGTGCTCGGGCACGCCTATGGCGGCGGCTCGCAGTTCTTCTCCATGTGGCTGGTCGGCGACCGGCCGCCGACCTCCTGAGTGCATCGGACCCCGACGCCCTGTCGGCCGGGGGACACGCTCGCTAGGCTGGCCGCGGACGACGAACCGGGAGGAGCACGGACGTGGCCGAGACCACCACCCAGCAGCACCCGCTCGCGGGCTGGGACAAGCCGGAGCTGGACCTGAGCAACGCCGACTGGCAGTCCGGCAGCCGCGGGCTCGGAGATGTCCAGATCGCCTTCGTCGAGGGCTTCATCGCGATGCGCAACAGCGGCCGCCCCGAGAGCCCTTCCCTGATCTTCACCCCGGCCGAGTGGGGCGCGTTCGTGTCCGGGGCGCGGGAGGGTGAGTTCGACCTCACCTGAGTCCGCCGCTCGGGTTGTCTCCCCCGGCCCGGAATTTCCGGACACGCGGTCGTGAAAACCGTCCCGGGGCCGCCGTCTGCGCCAGGCTGGCACCTGAACGATCACAGCTGTGCGCCGGAGGCGACATTCCATGAGCACCCTGCCGGTCGTCGCGGCCGTCGACGGGTCGGACGACAGCCTGCGCGCCCTGGACTGGGCGCTGACCGCGGCCCGGCTGCGCAAGGCGCCGCTGCGCGTGGTCCACGCACGCCAGTACGCGCCCTGGGCGCAGCCCGACGTGCCCAGGGCGGGCGGCCCCCCGGAGCCGGCCGTGGACCCCGTGCTCGAGCAGGCGCGAGCCCGGGTGGAGAGCCAGGGGACGCGGAGGGTCGTGGAGTACCTGGCTCCACAGGGCCCGCCGGCCGCGGTCCTGCCCGAACTGGGCTCCGACGCCCAGCTGCTGGTGCTCGGCTCCCGAGGCCGCGGAGGATTCGCCAGCCTGCTGCTCGGCTCCAACAGCCTCGCGGCGGCCCGCGACGCCCCCTGCCCGGTGGTCGTCGTACCGCGACCGGGACGCGAGGTGCACGAGGGCCCGCCCGTGGCCCCCGGGCCACGGGTCGTCGTGGGCCTGCACATCGACAGCCCCGCGCAGGCCGCCCTCGCCTTCGCCTTCGCGGAGGCCGAGCACCGGAGCGCCCGGCTGCACGTGATCTCCTCCTACTCGTGGCCCCCGGTGCAGCTGTGGCCGGCACCCGGTGAACTCATGCCCCCCGCCGTCGACGAGAACGTCGTCGAGGACGAGATCCGGACCGAGGCCGCGGCCCTGCTCGCTGTCCATCGCGAACGGCACCCGCACGTCCGTGTCGAGCTGTCGACCCCGCCCGGCGATGCGGCGGGACATCTCGTCGCGGCCTCCCAGGGCGCGGAACTCGTCACCGTGGGACGTCACCGCCGCCGGCTCCTCGCGCCCGTCCGCATGATCGGCTCCGTGACGCAGGCCGTCCTGCTGCACGCGGCGAGCCCGGTCGCGGTGATCCCGCCGACGGCGGAGCCCGCCCGCACCGACGGCTGACGGCGCCTTCGGCCCGGGACCGTGGCGCCCGTGTTGGTGAGCGGGAGACCGCGCCGAACAGGCGCCGCTCATCCCGAACGGCCGCCGGAAAAGGCGGATGCCGTACGCAACGCGCAGGCCGGGGACCAGATCCCGGCTTTCGGCTCGGACACGTACCATGGCGGCATGTCCTTCCTCCGCCGCCGCAGCGCCACTCCCGCCGGGCCCGACTTCGACGTACTGGCCATGGATCCGGGGGACTGGCCGGGCAATCTCGGTGCCGGTCTGCTGCCCGCCCCCGACGGCAGCTGCCAGGGCGTGTTCCTGCGGTACGACCTGTTCGGCGGCCGCGGCACCGCGATGATCATCGGCAACCTGCCGGAGGGCTCCCCGGCCCGCGAGGTCCCCGAGGGCGAGATCCCCTTCGAGGTGGCCCAGCTCCTCCTCGCGCTGGGGAACGACGAGGAGGTCACCGTCGTCGGGACCGAGGAAATCCCGGTGATGCAGGGCGACAACCTGCTCATCGTGCGCCGCCTCAAGCTCTCGGAGAGCCGGATCTCCTGCGTCCAGTTCGACCGCAGCGACAACGTCCTCGTGACCATCGCGGCCTGGGACCGACCGATCCCCGACGACCTGTACGCGCTGCTGAAGCCGCTGCCCGCGGAGCTGTTCCAGCAGGGCTGACCGACCGACGCACGAAGGGCCGGACCCGCCACCCGCGGGACCGGCCCTTCGCCGTCCGACGGCTACGCGCCCGACGGCTACGCGCCCGACGGCGAGGCGTCCGACCGCTGCACCCGGACGTCCGCCGCCCGCACGAACGCCACCCGGTGGCCGAACTGGATCTCGTAGTACAGGTCCCGGCCGACCACGACCCGGTGGGAGTCCGTGGTGAAGGTGACCGCGTAGTAGTACTCGCCCGGCACCCTGTCGCCGATCACATACCTCTGGCCCGCAGGCAGGCGATACGGCAGCGGTGACACCGACTGCGCGGGCACCCCCTCCGGGTACGCCTCCTTCTCCGGGTACGCCCGGCCGTACACCGGGATGTCCGTGAGGCCGGCCCTGGGCGTCACCACGAGCCCGGACGCGTTCACCGCCGTCCGCCGCTCCTTCGGGTCACGGAACCAGGCCCTCTGGCCCAGATACCAGATCGCCGTCCAGTCCCCGTCACGGCCGGCGACCGCGTACCGCTGGCCGGTGGAGGCCCGTGAGCCCACGTCGTTCACGTCGATCGTCGAGTCGCCCCCCGCCGGATGCAGCCCGATGTCCTTGATCAGCGGCGAAGTGTCGTCCGGCGCGCTGTACAGGCGCACTTCGCTGGAGCCGTGCGCCGCGCACGGCACGCCCGGCCGAGTGCAGCCCGTGTACTCCGGCTGGTTCGCGGCGTAGTCCGGCAGGATCGTCACCAGTCCGCCCCCGGGGCCGGCCGTGGTGTGGAACGGACTGCCGAGCAGCTCGAAGTAGTGCCGCCAGTCCCAGTACGGTCCCGGGTCCGTGTGCATGCCGGGGATCGTCGAGGCCGTCGGGCCCGGCACGTTGTCGTGCCCGAGGATGTGCTGCCGGTCCAGCGGGATGCCGTACTTCCCGGCGAGGTATCCCACCAGCCGCGCCGACGAACGGTACATGGCCTCGGTGTACCAGGCGTCCGGCGAGGCGAGGAAGCCCTCGTGCTCGATGCCGATCGACTTGGCGTTGACGTACCAGTTGCCCGCGTGCCAGGCGACGTCCTTCGCCTTCACATGCTGGGCGATCAACCCGTCCGTGGAGCGCACCGTGTAGTTCCAGGAGACATAGGTGGGGTCCTGGATCAGCTTGAGCACGCCGTCCCACCGGCCTTCGGTGTCATGGACGACGATGTACTCGATGCTCTGGGACACCGGCCGGTCGCCCAGGTCGTGGTTGCCGTAGTCGTCGTCGCCGAACGGCTCGTACGGCGCCGGGACCCACGTGCAGGAGACGCTCCGGGGGCATTCGGTCGTGTCGGTGCCGGCCGGACGCAGCCCGGTTCGATCGAGTTGCGCGATGTCCGGTGCCACCTCCGGCCGCGCGGCGAGCGTCACCCTCTGCCCGGTGTCCGTGGTGCGCCGTTCGCCCTCGCGCAGCACGGAGAAGACGTCATTCGCGTACGCCGCCGCCGTGGCCCGGTCGTCCGCGGACGAAAACTCGGCCACCGCCCCGTACCAGTCGGCCGGGTCGTCGCTGAGCGGTTCGCCCAGCCGCTTCTGCGCCGCGGCGAGCAGCGCCGCACCACCCGCGATGTTCGCCGCCGGGTCGGTGCGCAGCCGGGCGGCCGGGATGCCGGTGAGCGCGGCGGCCCGGGGCAGCGTCTTGAGCCGGGCCGGCAACTCGGCCTCCTCGGGCATTCTCGTCGTGGGCAGCAGCGCGGCGCGGGCCTGGTCGCCGCGTGCGTCCTCCGTGCCCTCGCCGTGATGTGCGGCCCGGGCGACCGCGGTGCGGGCGTCGGTCAGATGCATCGGACCGTAGCCGCCCGAGACGCTGGGTGCGCCGCCGTGTGTGTCCCAACGGGACTGGAGGTAGGAGACGCCGAGGAGCACGCTCTGCGGTACGTGGTATTCGGCGGCCGCGGCGGCGAAGGCGCCCTGGAGCCCGGCCGGTGCGCCGGGCGCGGGGGCAGCGCCCAGCAGCGGCAGCAGCAGCGCCGCCGCGGCGAGAGCGCCGGCCGTCCTGACGGTGGTGCGTCTGTGCCCGGTGGGGGAGTGGGGGTCGGTGGCGGAAACGCGCAATGCAGCCTCCTGGGACGGTCGGGCGCGGTGGGGGTGCGGCCCGGACGTGCGTCAGTGGTACCGGCTCTCCGACGATCCGTCAATCATGCGCGCTGGCGGGCGATTTCCCACGTCAGCGGCGGTGGGGGGAGTTTCCTGACGGTGGTGACACGGCCTGCGGGGCGTCAGTGGAGTGGACCAATGGCCCGGACGGATCAGTTCCCAGGAGGAGGCGTGACCCCGGGACACGACGAAGGTCCGCGGTACGCCGCTCTCGCGTACGCACCGCGGACCGTCATCCCCCTCAGCGAGTACTGACCGCCGCTCGAACGGCCCGTCGGGCCAACTGGCAGTCGTCGTGCAGCCGCCGCAGCAGCAGCCGCTGTTCCTCGCCGGACGGCGCAGCACCCGGGGGGGCCACTCCCGGTGCCGCCGGGGCCGTGTCGTGCATCGAACGCTGCACGGCCGTCTCGTAGGTACGGATCTCCCGGGTCAGGACGAGCATCAGGTTCACCAGGAAGGCGTCGCGCGAGGCCGGGCCCGCCGACTGCGCGATCTGGCTGATCTGACGGCGCGCCACGGGCGCGTCACCGAGAACCGCCCACAGCGTCGCCAGGTCGTACCCGGGCAGGTACCAGCCGGCGTGCTCCCAGTCCACCAGCACCGGACCCGCCGGTGAGAGCAGCATGTTCGACAGCAGCGCGTCGCCGTGACAGAACTGCCCCATGCCCTGACGGCCCGCCGCGTGGGCGATGTCGTGGAGCAGCTTCTGCAGGTCGCCCATGTCCCGGTCCGTGAGCAGCCCCAGCTCATGGAAGCGGGCGATGCGCTCCGGGTAGTCCAGCGGGGCGTCGAACGTGCCGGCCGGGGGACGCCACGCGTTCAGCCGGCAGATCGCGCCGAGCGCGGTCCGGATGTCCGCGCGCGGCGGCGCCTCCACGGGATGCCGCTGAAGTGCCGCGACCCGGCCCGGCATCCGCTCGATCACCAGGGTGCAGTTGTCCGGGTCCGCCGCGATCAGCCGGGGCACCCGTACCGGTGGCCGGTGCCGGACGAAGGACCGGTATGCCACTATCTCGTGCCGGCTGCGCTCGGACCAGATCGGTGACTGGTCCAGTAAGCACTTGGCGACCGCCGTGCTGCGCCCGGTCGTGCCGACGATGAGGACGGAGCGCCCGCTACGGCGCAGCACCTGAACCGGGGTGAACTCCGGACAGATGCGGTGCACCGAAGCGATCGCCGTGCGCAGTTGCGCGCCCTGAGGGCCGGACAAGTCGATTCTGCCGCTGAGCGGTGAGGGGCCGACACCCGGGACGCGGCGCGTACGGCCGGTGCCGAGCACCGGGGCCGCCGACCGTGCGGGGTCGAGGTAGGGGCCGCCGGTGCCCGGGCGGGGGCGCAGCGACCGGGGCGGGGCGGACACGGAGGACGATGCTGCGTACATGGGTGATACAGATCCCTTCGTGTGCCTGCGAGTAGCGCGCTGCCCGCCCCGGCCGCCGCGGGTGCACCCTGGGGAATGTCCGTGCGGCGACCGGGTCGGGGTGGCGCGTTCCTACCTGACACCCGTGGCCCGGTGGCACACCATCTGGCGCACCCTGGCGAACCCTGGCGAATAGTCCACAAGCAACTGACGGCGGGCTACTGTCGACTCAGCCGAGAACCTGGGGGCTTGACGTGAGCGGACAACCCAACACCCGCCTGTCGGACCTGTTCGGCCTGGCCGGCTGGTCCAAGGGCGAGCTCGCGAGGATGGTCAACCGGCAGGCGGCGGCCATGGGTCACCCCCAGCTGGCGACCGACACCTCACGGGTGCGGCGTTGGATCGACATGGGAGAGATCCCGCGCGATCCGGTTCCGCGGGTGCTGGCGGCGCTGTTCACCGAGCGACTCGGCCGTGTCGTGACCATCGAGGACCTCGGTCTGGTCCGGCACGGGCGCGTGGGGAGACGGCGTGACGACGGGCATGCGCAGCACCCCGACGGAGTTCCGTGGGCGCCCGAGCGGACTGCTGCGGTCCTCACCGAATTCACGGGAATGGACCTCATGCTCAACCGACGCGGCTTGGTGAGCGCGGGCGCCGCGCTCGCCGCGGGATCCGCACTCAGCAGTGCCATGCACGACTGGCTGCACACCGATCCGGCCCTCGCGGCCGACGCTCCCCGCTTCGACGATCCCCTGCACGCCGACCCCGCTGGGTTCGACCGCTACGAGGCCGCCCCCATCGGGTCGCAGGAGATCGAGGAACTGGAGCGCTCGGTCGAGGTGTTCCGGGCCTGGGACGCAGCCCGCGGCGGCGGGCTGCAGCGCAAGGCTGTCGTGGGACAGCTCAACGAAGTGGGAGGCATGCTCGCCTACCGCCACCCCGACCACCTCCAGCGGCGCCTGTGGGGCGTCGCCGCCAACCTCGCCGTCCTCGCCGGGTGGATGTCGCACGACGTCGGCCTGGAGCCCACGGCGCAGAAGTACTTCGTCATCGCCGCCCACGCGGCCCGTGAGGGCGGCGACCGTCCCCGCGCCGGGGAGGCACTCTCCCGTGCCGCCCGCCAGATGGTGCACCTCGGCAGGCCCGACGACGCACTGGACCTGATGCAGCTCGCCAAGTCCGGCTCGGGCGAAGAGGTGCTGCCGCGCACCAAGGCCATGCTCTGCACCATCGAGGCCTGGGCACAGGCGTCCATGGGCAAGGGGCAGGCCATGCGGCGCACCCTCGGCGAGGCGGAGGACCTGTTCGTCTCCGACAAGGGGGACGTGCCCCCGCCGAGCTGGATGCAGCTGTTCGACGAGGCGGATCTGCACGGAATGCAGGCCCTGGCCTACCGCACTCTCGCCGAACACGAGCCGGGTGCGGCCCTGATCGCCCAGCGGCACGCCAAGGAGGCGCTGGAGCTGCGGGGCACGGGCCGGGACCGGTCGAAGATCTTCGACCACATCTCGCTCGCCTCCGCCTGCTTCATCGCCGACGACCCGGAACAGGCCGACCGCTACGCACGACTGGCCCTGACCTCCATGGGCGCGAATTCGTCCCTGCGGACCTGGGACCGGTTGCGCGAGATGTACCGGCTCACGGGACAGTACGCCAGTTACCCGAAGATCCAGGACCTGCGTGAGGAGATCAAACGGGCGCTTCCCAAGGGCCTCACAAAACCCGGGAGCGGCAACCGCGCACCGGCGTGAGGCGGCTTGTGACGGATCCGCTCACCCGCGCAGGTCCGGGGAACCCGTCCGTCGAAGACCGGTCCGGGGGACCCGTCCGTCAGCCCGAGGTGCCCGTTCGTCAGGAGACGACCCTGACGACGAGCAGGCAGGCGTCGTCCTCGCGCGCGTTGTCGCCGAACGCCTCCACGACCATCCGGACGCAGTCCTGGGCCGTGCGGGCTCCGCCGAGGCGCGGGGCCAGGTCGAGCAGCTCCCGGACGGCTGCCGTTCCACTGCGCCGCGGGACCAGCCCGTCGGTGTGCAGGAGCAGCAGGTCGCCTTCCTCGAGGGTCACTTCGGCCTGCCCGTAGGCGGCGGACGAGGTCGCCCCGAGCAGCACGCCGTCCGGTGCTGCCAGCACGCGCCCCGTCTCGCCTCGGTAGAGCAGCGGGGCGGGGTGTCCTGCCTGCGCCCAGCTCAGGGTTCGGGTGGCGGGCCGGTAGCGGCAGCAGACCGCGCTGCCCAGGGCCGGCTGGACGGAGGCGTCGAGCAACTGGTTGAGCCAGCCCATCAAGGTGCCGGGTTCGGTGCCCGCGACGGCCATCCCGCGCAGGGCGCCGATCAGTGTCGCCATGCCCGAGGCCACGGTCACCCCGTGTCCGGTGAGGTCGCCGACGCTGAGCAGGGTGTCCCCGTCGGGCAGCTCCAGTGCGTCGTACCAGTCGCCGCCGATCGGTGCGCCGATGGACGACGGCAGATGGCGGGCGGCCAGGTCCAGTGCGCCGGGGCCGTGGCGCGGGAGCCGCAGGGAGCCGTGCCAGGGCGGTAGCACGGCCTCCTGCAACTCGACCGCGAGCCGGTGCTCGGTCTGCGCACGCTGCCGGTGACGCTGCAACGAGTCACGGGTCTCGTGCACGGTCCGCTGACTGCGGCGCAGTTCGCTGACATCCCGCAGCACGGCCCACATCGAGGCGGTGCTGCCGTCGGCGTCGAGCACGGGCTCGCCCATCATGTGCACGGTGCGGACCTCGCCGCCGGGGCGCACGATCCGGAACTCGCCGTCGATGGGCTTGCCGTCGACCAGGCAGTCCGTGACCATCGCCGTCAGCAGCGGCCGGTCCTCGTCGTGCACCAGCGAGGGCAGCTCGTCGAGGGTCGGCGCGGGGACCGAGGGGTCGCGGCCGAGGATCCGGTACAGCTCCCCGGACCAACTCGCCTCGTCGGTCAGGAGGTTCCACTCCGCGCTGCCGACCCGGCTGAGCAGCGAGCCGCCTGGGGCCGGGAGCGGGACCGCCGGGCCGGGGTCCGCGCCACGGTGCTCGGCGGCCACGGCCGGAGGGCCGTCCCGCAGCTGTCCCAAGTGCTCGTCCAGATCGTTGAGTTGGTGCAGTGCGAGGTCGCACAGTGCGCGCTGCCAGCGGCCCTCGGGATCCGAGCCGTCCTCGGGTGCCTCCCGCCGTACGGCGTCCACCTCTCCGCGCAGCTGCCGTGTCTGCGAGAGAAGCGCGTCCACCGTGCCGTGCCGGGGGGACCGGGCGGCTGGGCGGTCCGCGGAGAGATGGGGTGGCATGACGCGCTCCGATACGGGACGGTTCGACCAAGGCTTACGGAAGGACCGTTACGACTGTTGCACAGCCCGCGACGCCCTGTAAGGGATTTGGCAACACACGATACGGTGGTGCTTCTGGCATATGCCACCGGCCCGGTGGAGTGTCCCCGGGGGTCGGCGGGCGCGCCGGCCCGGACCGATCAAGTCCCGAGTGACGCAAGGGACTTGAGGGGTCGCGGATACGGCTGAGTCATCGCTCAAGCGTGCGCCCGGGGAGCGTGTGTGTCACTGCGTCCGGGTGGCCGTCGTAGTGGGCGTACGGCTCCGGTCGCGGGGCGAGGTCCACGGTCTGCCGGACACCGTCCCGCCGCGCCCGGACCGCGGCCTCGGCTACCGCCGAGGCCGCGTACCCGTCCCATACGGACGGCCCGGTGACCCGCCCCTGCCGCGTGGCGTCGACCCAGGCCTGCACCTCCCGGTCGTAGGCCTCCGCGAACCGCACGAGGTAGTCCTGCGCGACCTCCTCGTGCGCGGTCCCGCCACTCGTCACCACCATGGTGTGCCCGTCGCCGATACGGGCGCTGCCGTCCTCGCAGACCGCCTCGCAGCGCACCTGGTAGCCGAAGCCGGAGTTGACGAGGACCTCCACGTCGACAAGGGCGCCGCCCGAGGTCTCGAACACCACGAACTGGGGATCGAGAAGGTCCTCGGGGGCGTTCCGGGACGGCCGCGGACACAGCACCGACACCGCCGTCAGCTCCTGGCCCAGCAGCCAGCGGGCCGCGTCGATCTCGTGCGAGACGGAGCTGTTGATCAGCATGTCCGTGGTGAAGTGCGGAGGCGAGGACACATTGCGGTGCGTGCAGTGCAGCATCAGGGCCCGGCCCAGTCGTCCGCTGTCCAGCAGGGACTTCAGACGCATGTACTCGGTGTCGTACCGCCGCATGAACCCCACCTGCGTGAGCCGCCGTCCGAGCCGGGCCTCCGCCTCCACCACCCGCAGCGCCCCGGCAGCGTCCGGAACCAGCGGTTTCTCGCACAGCACCGGCAGCCCGCGCGCGAAGGCCGCGAGCAGCGCCTCCTCGTGCGCCGGTCCGGGGGAGGCGATCAGCACGGCCTGGACGCCGGGAGCGTCGAGAGCCGCCTCCGGTTCGGGACACACCCGTACGCCGTCGATGCCGCCCGTGGCCTCCTTGGCGCGGTCCGTGTCGGGATCCGCCACGGACACCACTCTGGCTCCGCTCACGCCACGGTCCAGACGGCGTACATGGTCGGTCCCCATGTGTCCCGCACCCAGTACCGCTACGCCCAGCAGGCCGCCCATGTGCCGCCCTCCCCTTCCGCCGATCGTCCCGGGCAGGGTAGACCGCGGAAGGGGCGGGTTCAGTAGCGGAGCACCCCGGCGATGCCCTGTGCGTCGCCGAGGGTGCCGTCGGGAACGAAGCGGACCTCGGCGCCCGTGTCCAGGCACCGCTCGACGATCTCGTCCACGATGTCCTCGCGGACGTCCAGGTCCCCGCTCTCGGCCGGCACCAGGTGATCACCGGCATCGTCACGGACCGTCACCCGGTAGTTCTCCTCCACGACGAGCAGCCGGATGCGGCCCTCCGACGCGTTCTGCCAGACCTCGTCCACCCCGGCGGCGTACGCCTTGCGGCCGCGCGCCGCCACCAGCTCACGGCCGGCCGTGTCGACGTTCCTGACGTCCTCTGCGGCGATGATCGGCTGAACCGCACGCCACACGGTGTCGCGGGTGCCGTGGGCGAGACCGCCGTGCGGGGCGTGGACCGCGTCCTTGGTGACAGTGCCGACCTCGTCGAGGGCCGACAGCGCCGCCGGCTGGCCGGTGACGTACAGCGGCCGCGGGTCCTGGCGCAGAACCCTGCTCAACGCGGTGTCGGCCTCGCGCAGGAAATGACGGGTGCCCTCGTCACGGAAGGTGCTCGGCATGTCGCCGATCTGCTGCCGGCGCTCCGCGTCGAAGTTCTCCCGGCCCCGGGTCAGCGGGAAGGCGCCCCTGCGCTCCTCGGTGACCTGGCCGGCACCGCCGTTCCACAGCGTGACCCGGTCCGCGGAGACCGCCAGTACCCAGAACGGCCGCTGCGCGGCCTGCGCGGCCACCAGGTTGCGGGTCAGGAAGGTGTCGGAGAGCACCACCCGCTCGGGCACCGTACGGGACAGCGACCACACCTGGTGCTCGCCGGGCGCCGCGAAGATCACAACGCCGTCCTCGGTGTAGGTCAGGTCGACCTCGCTGAGCGCCTGGTCGAGCTGGGCCTCGACGTCGACGCGGCGCTCACGGGTGACCGCGGGATCGGACTCGAGCTGCCTCTTCGCGTCGGCCAGCGCGTTGCGCAGCCGTACGCGGTCCTGGATGTTGTCCGGCTCGCGGCGGTGCGTCGGCGCGAAGACCGACACCGCGGGGTACGGCCGCGGCCGGCGCAGTTCCGCGAGGGTCGAGGGACTGAGCGCTTCCATATCAGCACCTTAGGGCCGATTCGAGTGTCGGGCATTCGGGGCAACCGGCCACCGGGCCGCCGCCGTGCCGTACGCCCTCGTGTGGCGGCTGTCCGGCCGTGCGAGGGGTTGGCGAACTCTTTGCCGGTAGCCGAGACCCGGCGGATCCGGCCCGGCACGGAGCCGGTCCGCGGGTACGCACGACGCAACCGGGCCGAAAGGCCTGGGGACCGGGGTCCGCACCGTGACGGACGAGTTGACCGCCCTGCGCACGTGACACACGCTCGACATATAGCTGCCCGATACATCTGGTTTGGGTGCGAGGGTCAGGACGCGGGAGGTCGGACATGTGCGGGATCACCGGCTGGGCCTCCTACGACCGTGATCTGCGGGCCGAGGGCACGACCCTGGACGCCATGACGGAGACGATGGCCTGCCGCGGACCCGAGCCGCACGGCAGCTGGCCGGGCACGGCGAGAAGGTGCGCAGTTTCGCGGTGGACTTCGTCGGGCAGGCCGACCACTTCGTCGCCGACGAGCTGCGCCGCACACCCGACACGCCCTTCGTGCACGACGTCGCCCACGCCTGCGGCACCGACCACCGGGACATCGTCCTCGACGCGGATGCCCTCGCCGACCTCGACGTGCGCGCCGCGGTCATCCACGCCCGGGATCTCCCAGCCGGATTCGGCGACTTGGACACCTCGCTGCTGCTGCTGTTCCGGGCGATCCGTGAGCACTCCACGGTGGCGCTGTCGGGGGAGTCCGCGGACGAGGTCTTCGGCGGTCACCTCCAGTTCTTCGACGAGGAGGCCCGTGCCGCCGAGACGTTCCCCCGGCTCGTGTCCCCCGTCCTCCGCTCCGACGAGGAGGAGGACGTCCTGCGCCCCGAACTGACCGAGGCCCTCGACCTCGAGGCGTACATCGCGGACGGGTACCGCTCGGCGGTCTCCAAATCGCGCGCCTGGACGGCGAGAGCGACTTCGAGTACCGGATGCGGCGGATCTGCCACCTCCATCTGACCCGCTTCGTGCGGCTCCTGCTCGACCTCAAGGACCGCGCCGGCATGGCGGTCGGCCTGGAGGTGCGGGTGCCGTACTGCGACCACCGGCTCGTGGAGTACGTGTACAACACGCCCTGGTCGCTCAAGTCGTTCGACGGCAGGGAGAAGTGCCTGCTCCGGGAGGCCACCCGGGACCTGATCCCGAAGTCCGTCTACGACCGGGCCAAGAGCCCGTACCCGTCCACGCAGGATCCGAGGTACGCGGTCGCCCTCCAGGAGCACGCCAAGGATCTGCTCTCCCGCCCCGATCATCCCGTCTTCCGCCCCGTCGGCCGGGAACGGGTACGGCAGGCCGCCCGGCGTGACACGCCGCAGATCACCCAGACCTCGCGCCGCGGCCTCGAACGGACCCTGGACCTCGCGCTGTGGCTCGACCTCTACACGCCCGAGCTGTCCCTCACCTGACAGTTCGACACCGGGCCACTCGATGGGGTGAAAGGAGGATAAGCCATAACTCGGATTGGTCCCTCTGCGTTTTATCGGGTGCGAGCGAGTGCTCGCGACGATGTCTGGAAGGCAGGGAACCTATGAAACGGGTTACCCGAAATGGTTTGATCGCCGCGGCCGCCGCCTCGGGAGCGCTGGTAGCGGCGCTTCCGGCGCACGCGGACTCCGCGGCGAACGGCACCGATGCGGGTTCGCCCGGACTGATCTCCGGCAACAGCATCCAGCTGCCGGTGCACGTGCCGGTCAACGTGTGCGGCAACACCGTGAACGTCATCGGGGTCCTCGACCCGGCCGCGGGCAACGCCTGTGTGAACCAGGGCAGGTCCCGGGGCGGTCCGCACCAGGGAACCGGGACCGCTCCCGGCGGCTCCTCCGCGCACGGACGGGCCACGGGCTCGGGCGGCCTGCTCGCCGGCAACGAGGTGCAGTTGCCGGTCCACCTCCCGGTGAACCTCTCCGGCAACGCGGTGAGCGTGGTCGGCGTCGGCAACAGGGCCGAGGGCAACACGTCCACGAACACCTCGCCAGGCCGGCCCCACCGCCCCACCCCGCGGCCGGCCGTACCGCCGAGGCCGCACACCCCCCCGCCGCAGGCCCACACCGTCCCGCGGCCGGCGGGCGTGCTCGCCCACACGGGTGCGGAAGCGCCCCTGCCCACGCTGGCGGGAAGCGCCGCCCTGGTGCTCGGCGGAACGATCCTGTACCGCCGTTTCCGTGCGGCCGCGACCCGCTGAGCCGTCCCCGGTATGCCGAAGAGGGTCCCGCCGCACGAGCGTCCGCGGGGCCCTCGTTCGCGTCCCACCGGTCGTCAGGAGCCGTTCCCGCGAAGGGGATCGTTCTCGGCCACAGGGGCAGGCCGGCATGGCGTACGACCCCGGCATCGGGAAGGATGCTGCGGGTGCGGCCGATCACCGCACCGACCGCCATCCCCCACGGAAGGAAGCGCCACGATGACGTCTGCGGGTCCCGATGCCCTCGTCGTCACCCGGGCCACGCTCGACGACTGGCCGGTGATCAGCGGCTGGGCGGCGGACGAGGGCTGGAACCCCGGAGCGTCCGACGGCCCGGCCTTCTTCGCCCAGGACCCCAGGGGCTTCTTCATCGGACGGCTCGGCGAGGAACCCGTCTCGGCGATCTCCGTCGTGACCTACGGCGCCGACTACGCCTTCCTGGGCTGCTACCTCGTACGCCCCGACCTGCGTGGCCGGGGCCTCGGACTGGCCACCTGGAAGACGGGCCTCGCCCACGCCGGCGGGCGCACGATCGGTCTGGACGGTGTCGTCGCCCAGCAGGACAACTACCGCCGGTCCGGGTTCCAGCCGGCCCACCGCACCGTGCGGTTCACCGGGCCCGCCCCCACGGGGGAGGCGGCGCCCGGAGTTCGCCCGGCCGAGAAGGCGGACCTCGACTCCGTGATCGCGTACGACAGCGTCTGCTACCCGGCCGACCGCCCCCGCTTCCTGGAGCACTGGCTCACCGCCCCCGAGCACCGGGTCTTCGTCCGCTGCGAGGACGACAGACTGACCGGCTACGCGGTGATCCGTCCCGCCCGTGACGGCCTGCGTGTCGGCCCCCTGTTCGCGGACACAGCCGACGACGCCGATGCGCTCTTCACCACCCTGAGCGCCAAAGTCGCGGGCCGGCCCATCGCCATCGACGTCCCCGAACCCAACACGGCCGCCGTCGCGCTCGCCGAACGCGCCGGTCTCACCCCGTCCTTCGAGACGGCCCGGATGTACACGGGGCCGGTCAGGCCGTTCGCACAGGAGCGTGTGTACGGGGTGACCACCCTGGAACTCGGCTGACCTTCGGCGCCTGACGCAACGGCCGTCCCGTCGGGCGTTCGCCCGTGCCGGTGACGGCCGTTGCGTCAGGCGATCGAGTGTGCCGGTGACGGCCGCCGTGTCCGGCGCACCCGTGTGTGCCGGTGACGGCCGTCGCGGCCGGAACGCGCCGTCAGCTCCGCGCCCGTGCCCGGTCCAGGGCCGCGACGCCCAGTGCCGCCAGACCGATCTGGATGAGCCACTCGATCCAGTCCACGCCCTTGGTGTCCGCCACGCCGACCGCCGCGGCGATTCCGGCCCCGATGAAGGCCGCCACGATGCCGACGACGATCGTCCACAGGACGCCGATGTGCTGGCGCCCGGGGACGACGAGCCGCCCCAGGACACCGATGATGAGCCCGATGACGAGGGCACTGATGATGCCGGATATCTCCATCTCCGCCCCTTATGGTGAAGGCCTCTGCACTCGTCTATGTTCCCGCTGAGCGTGGCAACAGTCCGTTCCGTTTCAACGACCGGTCAACGCCGGGTCAATCCTCGTCCTGCCGGGGCGGCATTCTCCCGTTCAGTCTCTCGGTTGCCATGTACCGTTCAACAGTCCGTCGCGCGGGTGGCGTAAGAAGGAGTTCTACGCGCGCAGACCGTGACGATGGTTCTACGCGCGAAGACGCACGGCACCCCGCACGCTGCTCTTCCCGGCCCCCCGCAACTCCCCATGATTCCCCTCGACTCCCCTCACGGAGGTCTGCCGGATGCCCGGACCCACCAGATCCCGCCACGGACGCACCACGGCCCTTGCCGTGTTCGGCCTGCTCGCCACGGGCGCCGCCGTCCAGGCGACCACGGCCGCCACGCCGGCCCATGCGGCCACCCCCCACCGCGTCCTGTTCGACAACGCGCACGCGGAGACCGCCGGCAACGCCGACTGGATCATCTCCACCAGCCAGCCCGACCCCCTCGGCCAGGACTCCACCCCGTCCGCCGAGAAGGACTGGACCGGCGCCCTCTCGTCCTGGGGTGTCGCCCTTCAGAAGACGGGCAACTACAGCCTCAAGACGCTGCCCTCGGGATCCAGCCTCAGCTACGGTGGCTCCTCCGCGACCGATCTGTCGAGATTCGACACCCTGGTCCTGCCCGAGCCGAACACGCTGTTCACGACGGCCGAGAAGACGGCGATCATGAACTTCGTGAAGAACGGCGGCGGCCTGTTCATGATCTCCGACCACGCCGGCGCCGACCGCAACAACGACGGCTCCGACGCGGTCAAGATCCTCAATGACCTGATGACCAACAACAGCGTCGACTCCACCGACCCGTTCGGTTTCTCCATCGACTCGCTGAACATCACCTCCGGCTACCCGGCCGCCGTCAGCGACAGCACCGACCCGGTCCTGCACGGCTCCTTCGGCACCGTTACCAAGAGCCTCATCGCCAACGGCACCACCGCCACGCTCAAGCCCTCCGACAACTCCTCCGTCAAGGGCCTGATCTACCGCAGCGGTTACTCGGGCAACACCGGAGCGTTCTTTCTGACCAGCACCTTCGGCAGTGGCCGTGTGGCCTTCTGGGGCGACAGCTCCCCGGTCGACGACGGGACCGGCCAGTCCGGCAACACGCTCTACGACGGCTGGAACGACTCCGGCGCCACCAACGCCGCCCTGGCCCTCAACGCCACCGAATGGCTCTTCGGCGCGAGCGGCAGCAGCGGGGGCGGAGGCGGCGGCTCCACCTCCTGCACCGCCGCCCAGCTCCTCGGGAACGACGGCTTCGAGTCCGGCGCCACCACCTGGAGCGCCGGCAGCGGCGTCATCACGGACTCCAGCAGCGAGTCGCCCCGCACCGGCTCCTTCTACGCCTGGCTGGACGGCTACGGCTCCGCGCACACCGACACCCTCTCCCAGCCGGTGAGCATCCCGTCCGGCTGCACCACCGCCACGCTGAGCTTCTACCTGCACATCGACACGGACGAGACCACCACGAGCACGGCGTACGACACCCTCAAGGTGCAGATTCTCAACGGCTCGGGAACCGTGCTGGGCACCCTGGCGACGTACTCCAACCTCCAGGCCGGCAGCGGCTACACCCAGCGCAGCTTCAGTCTCGCGAGCTATGCGGGGCAGACGGTCACCCTCAAGTTCACCGGAACCGAGGGCTCCAGCCTCCAGACGTCGTTCGTCGTCGACGACACGGCGCTCAATGTGAGCTGACCTCCCCAGGGGTGGGCTCCCGGGCCCACCCCTGTCCGGCCTTTGCGCCTGGGCCAGTTGGTCGGGGCGCCGCCGACCGGCGCTCGAACACCACGTCCCGTGCCGTCCCCAGGGCGGTCGCCAGTGCTCCCAGCAGCACCGCGTCCTCACCCAGCCGGCTCGGCGCGATCTTCGGGCGGAGCGGTGAGGGAGCGCAGCGTTTCGCGCACGGGGCGCAGCAGCAGGTCGACGCTGTGGCCCGCGCCGCCGCCGAGCACCACCAGGTCCGGGTCGAGCACGGCCGCCGCGGCCGCCACCGTGTGCGCGATGCGCTCGCCCTCCTGCTGCACGGCCTGGGCCGCGGCGGGATGGCCCTGCCGGGCCGCGTCGAACACCGCCTTCGCCGTGAGCTGTTGACCGGTCATCCCGAACGCCCGCGCCGACCCGACGACCGCCATGCCCGACACCGCGTCCTCCAGCGTCCGCAGATCACGGCCGTGACGGTGCTGCGCAAGCGGCAGCCGGGGCTCCACCGCCCGTACCGGATGTGGCTGTACCCCGTGCCGAGCCTCGTCGCCCTCGTCGGCTGGCTGGTCATCTACGGCTACGCGGACAGGAACTCGCCGGGCCGCCACCCCATCGAGTGGTCACCGGCCTGGCCGGCGCTCGGCTGTGTGGCGTTCCTGGTGTGGGCCCGGCTGGAGAAGGTCTGGCCGTTCGGGCCGAAGGAGGTCGCGGAGAGTATCTCGTGGCGCCCCGCACGGAACCCGCGGGCGCGTAGCCCGCCCGGCGGAACCCGCGGGCGCGTCGGCCGGTCCGCCGCCGCGGACCGGCCCCCGGGTGTGCCTCCGCGTTCGCGGTGCCCGGTGACGGGTGGACAGGGTTACGGGCGCGCAGCGCTCCTGGTGGTCACGCCCGCGCACAGCATGCCCAAGACCACCGCGAGGGCGCCGATGACGATGCTGTTGACCACGACTCCGGTGTCCGGGGCCGTGCCGACGATCCACGGCGAGATGATCATCCAGGCGCCCAGCGCGCACATGGCCCAGCTCAGGCCGTACATGCGCTCCGGCATGATGGTGAAGCCGAGAGCCAGCAGCCCGATCGCGATCCCCATGATGAGGTTGTGCGTGGCGAGCGGGGGCTGGCTCGTCGTGTAGTGGACTATCCACGGGGATGCGGCGCAGTACAGACCGAGCAGGAACACCGGCCCGTCCATGAGCGCCACATCGCGGCCACCGACCATACGGGCGTAGCGAGCCCGCATTTCGTGGATATCGGGGTGGGTCGTCATGTCCCCTTTGGTGTGCGAGACGTGAGCCATCACTCGTCTCCTTCGACTCTGCGGCATGGCCGCGCTGAAGCGGTATGCGGTGAATCGCCGCGTACACTCATTGTGCTCTTATTTTTTCTTTATGTGTAGCCGTGGCCGCTTCACCGCTCTCGCTCCGCGCGCGTCAGCTCGGCCGCGAACTGGGCCCCCGCCAGCAGCGACAGATGGGACATCCACAGCCACACAAGGAAGACGACCACGCCCGCCAGCGATCCGTAGAGCCTGCTGTAGGTGCCGAGCCCGGTGGCGTATGCCGTGAAGCTCACCGAGGCGGTCAGCCACAGCGCCGCCGCGAGCACCCCGCCCGGCACCGCATGACGCAACTCCCGGGCCTGCGGCGGCCCCGTCCGGAAGAGGACCAGCACCAGCAGCGCCACCAGGGCCACCAGTGCCGGCCAGCGCAGCAGGACCCATACGGTCTCGCCCGCCTTCCCGAGCCCCGCCCACCGTCCCAGCGCCCTCACCAGCGGCCCGCTCAGGACGAGCAGCAGGGCGCTGCCGAAGAGCAGGGGCAGCAGCGTCACGGCCGTGAGCAGAATCCGGTGCGCCTTGCGCAGGGCGGGCCGGTTGTCCGCGACACCATGCTGATCGTGCAGCGCTCGCCGGAACACCGCCAGATAACTGGAGGCCGACCACAGTGCGCTTGCCCCGCCGCCGACGGCCACCGTCACCGCGGCGGACCGCTCCCCGGCCAGGCGGCGCAGCGTACTGTGCAGAGCCGTCCCCGCCTCGGCCGGCGCCCAGGCCGTGACCCGTGTGATGAGCGCATCGGTGAGATGCGGGCTGACCGCCCCGATCAAGGAGAACGCCATCAGGAACATGGGCAGCAGGGCGAGGATGGCGTAGTACGTCAGTGCCGCGGCCCAGTCCGACACGTCGTCCCGCCACATCGCCACCGGGGTGCGCCGCAGGGCCGTCCACAGCACCGGCCACAACCGTCCGGCCCGGCTGAGGGCGCGTCCGGCACCGCACGCCGTGTCCGGGCCGGCCGGGACACCGACTCGCCGCGGCCATGGCCGTCTCCTGGGGGATACCGACGCCTGTCCGTCCACCACTGACCTTCCCGTCCGGGCCGTATCGGCGCGTGACCGTGCGTGCCGCCGTCCGGCCGCCCGTGCGGGGCGCGCCGCGCGGCGGACCCGTCTTTCACCCATTCCCTGACCGGCGAACGAAAGGCCATGCCGTCACCCGGTCGAAGGAAGCCCGGGCCGGGGCCAATCGGCCGTTGCCGCGCCCCGGTTCGCCGCCTACGAGTTCGCCGTCTTCGGACGACTGGTGCTTACGGGCGAGAGCCGCGCGATCGCGGCACAGCCGCGGGCCGGGCGAGCACCCCGCGGCCCCGCCGTCCTCCTCGCCCGGTCTGCGAGCGCGCCGTAGCCCTCACTGCACCCGCCGCCGGATTCGCGCCGACGGTGGGCTGACCGCCTTCGGCGGGCTCAGGGCTGAGGACGGCGGCCGGGCGCGCCGCGGGCGCCGTAACGGCCAGGCGTGGTCCTCAGCCGTGTCCGCGGGCCCGCTTGAAGCGTGCCAGGCCCTCGGCGAGGTCGACGATCGGGTCCGGGTAGGCGTCGTAGACGGCACGCTGCGGGCCGCGCAGCTTCCACGGCTCGTGCACCACGGGCGCGTCCAGACCGGCGAGTTCGGGCACCCAGCGGTGCACGTACGCCCCGTCCGGGTCGTGGCGCTTGGCCTGGCCGACCGGGTTGAGGACCCGGCCCGGCCGGGTGTCGGTGCCGGTTCCGGCCACCCACTGCCAGTTCATCTGGTTGTTGGCGAGGTCGCCGTCGACCAGCAGCGCAAGGAAGTGGCGGGCGCCGACCCGCCAGTCCACATACAGGGTCTTGGTGAGGAAACTCGCCGTCAGCAGCCGTGCCCGGTTGTGCATCCAGCCCTCGTGCCGCAGCTGGCGCATCGCCGCGTCGACCACGGGGTAACCGGTACGGCCCGCGCGCCACGCCTCGATGTCCGCGCGGGCCTCTCGCTCGGAACGCCAGCGGTCGTGCTTCGTGCGGTAGTCGGATGTGGCCGCGTCCGGACGCGCCGCCAGGACCTGGCGGTGGAAGTCCCGCCAAGCCAGCTGCCGTACGAAGGCGTCGGCGCCCGGGCCGCCGGCTCCCCGGGCCCGGTGGACGAGTTCGACCGGGGAGAGCGTGCCGAAGTGCAGGTGCGGCGACAGACGGGAGGTGGCGTCGGCCGCGAGGTCGTCGTGGCGGTCCTGGTACACGGTGACGCCGCCGCGCAACCAGGCCGCGAGACGCTTCCTGCCCTCGCTCTCGCCGCCCGCGGCGAGCCCCGGCGAGACCTCCGAAACCTCCGCACGCACGGGAAGTTCCTCGGACCCGACGGTGTCCGGCACCCGCACCGTGCGGGGCGCACCGAGGGCGTCGCGCAACCGCTGCCGGGACCACTGCCGGAAGTACGGAGTGAAGACGGCGTAGTGGTCAGAGGCGGCCGGGGTCACCGCGCCGGGCGGCACGGCGGTGCTCACGGCGTCGTGGACGTGCAGCCGGCGCCCCTCCGCCTCCAGGGCCCCCCGCAGCCGCTCCTCACGCCGCTGCGCGTAGGCGCTGACGTCGGCGGCCAGATGCACCTCGCACGCGTCCGCCTCGGCGACCACCCGGCACACCTCGTCGACGACGTCCCCGGAGCGGACGACGAGCCGGCCGCCCCGGGCCCGCAGACCCTCGTCCAGGTCCCGCAGGCAGTCCGCGAGGAACGCCAGCCGGTTCGGCGCGGCGAACCCGGCGGCCGCCACGGCCCGGTCGCGCACGAACAGCGGCACGACTTGACGGGAGCCGTCGAGGGCGGCCCGCAGCGGCGGATGGTCGTGCAGACGCAGATCCGAGGTGAACAGGACGACCGAGACGTTCATGAAGCGGACTCCGTGACGCGAGGGGGTTGCCGTGATCTGCTTCCGTCCGGGGACGCCCCGCGGATGCGGGCGTCAGCGGAGGGTCGTGTCATCGGGGGCGGGGACGGACGGAGTCCGGGCGGCCGCCTTCGCGATGTTGCGGGCCATGCCGCCGAAGACGATGGCGTGGAAGGGTGAGACGCCCCACCAGTAGGCGTGCCCGAGGAGCCCGTGCGGATGGAACAGGGCCCGCTGCCGGTACCGGGTGCGGCCCCGGCCGTCGAGCTCGGCGTACATCTCCAGCCAGGCCAGCCCCGGAAGCCGCATCTCGGCCCGCAGCCGCAGCAGATGCCCGGGTTCGACCTCCTCCACCCGCCAGAAGTCCAGGGAGTCGCCGACCCGCAGTCGCTCGGCGTCGCGTCGCCCCCGGCACAGCCCGACCCCGCCGGCCAGTCGATCCAGCCATCCCCGCGCCGCCCAGGCGAGAGGGAAGGAGTACCAGCCGTTGTCGCCGCCGATGCCCTCGATGACTTGCCACAGCGCCTCGCGGGATGCGTGGACCGTCAGCTCCCGACGATCGGTGTAGAGGCTGCCACCGGCCCAGTCCGGGTCGGTGGGCAGCGGGTCGCTCGGGGCGCCGGGCGGCGACGCGGACGACCAGCGGGTCGTGACCTGTGCGTCGCGCACCCGCTTCAGCGCCAGCCGGACCGCCTCGTCGAAACCGATCGGATGCCCCGGCGGGGCGGGCACATACCGCTCGATGTCCCGCTCACGGCAGACGACCTCGTGGCGCAGGGACTCGGTGAGCGGCCGGGCGAGGGACGCGGGCACGGGCGTCACGAGTCCGACCCAGAGACTGGACAGGCCGGGGGTGAGGACCGGGACGGGCACGACGACCCGGCGCGGAAGGCCCGCGATCGCCGCGTACCGGACCATCATCTCCCGGTACGTCAGCACACCCGGCCCTCCGATGTCGAAGGCGCGGTTGACCTCGCCGGGCATGCGCGCGCTGCCCACCAGCAAGCGCAGCACGTCCCGCACCGCGATGGGCTGGGTCCGGGTGCGCACCCAGCGCGGGGTGACCATGACGGGCAGGCGCTCGGTGAGATAGCGCAGCATCTCGAAGGAGGCCGAGCCCGAGCCGATGATGACGGCGGCCCGCAGTACGGTGGTCGGGACACCGGAGTCCAGCAGAATGCGGCCGACTTCGGACCGGGAGCGCAGATGCGGGGACAGCTCCCGCTCGGGGACGCCCACCGGCGTCAGACCGCCGAGGTAGACGATGCGCCGCACTCCCGCGGCCCGGGCCTGCTCCCCGAAGGTCCGCGCGGCCGTGCGGTCCGTGTCCTCGAAGCCGCTGCCCGTGCCGAGGGCGTGCACCAGGTAGTACGCGACGTCGACGCCGCGCATGGCCTCGGCGACCGACTCCGGCCGGGTGACGTCCCCGGCCGCCACCTCGACCTCGCCCGCCCAGGGATGGTCGCGCAGTTTGCCCGGCGAGCGGGCCAGGCAGCGCACCCGGTGCCCGGCGGCGAGCAGTTCCGGGACGAGCCGGCCGCCGATGTATCCCGTGGCGCCGGTCACCAGGCAGCGCAGCCCCGGTCCGGCCTCGTCGCCGTTCATCAGTGTGGTCCTTCGTCGTCGGTGTCGTTCGGAGATGTCTTCCCCTGGCGGGGGCGTTCCGAATGCGCCGAGGGAGTGCCGGGCGGTGACGGGCCGCCGGGAGAAAGACGGTTCCCGCAAGCCGGACATGTGGGCGTCGATCGAGGGCAGGCGGATCCTACGAGAGTTGTCGCTGGTCGTCGGGGCGAGCCGACGGTCGATGCTGGAGGTGTCTGCCGTTATGGGCACGAAGGTGTTGGAGCGGTTTCCCGCAGGAGCTCCGCGCGGAGCGTGGCCGGCGGAGGAGTTCGCGGCGGCCCGCCGTGCCGAGGGTGAGCCCGCGAAGGTCGTCATGGATCTGGCGTCGGACACGTTCCTCGTGGTGGTCCCGGCCCGCGACGACGACTGACCGGACGGACACCCGGAGCGGGGCGCCGTATCGCCCGGCGCGTCATGCTCGGGGAGCACCCGGTTCGGCTGGTGCTGCGCTCCCGGCGCCGTTCGCGAGCCGGGTCGCCGTCAAAGAGGCTGGGGCTCAGCAGGAGAGATGGTCGAGGTGGGCGCGGCGCACCTCGGCCGTCTGCCCCTGCACCAGCAGGAACATCGCCTCCCTCGCCAGCCGCTGGGCCCGGCTGTCCATGAGCGTGGACCGGCCGCCCCCGGCCACGAGCGCGGCGGTCGTCGCGGCCCGCATCAGATCGTGGGCCCGCAGTTTCCACGCGAGCCGTTCCTCGAAGCACTCGTGCGGCACCGGGTGGTCCCACAGCGCGTAGGACTCCCGCCGCGCCTCGTCGAGACGGCCCCGCAGGGAACGCGCCGTGTCCTTGGCATCCGGGCTGCCCTCCAGCAGTTCGAGCGCCGCGTACGCCACGCCGAAGACGGCCGGGGAGGCGTTGGCGTTCCGGGGCCGGTCGACCAGGGCGAGTTTCTGCCGCGGTGTGCGCAGCACGACCGCCTCCCCGGGCAGCCACAGGCCGTGCAGTTCCAGAGAGACCGTACGGGCGGCCGTGAGTGCCGCGAGCCGCATGGGCGCCGACGCGCGCAGCCCCGGCTGCTCGCGTGCCTCGGTGAAGGCGAAGACCACATCGTCCGCCTCGGACACACCCGCGAGCAGCATCACGTCGTTCAGCGTCCACCCCGTGTACCACGGCACGGTGCCGTCGAAGCGCCAGCCGCCTCGCTCGGGTGTGGCCCGCACGGGGATCCGCGGGAAGGCGCGGACATGGGCGTAGGCGATTCCGGCCAGCAGTTCGCCCGTCGCCAGCGGCCGGAGCAGCCGCTCCCGCACCGGCACATCCGCCGAGGCCAGCAGCTTGACCGGCGTGTAGTGCTGCGTCACCACGAACCACGTCGAACAGCACGCCCCGGCCAGGATCTCCGCGGTCTCCCGGGCGACGGCACCGGGTGCCGCCGCCCCGCCGTACTCCGTCGGCGCGTTGAGGCCGAGCAGCCCCGAACTCTTGAGTGCCTGGACATGGCTCGCGGGGAAGCCCTCCTGGTCGACCCGTTCCGCCCGGGGCACCAGGAGATCGGCGGCCAGCTGCCGGGCGCGGATGACGAGCGGGTGCTCTGCGGTGGTCATGAGAGGCATTCTCCGCCGTCGGTCCCGCGGACCGGTATGTCCCCGCCCGATGAGGCCGAGCGCACCGGCCGCACTCCGGCCGGCCGAGGCGCTCGCCCGGACCGCCGCACTTGACAGGTCTACACCCTTGACTGGTGCAGATCAACGCGGTTGAGTGTGCCTCCGCAACCCCCCACCACGGCCGCCCCCGCGCCGCGACCGGCCGGACCGGCGCGTGCGCGCAAGGACCGCTCCGCGCCGCCCTTGCCCGGGAGCGGCCGTGCCCGGGTTGTTGGAGCTTCACCCGGCGGCCACCTTTCCTGCCGCCATACGACCGCCGGGCGTGCTGTCATGCACCTGACCATGCTTCGTCGAAGGAAGGGCACTGCCATGCGAACCCCCCACGCCCTGCTGGCCGCGGCCACCGCGCTGGCCGCCGCGGTCGTGGCGCCTCAGTCCCACGCGGCCGCCGCGATCCCCGCCACCGGTGCCTACTACGTGCAGAGCGCGACCACCGGGCTGAACGCGGCCGACAACGGGGGAGTCGTCGAGCAGCACAACCCCAAGGGCAACGAGGACCACCAGCAGTGGAACCTGAGAGCCGCCGGATCCTCGTACGTCCTCGAAAGCGCCGGCACTCAGGGCAGTTGCCTCGGCCGCTCCGGCGACCAGGCCCGCACGGTCGCCTGCACGAGTGCCGACGCGTCCTGGGAGATGACGCCGGCGGGCGGCGACCAATACACCCTCAAGGCCCCCGGAACCGACCGTTATCTGACGGTCGCCGCCAAGCCGTCCGGCGCCAACTACCCCGCTCAGCTGGCCATCGGCCCCTCCGGCGGCCTGGCCTCCTGGTACCTCACACCCGTAACGTCCCCCACCCGCCCCATGCCGCCCGCGGACCAGCGCACCCTCGACCAGGTCACGTTCCTCACCGCGCACAACGCCTACGCCAACGGCGTCGACGGCGGCTTCGCCCCGCCCTTCGTGAATCTGGTGCCCAATCAAACACGCGGCATCAACCAGCAACTGGCCGACGGAGTACGCGGGTTCATGCTGGACATCCATCAGACACCCGACGGGGCCATCCTCTGCCACGACAGCTGCACCCTGGTCAGCAGGCCGGTCGCCCTGTGGGTGGACGTCCAGCGCATCGTGGACTTCCTCAAGGCGCACCCGGATCAGTTCGCCACCATCTTCCTCGAGGACTACGTCGACCCGGGCGTCCTGCGCAGCGAACTGGCCCGGGTGAACGGCCTGCCGGACGTGCTCTACCGTCCGGACCGGACCGGCGTGCGGCAGAACGGCTGGCCGAAGATGGCCGATCTGACCGCGGCGGGCCACCGGCTGCTGATCTTCACGGACCACAGCCGTTCCTCCGACGAGGCCGCCGGGCTCACCCGCGACAGCTTCGGTGTGATGTACCAGAAGGACTGGACGGTGGAGAACTACTGGTCCATGGGCTCGGGACTGGGCTCCTCCGACTGGTCCTGCTACAGCCGCTGGTACGCCGCGGACACCACCATCCCTCTGACCCGCACCGAACCCGGCTTCCGCCCGCTGTTCGTCATGAACCACTTCCGTGACGCGACGATCGCTTCCACGGCCCGGACCGACAACACCAAGCTCGCCGACCGCACCCAGCGGTTCTGCCAGCCGGCCGCCCGCAAGAAGCCCACCTTCCTCGCGGTCGACCGCTACGACCTCGGGAGCCCGGCGTCCGCCGTAGACACCCTGAACACCTACACCTATCCGTAAAGCGCCCGGCGACCACGCCTGTCCGTCACACGCGAATCACTCGATCACCGCGGGCGCGGTGGACTCCGTGGGCGCCTGGGAAGCGGGCGCCTGGGAACCGGGCGACCTGCCCGTCCACCGCATCGGTTTCTCAGCCCTGCGGCTGACGGGCAGGACCGCTCGGCTCCGCCGGACGCCGTGCGCGGGCCAGGCGGGCGGCGGTGTACACGCACAGGCTCAGCCAGCACAGGGCGAACAGCCAGCCGCCCAGGACGTCTGAGAACCAGTGGACGCCCAGATACACGCGGGTGAGGCCGACGAGTGCGCCCCAGGTGAGGACGAGCGTGACCAGGGCCGCTCCGCCCCGTCGGGCGCGGGCCAGGATCGCCAGGGCCAGCAGCCCCGCCGCGATCGCGGCCGTCGTCGTGTGCCCCGAGGGAAACGCCCAGCCCGACGCGTGCGTGACCCAGTCCCGGTGGGCCGGGCGGGGACGCGCCACCAGTGACATCACCCCGTACCGCACCGCCTGGCCCGCGGCCAGGCACAGGAGCGCGGCGGCGACCGCCGGGCCCCGCTGTCGCGGTGTGCGTCCCGCCAGCAGGCCCGCCAGGGCGGCGAGCACATACGGGACGACTCCCGTGCCCGTGAACGTCACGGCCCGCGCCACCGCCACCATCGCGGGCGGTCGGTGGCCCACCGACCACTCCAGCAGGTCCTCGTCGCCGAACAGCGGGGAACCGCCCCGTCCGGTCACGGTCAGCGCCAGCAGCGCGAACGCCGCGAGCGCGCCCACCGCCACCGAACCGGCGAGGTCCGCGGTGTCCGCCCGCTTCACGCAGCCGCCCGGGGGGCGCCGGGCGAGCGCGGCGGTGCGGTGCTCGATGCTGCGTCCATGGTCGTGGACCCCTTTCATAATGGACGTGCGGGACGGCCCCGGCCGGACACGCGAGGACTACAATTCTGTAGACCGTCTACAGAATCGTAGACGATTACGGGGTGAGGAAGGTTCCATGACCGAAGCGAGGGACGAGCGCCGCCCGGCGGGCGAACTGGAAGCCGGCGTCATGGCCGCCCTGTGGGCCGCGGACGCTCCCCAGACGCCCGGTCAGGTGCAGCTGAGCCTGGGCGCCGGTCTCGCCCGTACGACGGTGACGACGATCCTGTCGCGGCTGCACGAGAAGGGCGTCGTCGACCGCAGGCGCCAGGGCCGCGGCTACGCCTACTTTCCCGTCCAGGACGCCCACGGCCTGACCGCCCGGCGCATGCACACCGAACTGGACCGGGACAGCAACCGGCACACCGTTCTGGCCCGCTTCGTCGCCCAGCTCAGCGAGGACGACGAGCGTGTCCTGCGGGACCTGCTGGAATCGGGTGAGCAGTGACCTTCCTGCTGCTCGTTCCGCTCGCGCTGCCGTTCGTGACGGCCCCCCTCGCCCGTCGCGCCCTCCGGCGGCTCGCGCCCGCGACCGCGCTGTGGGTGGTGACCGGCTCCGCGGTCGTCCTCGCGTGCTGCTCCCTGACCGCACTGGGCGCCTACGTCCTCACCGGGCTGCTCGAGCTGCCGCTGTTCGCCGCGCTCGGGGAGCTGGTGCGTCCGCTGCGCACCGGGTCGGATCTGCTCGTCGTACCGGCGGCCGCGTTCTCCGTGGGTGCGCTCGCCGTCACCCTGTGGACCGCGTGCCGCACCGTGACGCGCCAGGCCCGGGCCTTCCGCGCCGCCACCACCGAGGCGGACCGCCGCTCCACCGCCGGCGACCTGTGCGTCATCGACTCCCCGTGCCCGGACGCGTACGCCCTGCCCGGACGCCCGAACCGCATCGTGGTCACCACCGGAATGCTCCGCAGCCTCGGCCCGGACGAACGGGAGGCGCTCTTCGCCCACGAGCGCGCCCACAACGCGGCCGGGCACCACTACTTCCTGGCCGCCGCCGAACTCGCCGCGCTGTGTCACCCGGGCCTGCGGCCCCTGCGGGCGGTCATCCGCCTGGCGGCCGAACGAGCGGCCGACGAGACCGCCGCCGCGGCGGTCGGGGACCGGCGGCTGACCGCCCGGGCGATCGGCCGGGCCGCGCTGGCCGCCCGGGCCGCCTGGGCCGAGCGGCCGCCGTTCGTGTCCGCCGCGACCACCGGACCCGTGCCACAGAGGGTCGCCGCGCTGCTGGCGGCCCCGAGAGTGCCGCACCGGGCCGCCCGCTGGATCGCCGCTCTGCTCGTCGCCTGCGCCACGGTCTCCGTGTGCGCCTCGGCGACCGGGATCATCGGCGTCCATCACGAGGTGGAGATCGCCCAGGGCGAGGAAGGCGACTGACCCACCGGCGCCGGCACGGCGGCACCGGTCGTGGGGGAGCGACCAGCACCACTCGACGGGATGCCGTACGCTTCGTGTTACGTATAACGCACCAACGTCCCCCGTCCCGGAAGGCCTGATGAGACGCATCGCCTTGGTCACCCTCGTCGTCGACGACTACGACGAGGCGATCCGCTTCTACACCGAGGCCCTGGGATTCCGGCTCGCGGCCGACGAGCCGCGGCCCGACGGCTCCCGGTGGGTCGTCGTCGAGCCCGGCGCCGCCGACCATGGCACCGGGTTGCTCCTGGCGCGCGCCAAGGACGACGCGCAGCGCGCCCGGGTCGGAGACCAGACCGGCGGACGCGTGGGCTTCTTCCTGCGCACGGACGACTTCACCCGCGACCACACCCGGATGACCGCCGCCGGTGTGGCCTTCCTGGAAGAGCCGCGGCACGAGCCCTACGGCACGGTCGCCGTCTTCCAGGACCTGTACGGCAACCGCTGGGACCTGCTCCAGCCCGCCGAGTGATCCTCCTCCCACCGCTTTGAACCGCTGCTCAAGGAAAGACCCGCCATGACTGCTACGCGCGTAGATGCCGAAGTGATCCGCCGCCTGCCCAAGGCCGTCCTGCACGACCACCTCGACGGCGGCCTGCGCCCCGCCACCGTCGTCGAACTCGCGGCCGCGGTCGGCCACAGCCTGCCCGCCACCGACCCCGACGAGCTCGCCGCCTGGTACTTCGAGGCCGCGAACTCCGGTGACCTGGTCCGCTACATAGCCACCTTCGAGCACACCCTTGCCGTGATGCAGACCCGCGAGGGCCTGCTGCGCGTCGCGGAGGAGTACGTTCTGGACCTCGCCGCCGACGGCGTCGTCTACGCCGAGGTGCGCTACGCCCCCGAGCTGAACACCAAGGGCGGGCTGTCGATGAGCGAGGTCGTGGAGGCCGTCCAGGAGGGCCTCGCGGGCGGTATGGCCAAGGCGGCCTTGGCCGGCACTCCCGTCCGGGTCGGCACCCTGCTCTGCGGCATGCGCATGTTCGACCGCGTCCGCGAGGCCGCCGACCTCGCCGTCGCCTACCGCGACGCCGGAGTCGTCGGGTTCGACATCGCCGGTGCCGAGGACGGCTTCCCGCCCGCCGATCACCTGGCCGCGTTCGAGCACCTGCGCGGGCAGAGCGTCCCGTTCACCATCCACGCCGGTGAGGCGCACGGCCTGCCCAGCATCCACCAGGCCCTCCAGGTGTGCGGCGCCCAGCGCATCGGCCATGGCGTGCGCATCACCGAGGACATCGTCGACGGCAAGCTCGGCCGGCTCGCGAGCTGGGTGCGGGACCGCCGTGTCGCGCTGGAGATGTGCCCGACCTCCAACCTTCAGACCGGCGCCGCCACCTCGATCGCCGAGCACCCGATCACCGCTCTGAAGGACCTGGGCTTCCGGGTCACCCTCAACACCGACAACCGTCTGGTCTCGGGCACGACGATGACCCGCGAGATGTCCCTGCTGGTCGAGGAGGCGGGCTGGACCGTCGAGGACCTGCGCGCGGTGACGGTGAACGCCCTCAAGAGCGCGTTCATCCCGTTCGACGAGCGCAACGCCCTCATCCGGGACGTGGTCCTGCCCGGCTACGAGGCCGCGCTCTGAAGCAGCCCTCGTACGTAGGCGGCCTGTCCGGCGTGCTGGAGATCGTCGGACAGGACGCTGACCAGCCGTACGCCCAGGCTGACCGGCGGGTCCCAGCGCTCGTCCACGATGCGCTCCAGGTCCTTGGCGGCCAGTTCCCGCAAGGCCCCGAGGGTCTGCTCGTGCACGGCGTCGTAGTACCCGGTCAGCAGGTCGCCGGAGTCGACCCGGACCTTGGCGACCTTCGCCGGGGTGTGGCCGTACCCGATGTCGCGGCGCGGCAGATCCAGCGCGAAGCGCTTCTCCCAGTCCTGTGAGAGCCACACCTGGTCGAGGTCGAAGGCGTCGGCGATGTGGTCGTCCTGGACACGGGCGAGGTGCCAGACGAGCCAGGCGATGGAGTTGCTCTCCCCGGTCGGCCGGGCGTTGAGGTCGTCCGGGTCCAGACCGTCGACGGCGGCATGGACTTCTTCCCGGATGCGGTTGTACGCGTCGATGAGGATGTCCTTCGCATGCATGGCTCCACCATCGCGTATCGCGCACGTGGGCGTCCGTCCAACCCGCTGAGCGCAGGGGCCGACCCGGCCGCCGTGTGTCCCGCGTCCGTCGCGCGCCGGTCAGCGGGCTCGGGAGGCGTTCGCGGCGTCCGCCGTGTCAGCCGTGTCCTCGGGGGCCGCCGTGAGCAGGCTCATGAGCGCCCGGGCCGCCGGGCTGGTGGCCTCGTGCGGCGGCAGCATCGCCACCGTCTCGTACTCGGCGGCGTCCTTGACGGGGAGCGAGACCAGGGTGGACGCCTCGGGCTTGTGCCCGAAATGGCGCGGGACGACGGCGACGCCGAGTCCCTCGTGCACCAGCTCCAGCAGGCTGTGCACATCGTTTACCTCGAGCGTCACGGTCCGATGGACCCCCGCCTGCTCGAACGCCGCGTCGGTGGTGCGGCGCGGCCCCCAGTCGGGGTGGAAGTCGACGAACGCCTCGCCGCCCAGGTCCTCGGGTGTCAGCGGGCCGCGCCCGGCGAGCGGGTGCGAGGGATGGCACAGCACCGTCATCGGCTCGCTCGTCAGCGGTACGGACCGCAGCTGGTCGGTGTCCGCCCGGGTGCGCACCGCGAACGCCAGGTCCAGCCGCCCCGCCGTGACCTCCTCGGCCAGCGCACCCGACCCCGCCTGCCGCAGCCGGATCTCCACATCGGGGTGGCGCCGCCGGAAACCGGCGAGCAGCCGGGCGACGTGCACCCCGGCGATGCACTGCTCGGTGCCCAGGGCCAGCGTGCCGCGCAGCACGCCCTGCACGGCCGCCACCGCCTCGCGGGCCGCCCGCACCTGGGCCAGGATCCGCTCCGCCTCCACCAGCAGGGCGCGGCCCGCCTCCGTGAGGGTGACGCTGCGGGTGGTGCGCACGAACAGCGGGGCCCGCAACTCACGCTCCAGCGCCCGGACCGAGGCCGACAGACCCGACTGGGACACCATCAGCCGCTCGGCTGCCCGGGTGAAGTGCCGGTCCTCGGCGACCGCGACGAAGTGCTGGAGATGGCGCAATTCCATGATTGAGAAGCGTAGACGCTCAATCCCATCCGATTCCTCTGTTGGACCGCTGTACGACGGCCGGGCGAGAGTGGAGGGCGTCGTCAGTAAACGCCCCTCTGGAGTGCACGTTGTACACGGCAGATCCCTCCCGCTACGAGGCCATGCCCTATCGCCGTACCGGACGCAGCGGCCTGAAGCTGCCCGCGCTGTCGCTCGGCCTGTGGCACAACTTCGGGCCGGACCGCCCGGTGGAGACCCAACGGGGGATCCTGCGCCGGGCCTTCGACCTCGGCGTCACGCACTTCGACCTGGCGAACAACTACGGGCCCCCGCCCGGAGCCGCCGAGTCCGCCCTTGGCGACGCCCTGCGGGCGGACTTCGGCCCCTACCGCGACGAGCTGGTCATCTCCACGAAGGCCGGCTATCTGATGTGGCCGGGGCCGTACGGTGAATGGGGCTCGCGAAAGTATCTGCTGTCTTCGCTCGACCAGAGCCTGAAGCGGTTGGGCCTGGACCACGTCGACATCTTCTACTCGCACCGCTTCGACCCGAAGACCCCGCTCGAGGAGACGATGGGCGCCCTGCACTCGGCGGTCCGGCAGGGCAAGGCGCTCTACGTCGGCGTCTCCAACTACTCGCCGGAGCAGACCCGGGAAGCCGCCCGCATCCTGCGCGAACTGGGCACGCCGCTGCTGATCCACCAGCCGCGCTACTCGATGCTCGACCGCCGTCCCGAGGACGGGCTCCTGGACACGCTCGACGAGCTGCGCATCGGCTCCATCGCGTACTCGCCGCTGGAGCAGGGCCTGCTGACCGCCCGCTATCTCGACAGCATCCCGGAGGGCTCCCGGGCCGCGAGCGACAGCCCGTTCCTCAGCACCGACGCGATCACCGAGGACCGGGTGGAGCAGCTCCGCGCGCTCGACGACATCGCCGGGTCCCGCGGCCAGTCGCTGGCCCAGATGGCGCTGGCCTGGGTGCTGCGCGGCGGCCGGGTGACCTCGGCCCTGGTCGGGGCCAGCAGCCCGCGGCAGCTGGAGGACAGCGTCGCGGCGATCCGCAACCTGGACTTCGACACCGACGAGCTGGCGCGGATCGACGCGGTGATCGGGCGAGGAGACGCTCGCTGACCTCCCTGAGGCGGGCGGCCGCCTCAGGGCCGACCGCGTAGGAGAGCACCCGACGGTCGCCGCCCCGGCACGCCGGGCGGCCTCGTCCTCCCCGGCCACCAGCGGGCTGATGTCGCAGTTCTCGCAGTAGACCCCGCCCAGGCCGTCGAGCCGGGGGCTGGTCGCGCACCGGAGGCTGGTGGCCGCCCCCCCCGCGCGACGGTCTTCAGCTGCCGGGCGGGGTGCACTACCGCGCGGCCCTCGTCGTCCAGGGCTCCGGCCGCCCGCAGAGCGTCGTCGCCAGACATGCTTGGCGAGCCCCGTGTCGACGATCGTGCCCGGATGTACGGCGAAGGCCCGCACACCCTCCGCGCGGCCGCGCCGGTCCCGGTCCACCGCGAACAGGGCGTTCGCGGTCTTCGACTGGCCGTAGGCGGCGAAGGGGTCGTAGGGCCGGTGGTCGAAGTAGAGGTCCTCGAAGACGACGGGGGAGAAGCGGAAGCCCCGGGGGGACACCGGGACCACCCGCGCCCCGGGCCGGCGGGGGCGCCATGTTGCCGGCGCTGTTCACCAGGATGTCCAGCGGACGGCCGGAGGCCAGGAACCTTCCGGCGAAGACGTCGATCGGGGCGGGCGCGAGGCGAGGTGCGGAAAGCGATCCGAGTACCCGAGGCTATTCTCCTCAAGCGTCCCTGAACCACCCGGTTTTCCAGGAAATGCCTGGGTTGTCGTGCGACGTGACGTGGCGAAGACTGGGGCGAGTACGGGCAAATCGACTCGGCGTGCGACGCGGTCGTGTGTCGCCGCCGGACGGGTGGTCAATCGTGAGCATCTCGCCCTTCGGGTCCGGTGACCCCTTCTCCGATCTGTTCGACCGCTTCTTCGGCATGAGCCCGGCGACCTCCCCGCCCGCCGTGCAGCGCGTCCCCATCGGACGTCTACTCAGCGACTCCGCGCACGAACTGCTGTCCGCCGCCGGCGAGCGGGCGGCGCAGGACGGCGCCGACCTCGACGCCGTCCATCTTCTGTGGGCCGCCACTCAGGTCCCGGCCGCACGGCAGATCCTGGAGCAGGCCGGCGCCGACCCGGACCGGATCGCCGCCGATCTCCAGCCGTCGATGCCCTCCGGGACCGGCGAGGGGGAGCCCGCCCTCACTCCGGCGGCCAAGCGCGCCCTGCTCACGGCCCATGCCCGGTCCCAGGCGGCCGGCGCCTCGTACATCGGCTCGGAGCACATCCTCACCGCGCTCCTCGACGATCCGCGCTCCCCGCTGCCCCGGACCCTCAGGACCGAGGGCGCCTCGCCCACTGTGCTGAGCGGCGCCGCCAAGGAGGGGCGCGCCGCGAGCGCACACACGGACACGCCGACGCTCGACGAGTACGGGCGCGACCTCACCGACGAGGCGCGCGGCGGCCGCCTCGACCCGGTGGTCGGCCGGGCCGTCGAGATCGAGCAGGTCGTCGAGGTCCTCGCCCGCCGTACCAAGAACAACCCCGTGCTCATCGGTGATCCGGGCGTCGGCAAGACCGCGATCGTCGAGGGACTTGCGCAGCGCATCGTCGCCGGAGAGGTGCCCAGGGTGCTGAAGGACCGCCGCGTGGTGGCCCTCGACATGGCCGGGCTCGTCGCCGGGTCCCAGTACCGGGGTCAGTTCGAGGAACGGCTGAAGAAGGTCATCGACGAGGTCACCGGTGCCAAGAAGGGGATCATTCTCTTCATCGACGAACTGCACCAGGTCGTCGGCGCGGGCGCGACCGGCGAGGGCTCCATGGACGCCGGCAACATCCTCAAGCCCGCGCTCGCGCGAGGCGACCTCAGCGTCGTCGGCGCGACCACCCTCGACGAGTACCGCAAGCACATCGAGAAGGACGCGGCGCTCGAACGCCGCTTCCAGCCGGTCATGGTGCCCGAGCCCACCGTCGAGGACACCATCGAGATCCTGCGTGGGCTGCGCGACTCGTACGAGGCCCACCACCAGGTCCGCTACATGGACGAGGCGCTGGACGCCGCCGCCTCCCTCTCCGACCGCTACATCAGTGACCGCTTCCTGCCCGACAAGGCCATCGACCTCATGGACCAGGCCGGGGCCCGGGTCGCACTGCGGATCACGGGCGGACCCACCGAGGTCTCCGCGATGGAGGAGCGTCTGGACCGGCTGCGCCGGGAGAAGGACGAGGCGGTCAATGCCGAGGACTTCGAGCGTGCGGGTGAGGCAAAGCGGCAGATGACCGAGTTGGAGCGGCAGCTCTCCCAGATCGGCGAGGGCGGGGTACCGGCGACCCCTGCCGTCACCGTCGACGACATCGCCGAGGTGCTCTCCGCGCGCACCGGTGTCCCGGTCTCCCAGCTGACCGAGACCGAGCGTGAGCGGCTCATGAAGCTCGAGGAGCTGCTGCACCAGCGCGTCATCGGCCAGGACCAGGCGGTCACCGCCGTGGCCCAGGCCGTGCGGCGCGGCCGGGCCGGCATGGGCGACCCCGACCGGCCCACGGGCAGCTTCCTCTTCCTCGGTCCCACCGGCGTCGGCAAGACGGAACTCGCCAAGGCGCTCGCGGAACTGCTCTTCGGCGACCCCGACCGCATGGTCCGCTTCGACATGAGCGAGTTCCAGGAGAAGCACACCGTCTCCCGCCTCGTCGGATCCCCGCCCGGCTACGTCGGGTACGAGGAGGCCGGTCAGCTCACCGAGGCGGTGCGCCGCAAGCCCTACAGCGTCGTGCTGTTCGACGAGGTGGAGAAGGCCCACCCGGACATCTTCAACCTGCTGCTCCAGGTCCTGGACGACGGACGGCTGACCGACGCCCAAGGGCGCACGGTCGACTTCCGCAACACCGTCTTCATCATGACCAGCAACATCGCCTCCAAGCACATCCTCGACCACACGGGAGACGTCGAGGAGATCAGAGACGATCTGATGGCGGAGCTGCACGCCCACTTCCGCCCCGAGTTCCTCAACCGGATCGACGATGTGATCATTTTCCACTCGCTGGGCCGCCAGGACCTGGTGCGGATCGTCGACCTGCTCCTAGAGGGCACCCGGCGTCGACTGCACGCACAGGGAGTCCGGCTGGAGGTCACCGACGCGGCCAAGGAGTGGCTCGCCGACCGCGGCTATCAGCCGGAGTTCGGGGCCCGGCCGCTGCGCCGCACCATCCAGTCGGAACTCGACAACCGGCTGTCGAACATGCTGCTCGACGGCACGCTCGACCCGGGCGACACGGTCCTCGTCGACGTCGTCGAGGACGGGCTGGCCCTGAGTCCCAAGACGCCGGCCGAAAAGAGGAAGCACGCCGCGTCGGCGCCCGGCGAGTCCGGCGGCGCGTCGCCGGGCGGCCCGGGGGACGACGAGGAGCAGCCCCCGAGCTGGCCCGGCCCCATCTCCTAGGCCGGGACGCGGTCCAGGAACCCGTGGACGCTGCGGATGCGTCCGTCGTCGGTCAGGACGATCACGTCGAAGCCGGCCACGGGCGCCGAGCCGTCCGTGTCGCCGACCAGTTCCCAGCCGAAGCGTGCGATGTCGTGGTGCCCGTCGACCGTGCCCGAGAGCCGGAAGGAGAACCCCGGGAACTGGGCGTGCGCTGCCGCGATCACGGCCGCGATCTGCTCGTGCCCGCTGACGTCGGCCAGCGGATCGGTGTAGCTGCCGTCCGGGGTCCAGGCGGCGGCGACCGCCTTGGTCAGCGCCTGGGGGTCACGGGAGTTCCACGCCTCGAGGTAACGGGCGACGGCGGACTCGTGGCGGTGGGTGTCTGCGGACATGGCGGTTCAGCCTCCATCGAGGTCGTCTGCGCTGGCAGGACGTCGGCCCCGGGGCGCCGTGCCCCGTCGGGAAGCCGACACCGCAACCATGCCCGGATGCCCGGCGGGCGTCGATTACCTCTCGGGTAAGGGAGCCGTGGGCGCGGTACGGCGACGAGGCCGCCGACACGCGGCAAGCCGAGGCGCTGCGTTTCGGTCAACGGCGGCCGCGCATATGCCAGGACACTGGCCGAAATAGCATGGTGACAGAGCGTCAGGAGTGGCGATACTCGAGTGACAGGGTGGTTCGGACCACATCCCCGTGCGCACGCTGCGCCGCGTCCGGGTCGCCCACGTGCACAGTGGAGCGCATGCAAGGCACCACGGGCCGGCCCGGCACCGAGTACCGCACTGGGGGACGATCGTGCACGACGAATTCCTGTGCCATGTCACGGCATACGGCATCTGCGGCGGTCAGCGTGTCGGCGTGCCCTTAGGCACCTACCGCGCGCCCACGCTCGCCCTCGCGCTGTGGTGGATGCGGGATCGCGCCTCCTGGATCGCCGAACGGCTCGACCCGCATCCGGACAACCCGCTCTTCCCGCCGAACTCCGTCGCCCCCGTCGCCGACACGGTCCCCGACGTGCCGAGCGTCCTGCGTGCCTGGTGCGGTGACACCCGTAGGCAGGAGCGGGTCGCCGACGAGTTGGCCGCAGGACGGCTGGTTCGCGTCGCCGTCAGCGACGACACCACCGAGTACGAACTGCTCGCCGAATCCGTCGACGCCCTGCGGATGCAGCGCTTCGTCCCCGCGCTCTCCACCCCGGCGGCCTGACCGCCGCTTCCCGGCCTCAGCGGTCCTCGGCACCGCCGGAACCGGCGGAAGCGGTGTCCGCCGACGGACCGGCCATCCGGCCCGGTACCGGCCCGGAGACCTCACCCCGCCAGGGCACCCTCCCGGCCGCCCAGCCGCCGGCAAGACCGGCCGCAAGACCGCACAGGGCGGCCAGGCCCAGCGCCGTCCACCACTGCGGCGTCAGAAACAGCACACCGGACAGCCCACCGTCCAGGTCGCCGACACCGAGGAGCGACAGCCCGTAGTGCGCCTGGATCCGGCACACCAGGCAGATCATCAGCATCGCCGACACCAGCGCGACGGCCAGGTGCGACGCATGCCGCCACAGCGGTGTCCGCGGCGGTGAGCGCCTCGCCATCACGAACGCGGCGGCGAGGAGCAGCAGGGCGTCCACGACCACGAGCCACCACACCCGGCCGTCGTGCTCGGTGAGCGTGCCGAGATCGAGCGTCGAGACGTCCGGCGTACGCAGCACCTCGTCGAGCACGTGCGGCATGGGCAGCGCGAACGGCCCGTCCACCCGCCCGTGCCAGGTGGCGCCCAGACCGATGGTGAGCAGCGGCCACACCAGGTTGGGCATCCCCAGCAGGATCACCGCGATCGTCTCCGCGGGGTGCCCGCGCGTCGCCGCCACCACCAGAGCGATGAGGGCGCCCAGGGCGACGTACGCCAGGAGCAGAGCCAGCACGGCGTACGCGGCGGGACGCACGGACTCCTGACAGCGCAGTATCCGGGGCGGGAGCGGAGCCCCGCGTGAGACCAGCAGGGCGAGGAACAACACGCCCGCAAGCCACAGGAGTCCGAAGAGCACGGTCTGCGGCACGTCCGTCGTGTAGCCGATCCTGGGGGAGATACCGAACAGCTGCCCGATGTCGCCGATCGTTCCGCCGCCGAGCGGAACCGTGAAGGTCTGGCGGGCCGCCAGCGCCAGACCGACCAGTGCCCCCAGCCAGAGCAAGGCGATCCGGCCCGCCCAGCCCGCCAGTTGGGGCGTCCCGGTGACGGCCCGCTGCCGCAGCGGGCGCAGGAAGCCCGCGGCGATCACCAGCGCCCCCGCGAGGGTCACCGACAGCGGCATCACCGTGAGCCCTCCGCGGGTACCGGCGAGCGGGCCCGCATCCCCCGCCAGCCTCACGCTGCCGCCGATCGCGACGACGACCACGGCCACGACCACCCGGGGGAAGCCGTTGTCGGGGATGCCGGTACCGCCGGCCGCCCAGAGCCCGAGGGCGGAGAGCACGCTCATGACGACGAGCCCGGCCAGCACGGTCAAGGCGGCCTGGAACCAGCCGTGCGGGGTGACCGGGGCGCCGCCGGGGGTGCGGGCGGTGGCCGGGTGGGTCGAGGGCGGAGCGTTCACGCTGCCACGGTAAGCAGCCCGTCCGCGCCCCGCCCGCCGACCGGGTCCGACCGCGTCCGCTCACGGCCTGTGACCCGCCGCGCGCCGGTAGGCCGTCGGACTGAGGCGCGCGCTGTGACCGGATCACGAGGGAGGCGCGGCAGGTGTCGCAGAAGGGTGCTTCCCGCCCCCGGCATGTCCGGGCCGTCGCGCGCCGTCGGGCGCGGACCCGCAGTACACCCGCCCGCCGGGCCGTCGGGCGCCGGCCGGTCCTTCCGTGGCCGGGTTCAGTCGGCCCGTACCACGAGCGCGTGGTCCCCGAGCCCGAGCAGGCGGTCGCCCGCGACCTCACCCAGAGTGGTGACCACTGTCTCGATCCGGCCGGTGGACGGGTCGAAGACGAGGTCCTGGACCGTTCCGCGCTCGTCGCCCTCCTCGGAAAGCACCCGGCGGCCCAGGACCTGGTGACGGGGACCGGACGGGCCGGGGTCCGGTGGGACGTCCGACTCCACGAGAACGGCGTCGGGACCGACCGCGTGCAGGGCCTTCCAGGCGACGGCCGTCTCCTTGCGGCCGCGCGGTCCCGCCACCCGCAGATGGGTGATCCGGCCGGCCGCGGCGTCCAGTGCGAGCGAGGTCAGCGCACCGATCTCCCGCGCCTCGCCCAGGGTCACCACCGGCAGTCCCCGCGCCTCGGAGAACGTCATCACGGCAGAGGCCCCCTCTCGACGCCGTCCGGGGTGGCGCCGCCCCGCGCCCGGTACGCCTCCACCCGGGCCGCGAAGCCGGCGAGGTCGTCGGCGACGAACCGGACCGCGTCCGCCGGGACGACCAGCGCCCGCCCGGACACGGCCAGCGTCTCGCCGCGCGGCACGAACACCTTCCGCCGACGCCTGCGCGACCCCGCGACCAGCGACGCCCGCGCGTCGATCCGGAAGCCGGCCACCCGTCCGCTGGTGCCGCCCTCGACCACCACGTCCAGCACCACACCGATCTCCGTGCCCGCGTCCGTCAGCACCCTGGCGCCGAGCACCTGCCCGTGCGCCGCCTCCTTGCGCGCCACCACCGCGGACGGCTCGGCGAGCACGTCCCGACCCCGGATCATCACCGCATGCCGGCCCAGCGCGTGAACCGCGCTCCACGGCAGGCTCTTGCGCAGCGGGCCCGCGAGCAGACCGCGGCCGCTGAGCGTGAAGCCCGTGATCCGGCCGGCCGGGCCGTCGAAGACCGTGTCCCGCACCTGGGCGATCGCGTCGCCACCCAGCGTCACCACCGGGCGCCCGGACAGGTCGCGCGCCCCCGTCAGTTCGTTCATCGCCCACCCCGCCTTCCGGGCCGGTCACCCCGCTGGACCGCGATCACCGTGCCCGCCCGCCGGTGCGCCTGCACCCACAGGAACAGTCCGGACAGCAGCGCCACCGCCACCACCACGAGGACCGGCCACACCCACCAGCTCACGGTCCACCTCCGGTACCCCGGCCCCGGCCGCCGTCGACCGGGCGCCGTACCATGCGGATGCCCCGGACCCACCCGAAGATGCCGCTGCTGTGACGGCCTCCCCGCATTCCGTCACCGTGCCCGGTGAACCGGTCGCGGGGGTGACTGGAGACCGAATCGCTGGGTACGAGCACTGGTGCGGTGCCCCTTCGACGGGAGCGCCGCGCCGTACGAATCCGGGCATTCCGAGAGAGAACCGCATGATGGAGCACATGGACGGAGTAGTAATACCTACTCACTTCGACATGCCCGTTGAGCCGCTGCGGCGGGCGGCTCACTACACCGGGGAGCCGGGGTCCATCGCCGAGGCCAGGGCCTTCGGGGAGCTGTTCGTCGAGCAGCTCAGGTCCGAGTGGTGTGCCTCGGTCGACCAGCGCGCCGCCGGGGATGTGCTCCTGGTGGTGAGCGAACTGGTCACCAACGCGCAGCGGCACAGCCACGGCCCGTACATCCTGGAGCTGGAGGGCACCGACACCGCCGTGACGGTCGCCGTCTACGACAGCAGTGCGGCGCTGCCCCGGCGTTATCCGAAGGACCCGGGCCGTGTCGGACAGCACGGCCTGGAGATCGTCCATGCGCTCTCGACCCAGGTCACGGCCGAACTGGTGCCGGTCGGCAAGTGCGTGCGGGCCGTCGTGCAACTGGCGGGCTGAGGCTCCGCGTCAGTCAGGCCCGCCGCTCCGAGCTCTAAAAGATCTCCGAGTTCACAGGTCTCCGAGCTCACAGGCCTCCGAGTTCACAGGTCTGGGCGCCGAACTCTTGGCTCTCAGGTGGCGTCGACCCGGTCGACATCGTCCAGCATGCCGCTGCGCAACCGTCCGATGAGGCGCTTGATGAGGCGTGAGACATGCATCTGTGAGCAGCCCAGACGCTCACCGATGTCGGCCTGGGTGGCCTCCTCGACGAAGCGCAGATGAAGGAGCGTACGGTCGCGTTCGCTGAGCCCCGCCACGAGGGGAGCGAGGGTGTGGAAGTCCTCGACGAGGCGCATGCCCTCGTCCTCCTCGCCGATGAAGTCGGCGAGCGCCGCCTCCCCGTCCTGGTCGTCTCCGGTCAGCGTGGCGTCGAGGGACGACGAGTTGTAGCCGTTGGCCGCGATCTGCGCCTCCCTCACCTCGTCCTCGGAAAGGTTCATCAGCGCGGCCAGCTCGGCGACCGTCGGCTCCCGGTCCAGGCGGGTGGAGAGCTCCTCGCGTGCCTTCGCCAGCTCCACACGCAACTCCTGGAGGCGGCGCGGCACATGGACGGCCCATGTGGTGTCGCGGAAGAACCGCTTGATCTCACCGACGATGTAGGGCACCGCGAAGGAGGTGAACTCGACCTCCCGCGAGATCTCGAACCGGTCGATGGCCTTGATGAGGCCGATCATGCCGACCTGGACGACGTCCTCCATGTCGTCGCCGCGGCCCCGGAACCGTCCGGCCGCGAACCGCACCAGCGACATGTTCATCTCGATGAGGGTGTTGCGCGCGTACTGGTACGCGTGCGTGCCCTCTTCCAGCGTGCTCAGCCGCCGGAAGAACTGCCGGGACAGTTCCCGCGCGTCACGAGGAGCCACCGTCTGCGGATCCGTGACGGTCGGCAGGGGGCCCTCACCAGTCCTGGTACGGACACTTTCGTCGGTGACCGTCGACCAGCTCATGGCGGTGTCCATGACCTCTACCTCTTCCACGAAACTCACTCTTCGGTCTCTCGGGCGTCGTCCATACGTCGTGTGACCGCGTATACCCCGGTGTTGGCATGTCATGTAAGTGTTTTCACCCATACGGCGTGGCGTCGGTCACGCGGCGGCCACCCGGGGGAGGCAGCGGAGGCCCTGCGCCGTACCCGACGGCAGGGGTTCACCGAGGGCGGAATGCCGCCCCCTTCCCGCGTCGCCTCGTGTCCCTAGGCTGAGGGGGTGAGCCCTCATGCGCCGAACGACGCCCGCATCATCCCCCTCCCCCCGCGCGGCGCGCCGCCCCGCATCGACGGAGCGCCCGGCATCGACGGAGCGCCCGGCATCGGCGGACCGTCCGGCACCGGCGGAGTGCCCGGCACCGGCGGAGTGCCCCGTACTCCGCAGCAGCCGGGACCCAGGCCGCGGACGGCCCTTCCGAAGGAGCCTCTGTGGCGCGACCTCGTCGGGGACATACTGCGGCGCGAGCGGCTCGCCCAGGAGCGCACGCTCAAGGACGTCGCGGAGGCGGCCCGCATCTCGATGCCGTACCTGTCGGAGGTGGAGCGCGGCCGGAAGGAGGCGTCCTCCGAGGTCCTCGCGGCCGCGGCCCGGGCCCTCGGGCTCGGCCTCACCGACCTGCTCTCCCTTGCCCGGGACGAGCTGGCACGGCAGGCCCGAAGCCGGTCCGGCCGGGGCCGTACGTCGCCGACGGCGCGGCACGACGGTCTGTGCCTCGTCGCCTGACCGCCTCGCCGACGTCCGGCTCCCGGCCCACCCGTCACCCGAACGGGACCCGTCGGCTGAGCACTTCGTCGGCGAGTCCGTACGCGACGGCCTCCTGCGCCGTGAACACCCTGTCCCGGTCCATGTCGGCCCGCAGGGTCGCCACATCGTGGTGCGTGTGCCGGGAGAGCACCTCCTCCACCTGGGAGCGGATGCGGACCATCTCCTTGGCCTTGAGGCTCAGATCCGAGACCGTTCCCTGCTGCCCGCCGGCCGCCGGCTGGCCGAGCAGCACCCGGGAGTGCTCGAGCACGAACCGCCGGCCGGGGTCGCCGCCGGCCAGCAGCACCGCCGCCGTCGAGGCGGCCTGCCCGACACAGAAGGTGGAGATGGGGGAGCGCACGAACGTCATCGTGTCGTAGATCGCCATCAGCGAGGTGAACGAACCGCCCGGCGAGTTGAGGTAGACGGCGATCTCCTGCTCCGGGTGCGCGGACTCCAGGTGGAGGAGCTGCGCGATGACGACGTTGGCGACGCCGTCATCGATCTCGGTGCCCAGGAAGACGATCCGCTCGGAGAGCAGCCGGCTGAAGACGTCGTACGACCGCTCGCCCTGCGCGGTCCGCTCCACGACGTAAGGAACCGTGTACGACCCCATGTCACAACCCCATCCGTCGGCGCGAGGCGGCCGGGCGGACGTCGGCGAGCGACTCCACGACCCGGTCCACCATTCCGTACTCGCGAGCCTGCTCGGCCGTGAACCAGCGGTCGCGGTCGCCGTCCCGTGCGATGGTCTCCTCGCTCTGCCCGGTGTGCTCGGCGGTGATCCGCTCGATGGCCTGCTTGGTGTACTCCAGGTTCTCCGCCTGGATCTCGATGTCCGCCGTCGTGCCGCCGATGCCCGCCGACGGCTGGTGCATCATGATCCGCGCGTTCGGCAGGGCGAACCGCTTGCCCGGTGTTCCCACGGTGAGCAGGAACTGGCCCATGCTGGCGGCGAAGCCCATCGCCAGGGTCGACACGTCGTTGGGGACGAGCCGCATGGTGTCGTAGATGGCGAGCCCGGCGGTGACCGACCCGCCGGGGCTGTTGATGTACAGGCTGATGTCGGTGCGCGGATCCTCAGCCGACAGCAGGAGCAGCTGGGCGCACACCCGGTTGGCCGACACCTCGTCGACCTGCGTGCCCAGGAAGACGATGCGCTGGGCGAGCAGTTGTGCGGCGAGGTGGTCGTCGAACCGGCTGGGCGGGGTGTCGCCCTCCTGCGCCCGTGGCGAGAGCGTGGTCAGTGGAGTCATCTCGTCTCCTTGTCGTGGCATGGACGCCGTCGACTCCACTGTCGGCCCCGGGCGACGGGGGGAGGCCGTTTCTCTGCCCGTGGCAGATTCGCCGAAGGCGGAGTCCGGGCTCAGCCCTTCTCGCGCAGCTGCCGGAAGAAGGCCCGGACGTCGTCCACCAGCAGGTCCGGCTCCTCCATCGCCGCGAAGTGCCCGCCCCGGCCGAACTCCGTCCAGCGCACGATGTTCTCGGTGCGCTCCGCCCTGTGCCGCAGCGGGACCTGGATCTCGGCCGGGAACACGGCGAGCGCGGTGGGCACCGTCGACGGCTCCGAGGGGGCGGCCGCCCGGCCCGAGGGGTGGGCCCGCTCGTAGTAGATCCGGGCGGACGAACCGGCGGTCCCGGTGAGCCAGTACAGCATCACGTCGGTGAGCAGCCGGTCGCGGTCCACGGCTTCCTCCGGCAGTTCCTCGGAGTCCGTCCACTCGCGGAACTTCTCGACGATCCAGGCCAGTTGGCCGACGGGCGAGTCCGTGAGCGCGTAGGCGAGGGTCCCCGGGCGGGTCGAGTGCAGGATCGCGTACCCCGCGCCCTCGCGCTGCCACGCCTCCCAGCGGCGCCAGGAGGTGAGGGTACGCTCCCGCTCCTCGGGGCCGAGTGCGGCGAGTTCTTCGTCGGTCGGCTCGGTGAGCTGCTGCGCTCCCGGCAGCAGATTGAGGTGTACGCCGATCACCCGGTCGGGGTGGGCGCGGCCCAGCTCGCGGGAGATCGCCGCGCCCCAGTCGCCGCCCTGTGCTCCGAACCGCTCGTATCCGAGCCGCCGCATCAGCTCGGCCCAGGCGTCGGCGACCCGCCCCGCCTCCCAGCCCCGGTCCCGGGTGGGCCCGGACAGTCCGAATCCGGGGACGCTCGGCACCACGACGTGGAACGCGTCGGCCGGGTCGCCGCCGTGCGCGGCCGGGTCGGTCAGCGGCCCCACCACGTCGAGGAACTCGACCACGGACCCCGGCCACCCATGGGTGATGACCAGCGGGGTGGCACCGGGTTCGGGGGAGCGGACATGGGCGAAGTGGACGTTCGCCCCGTCGATCGTGGTGGTGAACTGCGGCCACTCGTTCAGCCGCGCCTCGGCGGCGCGCCAGTCGTAGTCGTGTCGCCAGTACCGTACGAGCTCGCGAAGATAGTCGAGGGGAACCCCGTACGCCCAGCCCACGTCCGGCAGCGCGTCGGGCCAGCGGGTCCGGTCGAGGCGCTCGTACAGGTCGTCGAGATCGCTCTGCGCGATGTCGAGGCGGAACGGCTGGAGGGACGCTGCATCCGGAAAGGCGCTCATGAGCGCGGATCGTAGGACCCGGCCGCGACGGCTGCCACCCTGTAAATCGGTTCCGCGCCACCGATGAGTTCGGCGCCGAGGGCCGGTCTACAGGGTGACGACGTTCCCGCCCGAGGAGGTAGCCCATGCCCACCGACGGATTCACCACATGTCTGTGGTTCGACGGCCAGGCCGAGGAGGCGGCCGATTTCTACGTGTCCGTCTTCAAGAACTCGCGGCTCGGCCGTGTGGGCCGCTACACCGACGCCGGCCCCGGACCGGCCGGTTCCGTCATGGCCGTCGAGTTCGTGGCCAACGGCCAGAAGTTCGTCGCCCTGAACGGCGGCCCCCAGTTCACGTTCAGCGAGGCCATCTCCTTCCAGATCTTCTGCGACGACCAGGACGAGGTGGACCACTACTGGAACCGGCTCACCGAGGGCGGCGGCGAACCCGGCCCGTGCGGCTGGCTCAAGGACCGGTACGGCCTGTCCTGGCAGGTCGTACCGGCCCGGCTGATCGAGCTGATCAGCGACCCGGATCCGGAGAAGGCGGCGCGCACCACCCAGGTGATGATGACGATGTCCAAGCTGGACATCGCGGCCCTGGAGAAGGCGTACGCGGGCGGGTAGCCGCCACGGGCGGCGGGGCTGCTCCACGACGGAGCGGCCCCGTGGGCCCGGAGCCGTCAGATGCGGTGCGCGGCGATGGTCCGCGCAATCTCGCGTGTGATCCGCAGTACGCCCGGCGAGCGGACGGGGCATGGCCTCGGTGCCGAGGTCGTCGGGGCCAGACAGAAGTGCAGCGCGTCGTCGCCGCGATGCAGGGCCGTGCGGCCGCGGGCCGGCTCGGTGCAGTACACCGGGTGCTCGTGCTCGTAGGCGGTGCACGGAAGGTAGCGCGTCCAGGTGTAGCGGCCCGAGGACGGACTGACCCTCCCGCCGGCGTCGGAGACGAGGTCGCCCGAGGCGCGTGCCTGCCTGAGGTACGTCTCGTTGACGCGCCGGACCCGGTCGGGCGTGACCGGATCGGGTCCTTGCAGCACCCAGACGATCCTGGGCCGCCGGGTGCCGCCCGCCGCGGCGATCTGCTCCGTAAGCCTGGCCGCGTCCGCGGCGTAGCGCGCGAAGTACCCGGAGCGCGCCGAGTCGTAGGTGATCCCGTCCATACAGGGTGTGTAGCCCCAGGAGTTGCCCCAGAACTGGAGCACCACGAAATCCGGATGGACGGCGCGTACCAGCGCGGCCGCCTTGTCCGCGGGCGGCACCAGCGACCGCTCCCGGCCGCCCTCCAGGTAGTCGCACAGGGTGGTTCCCGAGTACGGCGCGCTCGTGTACGTCGCGTGCACCGTGCTCCTGAGCTGCTGCCCCAGGACCTTCTGGTTCTCCATGGCGATCGAGTCCCCGAGATAGAGCACCGAGGGGGTCCGCGTGGGGGCGGGGTCCGGGGTGGCCGCCGCCCGCTGGTGAGCCGTCGCGGGGGCCGCGGGGGCGGGCGGTGCCGGCTGGGGCCCGGACGACGGATCTCCGCACCCGCCGAGCAGCAGAGCGGCCACCAGCGTTCCCACGATCCACGGCTTCCGCATGCCGCAACTCCCGCCCCGACCGCCGAAAGGGCTCCCCAGGCAAGCACAGCGGGGGGCAACGCGGAAGACGGAGGAAGGCCATACCGGAGCGGGCCCTTCCCCCGTGCCTTCCGGGTGCCGGGTGCCGTGTGCCGGGTGGCTACCAGGAGCGTGCGGCGCGCAGCAGTTGGTCGCGGACCCGGTCGACGTCGGGGTTCTCCGAGGGACCGGGACGCTGGACGAGGAAGCCCGTGTTGATCGGCGGGTCGTCGGGCTCGTGCAGCAGGACGACGGTTCCGGCGGCGAGTTCGCCCAGACAGAGGTATCGCGGCAGGACGCCGAAGCCCGCACCCGCGACGACCGCCGAGAGGACCCCGCGCAGGTCGGGCACCGTCAGGGCGGCTGCTCGCGTCAGCCGGGTGCCGAACACATGACGCCAGTAGCGCCGGGTGATGGGGAGGTCCTCGGCGTACGACACCAGGGGCACCTCGTTCAGGGCGGCGGGCCCCTCGGCGGCCAGCCGCCGCCGGACACGCTCCGCCCAGTGACCCGCCGCGACCAGCACGAACTCCTCGTCGCCCAGCGGCACGGAGGTCAGGGTCCGGCCCCGGGGGCGGGTCGTGGCGCACACCAGGTCGTGCCGGCCCGCGCGCAGCTCCTCCAGCAGCGTGTCGGTCAGCCCCGTCGTCACCCGCAACCGGACGCCCTCCGCCACCAGCGGAGCCAGGGCGGGCAGCACGGAGGTGCACAGGAGTTCGGAGGGGCCGGCGAGATGCACCGGGCCCGCCCGGCCGCCCGGCGCCCCCTCCGGCCCGGCGGCGGTCAGCAGCGCGTCCAGGGGGCCGGCGATCCTCGCGGCCAGCTCGTCGGCGACGGGCGTCGGTGACACGCCTCGTGGCCGCCGCTCGAACAGCTCGCGACCGGTCTGCCGTTCCAGGGTGCGCATCTGCGTGGTCACCGTCGGCTGCGACAGCCCGAGCAACTGGGCCGCACCGGTGAACGAGCCGGAGCGGTACACCGCCACAAAGGTGCGCAGCAGGTTCAGATCGGGCTGTGGCTGCGGGGCCGCGGGGCGCGAGGCTTCCTGAGTCATTCGATTTCCAATACCAGGCATTGCATCGATCATTGGAATCCTATCGCCCGGCGCCCTACGGTCGAGGAAGCCGGCGCATCGGACGATCCCCGTCCGGGATGCCGGCCCCCATGACCGCACCCTCGGAGACAATCCATGTCGAAGATCCTTTTCGTGCTGACCGGCGCCGACCACTGGACGCTGGCCGACGGCACCAAGCACCCCTCCGGTTTCTGGGCCGAGGAGGCCGTCGCCCCCTACGAGGCGTTCAGGGCCGCGGGCCACGAGATCGTCGTGGCCACCCCCGGCGGTGTCGTCCCGACCGTGGACGAGAGCAGCCTGACGCCCGAGCTCAACGGCGGCCAGGAGAACGCCGACCGGATCCGGGAGGTCCTCACCTCGGCCGCCGAGTTCAGCCACCCACTCCCGCTGGCGGACGTCGACCTCGACGAGTACGCCGCCGTGTTCTACCCCGGCGGTCACGGTCCCATGGAGGACCTCGCCGTCGATGCCGACTCCGGCCGCCTGCTCGCTCACGCCCTCGACTCGGGCAAGCCGCTGGCGGTGGTGTGCCACGGCCCGGCCGCACTGCTGGCCGCCACCCGGGCCGACGGCTCCAACGCGTTCGCCGGGTACCGGGTGGCGGCGTTCACCAACGCCGAGGAGACCCAGTCCGGTTTCGCCGACCGGGCCAAGTGGCTGCTCCAGGACCGTCTCACCGAGGCCGGCGTGCTGGTGCAGACGGGCGAGCCCTGGGCGCCGAACGTGGTGGTCGACCGCAACCTGGTGACCGGCCAGAACCCCGCGTCCTCCGCTCCGCTGGCCACCGAACTGCTGGCGAAGCTGGGCTGACCGGACGGCGGGGCCCGTGGGCCCGCGGTGTCCATCGGTCGGAGCAGGTGGGACGCCGGTCGGGTGTGTCCCGGATGCCGGTGCCGGCGCATACCGGTAGCCGTGGAGCATGCGCTTCCTCGGCGAGCTGGACCAGCGGCTGTTCACCCGGGTCGCCACGGCCCGTCTGCCCGGCGCCGATCCGGCGCTCACCCGGCTGAGCCGCTCGGCCGATCACGGACGGCTGTGGCTGGGGGCGGCGGCCGGGCTATCGGCGCTCGGCGGCCCCGCCGCCCGGCGCGCCGCCCTGCGCGGAGCCGGTTCGCTCGCCCTCGCCTCGCTCACCGTGAACACCGTCGTCAAATGGACGGCCCGGCGTCCGAGACCGCTGCTGGACCCCGTCCCGCCCATCCGGCACCTCCTCCGGCAGCCGCGCACCACGTCTTTCCCCTCCGGCCACTCCGCGTCGGCCGCGGCCTTCGCCACCGGGGTCGCCCTCGAATCCACCGGCTACGGCGCGCTGATCGCGCCCGTGGCCGCAGCGGTCGCCTTCTCGCGGGTCTACGTGGGCGTGCACTACCCGGGGGACGTCCTGGCCGGAACCATGATCGGCATCGGCGCCGCGGTGCTGACCTGCCACTGGTGGCCGCCGCGCCAGGTGAACCCGCAGCGCGAGCGGCCGCCCGTCGCGGCACCCGCCCTGCCCGGCGGCGACGGGCTCGTCGTCTTCGTGAACACCGGCGCCGGGCCCCCGGCCGGCCCGCTGCCGTTCGCCGCCCTCCTGACGGAGCTCCTGCCGCGGGCGGAACTCGTGGAGTGCGGACCGGACGGCGACTTCGGGGCCCTGCTCGACCGGGCGGTCCGTCGCGCCCTCGCACTCGGTGGCGCACTGGGCGTCCACGGGGGCGACGGCACCGTCAACGCGGTGGCCCGGGCCGCCACCCGCCACGGTCTGGCCCTCGCGGTGTTCCCCGGCGGCACCCTCAATCACTTCGCCCTCGACGTGGGTGTTCCGCACGTGGAGGACACGGCGGCCGCGGTCGTGCGCGGTGAGGCGGTCGCCGTGGACGTCGGGATCGCCGCACCCCTCGTGGACCGGGCTGCGGACGCGGGTACGGACGCGGCCACGGTGCCGATGGAATTCCTGAACACCTTCGGCATCGGTCTCTATCCCGAACTGGTCCGGCTGCGCGAGCGACTGGAGCCCCGGCTCGGCAAGTGGCCCGCGGCGACCGTGGCGCTCATCCGGGTGCTGCGCACCGCGACGCCCGCCGAGCTGCGCCTCGACGGGCGTCCCCGCAGGCTCTGGCTGCTCTTCGCCGGCAACGGCCGTTATGTGCCCGACGGCTTCGTGCCCGCCTTCCGTCCGCGGCTCGACGACGGGCTGCTCGATCTGCGGCTGATCGACGGGAACCACCGGCTGGCCCGCACCCGGGTGGTCCTCTCGGCGCTGGCCGGGGCGCTCGCACGCTCCCGGGTGTATGCCGCCGAGCGGGTGCCCGAGGTGCGGATCGAGAACCTCAGGGGCACCGACACCTGCGCGTACGACGGCGAGGCCGTCCCGGCTCCCGGGGCGTTGCGGCTCGGCAAACGGAACCGGGCGCTCGTCGTCTACCGGCCCGCCGTCCCGGGCAACGAGATCGCCCAGCAGGCACGGCTCGCCGCCCTCGTCGCCCGGTACCGCGGACGAGCGAGGGGCCGACCGCGTATTCCTTGACGGGAATATAACTGCAAGGGCATATTAGGGCCGTGTCCGAAGCCTCCTTGTGGACCGCCCTCGCCGACCCCCACCGGCGGGCCATCGTCGCGCTGCTCCTGGAGCGGCCGCGGCCCGTCGGTGAGATCGTCGAGGCGTGCGGGCTCAGCCAGCCGAGCACGTCGAAGCACCTGAAGGTGCTGCGCGACGCGGGCCTGGTCCGCGTACGACAGGACGCGCAGCGCCGCGTGTACGCGCTCGACCCGTCCCCCATCGCCGCGCTCGACGCCTGGCTCGACCCCTACCGCAGGCTGTGGAACAGCAGCCTCGACGCGCTCGGACGGCGCCTCGACGAGACCTCGGACGACCCCGACGAACCTCCGCGAAGGACTGATCCGCCATGACCGCCGACCTCACCGGCACATACCTCACCCTCGACGACGGCCGTTCCGCCGTCCGCTTCAGCCGCGTCTACGACCACCCGGCCGACCGCGTCTGGCGGTTCGTCACCGACGCCGACGAACTCGCCCGGTGGTTCCCCTCCCGCGCCGAGTTCGAGCTGCGTCCCGGCGGCACCGTCCGCTTCAGCGGGGACCCCCACATGCCCGATTCGACCGGCACGGTACTGGCCGTCGACGCGCCCCGGCACCTGTCGTTCCTGTGGGGCGGCGACGAACTGCACTTCGACCTGGAGGAACTGGACGGCGGACGCACACGGTTCACCCTCACCAACGTCCTCGGGGAGCGGGACGCCGCCGCCCGCAACGGCGCGGGCTGGGAGGTCTGCCTCTCGGCCCTGGACGCCCGGGCCCGGGGCGAAGGCCACGAGGGACCACATGCCGGGGTCGGCACCTCCTGGAAGGAGTACTACGAGGGCTACGTCCGGGCCGGCGTCCCCTCGGGCGCGCCCGTCCCCGGTGCCGGCGCCTGACCGCTCACGCCAGCTGACGCCGCACCAGCTCGTGCAGCCGCCCGTTCGTGTCCGCGAGGAGCTGCGCCGGCGGGCCCTGCTGGGCGACCTTCCCGTCCTCCATCACGATGACCCGGTCCGCGTCCAGCACCGTGGACAGACGGTGGGCGATCACGATCCGGGTGGCGTTCAGGGCACGGGTGGACTCGATGACCTTCCGCTGTGTCTCGTTGTCCAGGGCACTCGTCGCCTCGTCGAAGAACAGGATGCGCGGGCGGCGGATCAGCGCCTGGGCGATCATCAGCCGCTGGCGCTGTCCACCGGAGACCGCGCCGCTGCCCTGGACGATGGTGTGCAGACCCATGGGCATCCGCTTGATGTCCTCCGCCAGCCCCGCCATCTCGGCCGCCGCCATCGCCTCCTCCGGCGTGTACGGCTCGGTGCCGCAGATGACGTCCAGGATCGAACCGGTGAACGGCTGCGCGTGCTGGAGCACCACCCCGCACTGCCGGCGCACCGCCGACTGGTCGAGCGCCGCGAGGTCCTGGCCGTCGTACAGCACGCCGCCCGAGACGGGCCTGTCGAAGCCGATCAGCAGCCGCAGCAGCGTCGACTTGCCGCAGCCGCTCGGGCCCACGATGGCCACGAACTCACCCGGTCGCACCTCGAAGGACACGTCGTCGAGGACCAGGGGACCGTCGTCGGCGTAGCGGAACGACAGCCGGCGCGCCTCGATCGCCCCGGACAGCACACCCGGCCGGGTACTCGCCGTACGCACCTCCGGGGCCGCATCCAGCACCGGCTTGATCTCCTCGAACAGCGGCAGCGCCGCGACCACCGAGACGAACGCGCCGGTGAGCTGGGTGACCGAGGTCAGCAGCATGGTCACCGCGGTGTTGAAGGTGAGGAAGTCCGCGGCCGACAGGGAGCCCCGGGCCGGGCCCGCGAGCAGCATGAACAGCAACAGCGAGCACAGCGGCAGATACACCGCGCCCAGCACCGTGGTGAGGTTCTTGATCCGGCCCACCTTCTGCTGGAGCTCACGGCTGCGCGCGAACTCGCGTGCCCAGGAGGCGTAGGCGTAGTTCTCGGCAGCCGCGACCCGCAGCTTGGGCAGACCGCGCAGCGTCTGGAACGCCTGGTTGTTCAGCTTGTTGCCGAGCCGCACCAGCCGCCGCTGCCAGCGCACCTGCCACAGGCCGAGCCCCAGGAAGACGGCGGCGATGACGACCAGCATGCCGATCGCCGCCAGTGCCATGGGCACGCTGTACCACAGCAGCAGCCCCAGATTCATCGCCCCGACCGTCACCGACTGGGCGACCACCGGACCGACTCCGGCGAGCAGCCGGCGGATGGCGCTGATGCCCATCGCCGCACTCGCCAGCTCACCCGTGGAGCGCTCCGCGAAGAACTTCGTCGGCAGCCTCAGCAGGCGGTCCCAGACCGCAGGCTGGAGCGTCGCCTCGATCCGTCCCTCCAGGCGCAGGATGCTCAGGTTCTCCAGCAGCATGAACGCCGCCGCCACCACACCCGTGACCATCACGGCGAGGCAGACCTGCACGATCAGCCCCTCCTGGGCCTTCGGCACGTACTCGCCGAGCACCTTGCCGGTGGCGACGGGCACCAGCGCGCCGATGGCGACGGTGACAAGACCGCTCAGCAGAAGGCCCAGCAGATCGCCCCGGGTGCCGCGCATGCTGAAGCGCAGCAGCCGCAGCAGGCCCAGTCGCCGCTCCGGAAGCGGGCGGTAGAACATCACGGCCCGCGGCTCGAACTCCGCCGCGTTCGCCTTCTCGACGGGCGTCTCGCGACCCGACGACGGCTGCACGGCGACATAGCCGCCGCGCCGCCACAGCAGCGCGACCGGCGCGCCCGACAGGGCCCGATGGCCCACCAGCGGGCCGACGTCGTCGCGCCACCAGCGCCCCTCCAGCCGTACGGCCCGGGCGCGGACCCGGGAGGCGACCGCGATCCGCTCGACCGGATCGAGGCGGTCGCTCTCGGTGCCGCTCTGCCCGGGGTCGGCGAGTGTGATCCCGGCCTCGCGCGCCACCAGCCGGCAGGCCGCGTACGTGGCGTCGGCCTCGGCCGCCGTCGTGCGCCGGGCCGACGGTCTGCCGATCGAGGCGAGCAGTGTGCGGTCGGCCTGGGCGCGGACCGCCTCGCCCGCCTTGATGCCGGCCGCGGTCCGGGTCTCGTGGCTGCGCTCCACCTGCTCGATCCACCGGTCGAGGGTGGCGAGCAGGCGGTACTGCTGGTCGACCATGCCCTGCCAGACCGCCGGGTCCATCAGCAGATCGGCCGCGGCCTCCGCCCCGTACAGGGAGCCGTACTGGACGCTGCCCGGCGGCACCTGCATCCAGAACACGTCGTCGTCCGTGATGTCTGCGGCCCGTTCGCCGGCCATCGGCGCCTGGAAGAGGATCGACAGGGCCCGGCCGACGCCCAGGGCGAGGGCGTACTCCAGCGGGCTCGTCGTCGGCGGTACGTACTGCGGGTTGCCGTATGCGTCGTACGACCAGGTCTGGGTGTCGGCCTGCTGGTACAGCTCGCGGAGCTGGATGCGGCGCACCGCGCAGTCGCGCACCGGCCGGGCGACCAGGGTGTGCTGGGGGCCCGCGACCGGGCCGAGCAGCAGCGAACCCGCCTCGAGACGGCCCAGATGGTGCCAGTGGCCCTGAACGGCGGCGTCCACCGCGAACAGGTCCAGCGCGCCGGACGCGACCAGCCACAGCACCTGCGGGCCTTCCAGGTCGAGCCGGCCCAGGCCCGAGCAGTCGACCGGGGACCCCATCCCACCCAGCGCGCCGAGGACGAGGTCGCCCTCCTGAACCGCCGTCATCTCATCGCTCCCTGACCAGCTCGGCGTACGCCCCGCCGGCCGCCACCAGGGCGTCGTGCCGCCCGCGTTCCACGATCGTTCCGTGCTGGAGCACCACGATCTCGTCGCTGTCGCGCACCGTGCTGAGCCGGTGCGCGATCACCACGCAGGCGCAGCCGCGCTTGCGCAGGTTGTCGATCACGGTCTGTTCCGTCTCCGCGTCCAGGGCACTGGTGACCTCGTCGAGGACCAGGATGCTGGGATCGCGCACCAGCGCCCGTGCGATCTCGAGGCGTTGACGCTGGCCGCCGGAGAAGTTCCGCCCGTCCTGCTCGACCCGGCTGTGGATGCCCCCCGGGCGGCGCATCACCACGTCGTACAGGGCGGCGTCCCGCAGCGCCGTGACCACCGCGTCGTCCGGGATCGACGGGTCCCACAGCGCCACGTTGTCGCGGACCGTGCCCTCGAAGAGGAAGACGTCCTGGTCGACGAAGGAGACAGAGGCGGCGAGTGCCCCGCGCGGAATGTCCTGAAGACGCCGCCCGTCGATGCGGATCTCGCCCTCCCACGGGGCGTACAGGCCCGAGATCAGCCGGGACACGGTCGACTTGCCGCTGCCCGAACCGCCGACCAGCGCCACCTGCTGACCCGGGCCGACCGCCAGGCTGAAGCCGCTCAGCAGCGGCTTGTCCAGCGGGCTGTATCCGAAGGTGATGTGCTCCAGTTCGACATGGCCGTGCAGGCGGCGCGTCGACTCGCCCCGTCCGGAGCGGCCGTAGAGCGGGTCGGCCTCGAAGTTCTCCACGTCCTTCAGACGTGCCACGTCCGCCGCGAAGTCCTGGATACGTCCCGCGACCCCGTTGAGCCGGGTGATGGGCGCCGTGAACCGCGTCACCAGCGCCTGGAAAGCGACCAGCAGACCGATCGAGACATGTCCCTCGACCGCCCGCAGACCGCCGATCCACAGGATCAGCGCGCTGTTGAGCGTGGCGAGCGTCGGCGCGACCACCCCCAGCCAGGCGCTCGGCACCCCGAGCCGCTGCTGTTCCTCCAGCGTGGTGGCGTGCTGCCCGGCCCACTTGCGGAAGTAGCCGTCCTCGCCGCCGGTCGCCTTCATCGTCTCGATCAGCTGAAGCCCGGTGTAGGCGGTGTTGGTGAGCCGGGCGCTGTCCGCGCGCAGCTTCGCGGTGCGCGTCGCCCGCAGCCGTACCACCACCCGCATGGCCACCACGTTGAGCAGCGCGACGCCGATGCCGACGAACGTCAGCTGCGGATCGTAGGTGTAGAGCAGCACCGCGTAGAGCACGACGACGATCGCGTCCACGCCCGCCGCCGCCAGATCGCGGGCCAGGGTCTCGGCGACCGCGTCGTTGGACTGGAGGCGCTGCACCAGGTCGGCCGGGCTGCGCTGGGCGAAGAACGTCACCGGCAGGCGCAGCAGATGGCGCAGGAAGCGGGCGCTGGAGAGCGTCGAGGAGATGATCCGGCCGCGCAGCAGATTCGCCTGCTGCAACCAGGTCAGCACGATCGTGAGCAGCACACAGGCGGCCATCGACACGAAGAGCACGCCCAGCAGCGAGGTCTGCCCGCCGATGAGGAACATGTCGATGTACGTCCGGCTGAGCGCGGGCAGCGCGGCGCCCACCGCCACCAGCAGGAGGCTCGCGAGGATCGCGGCGGGCATGGTGCCCGAGGTGCCGCGCAGCCGGGCGGGCATGGCGCCGAGGACGCCCGGCTTGCGGCCGCCCTTGGTGAAGCCCTCGCCCGGCTCCATCACCAGGACGACCCCGGTGAAGCTGGTGTCGAAGTCCTCCATCGGCACGAAACGGCGGCCCTTGCCGGGGTCGTTGACATACACGCCCCGGCGGCCGAAGCGGCGCCCCATGCCGTCGTAGACGACGTAGTGGTTGAACTCCCAGAAGAGGATCGCGGGTGCCTTCACCTCGGCGAGCGCGGCCGTGTCCATCTGCATGCCCTTGGCCGTCAGGCCGTAACTGCGGGCCGCCTTGAGGAGGTTGCTGGCGCGCGAGCCGTCGCGGGAGACACCGCAGGCGATCCGCAGCTCCTCGAGGGGGATGTGCCGGCCGTAGTGGCCGAGCACCATGGCCAGGGAGGCCGCGCCGCACTCCACGGCCTCCATCTGGAGCACGGTGGGGGTGCGGACGGTCTTCGTCCTGCCCTTGGGTACGGTGCGCTTCGGCGGAGCGGCGCGGCGCCTCCCCCGTACCGGGGGCAGGGTGTCCGGGGGAGCGGTCACGGCAGAAGCCAATCGACGGGACGCTGATCGGCCATGTGGATCGAACCGGTGGCCAGGGTCATGGAGGTGAGGGCGAACGGAGGACCGTCCGCGGACGACCACCGGTAACCGCTTCTCGTGCCGGAGGACTTGTCGAGCCGTACGAGGACGGCCACCGGGCGGCCCTTCCCGGTGAACTGCTCGCCCAGCTGGCCGTCGCCCAGGAACGCGGCGATCTGCTGCGCCGACTGGGGCGCCCGGTCCACGGACTTCACATGACCGCGCAGCACGCCGTACCGCTGGGACGGCACCGACTGCACGGTGAGGTCCACGGAGGCGTTCGCGGGGATGGAGGCGGCGTTCTGGGCGGGCACGTACACCGTCGCATACAGCGGGTCGGAGGCGTGCGCGACCTTCTCCACCGAGGCGACGTTCGCCCCGGTCCGGATGATCTGGCCGATGGTGGCGGCGAGCGCGGTGATACGGCCCGCGGCGACCGTGCGGACCACCGCGTCGCCCCCGCTCGTTCGCACCTTCACCACAGGCGCGTCCGCGGGCAGCCGTTCGCCCTCCTTGGCGAGGACCGCGGTGACCTGTCCGGCGACGGGGCTCTGGAGGATGTAACTGCCCTCCCCGTGCGTGAGGATGGCGGGCGCGCTGACCGTGGAGGCCACCGAGCCGGTGACGGCCCACGCGGACGCGGCGGCCATGGCGGCCACCGTCACGGTGAGTACGAGCCAGCCCTGGGGACGCGCGAAGCGCACCGGGAGGTCCAGCTCTTCGGGCGACTGGAGTTTGGCGAGGGCCTGTTGGCGGAACTGCACGGAACTTTCCCTCACCTGTCCGGAGAGAATGACGGCATCCGAGAGTCCCGGAACCGGGAGCCGGTTCCGGGACTCAACGGCACAAGGGCGCGATCAGAGGCCGGCGACCAGCTGGGTGACCGGGGCGGTGTTCAGGCCGGTGACACCCTCGACGGTGCCGACAGCCGTGCCGACCAGGCCGGAAACCGGGGCGACGCCGTCCACCAGGCCGGTGGCGGAGCCCACGGCGTTCAGCTGAAGGCCACCGGAAACGGCGTCCAGCTCGGTGTCCGAGATCTCGGCGGTCTCAACCTGGGGGGTGGAGTTCATGATGGAACTTCCCTTCATATGGATATTCACAAGGGGGAGAGCGGCCCCCCTCTGGGGACAGACGGTCGGCCGCGTCCGCGAGCGCCGGGCACCCGGCGCCGGGGCCCGTGGGGGCGGCCCCGCGGTGCAACGGATCAAAGCACGCCGGCGCGTGGCTCTTCCAATCAACCAGCGCTCTCACCAGGGAAATTGACGCTCCGAAGCGGGGACCCGTGCAGGTGCGGGCACGACGTGTCGGCGACTTCTTCACATGCTGCGCGGCATCCACTCCGACGGCCCCTTGCAGCACGGAACCCGAAAGGGACACTCCTGGCCCAATAGTGCGGCCCCCGGTGCGCGAGTGTGCAGATCCGTCGCGCACGGTGACCCGCTTGCGCAATGGCTGTGCAGATTCCCTGAAGCCGAAATTCCGTTCCGCGTCCGGAACCGATCGTGACCGATCGGTCGCCGACCGTGTGCGGGTCGCCCGCAGACCGTGCGCGGATCCGCGCCGTTACGGAAGCCCGCCGCTGCCGGTCCGGGGGTCCTGGCCGAGCAGTGCGTACACCGTGCTCGCCCGGGCCGCGATCTGCGCCGTGTCACCCACGGTCATCGTGATGTCGGCGAACGCCAGGCGCCGGCCCAGCTTGGTGAGCACCGCCTCGACCAGCACGTCCGCGTCCACGATCGCGCGCTGGAAGGTGGTGGACTGCTGGACGGTCGTCATGGGCACAAAACCGCCGCATGCCGCCGACACCGCGATCACCGTCGCCGTGTCGGCCGCGGCCATCAGTGCCTGACCCGACAGCGCGCCACCCTCCCGGGCGAGCCGGGTGGACCAGGGCAGCCTTAGCACGGCCCGCCGGTCGTCCAGTTCCACCACCGTCAGGCCCAGTTCCTGCACCCAGGGGGCGAAGCTGTCGGAGAGGATCTTGTCGGCTTCCGCTGGCGTCATGCGTGGTTCTTTACCCCTCGCCAAGCCCCGGCAGACGCGTTTGCCACCTATCTCACGCTTTCGCATACGCCAACTCGGCCAGTTGCACGAGCCGTTGAACACCCCATGTGACACCTGCGTATCAACAGGCATCCAGGCGCCCAGTCAGCTGCCGGACGGCGGCAACCCACCCCGTCCCCAGGAGGTCAAGAGTTGAGTCACAAACGCATACCCAAGCGCAAGGCCGCGATCGCGGCGGGAAGCGTGGCGGCGCTCGGAGCGGCGGCCCTTCTTCTGCCCAACGCCAACGCGTCCCAGACGGACCCGTCGCAGGGCGGCACCCCGAAGACGTTCAAGGCGGCCGACGTCTCGGACCTCGCCGCGCAGCTGGCCTCGCAGCTGGGCGACGCCTTCGCGGGCTCCTACTACAACGCCGACAAGCAGCAGATCGTCGTCAATGTGGTCGGTGACGACAGCAACGTCGTCAACACCATCAGAAAGGCGGGCGCGGTCCCCAACCAGGTCCGCAACAGCACCGCCGACCTCCAGGCCGCCGCCAGGACGCTCAAGGCGAAGGCCACGGTCCCCGGCACCGCGTGGTCCGTGGACCCCAAGACCAACGAGATCAGGGTCACCGCCGACAGCAGCGTCACCGGCGCCAAGTGGGACAAGGTGCAGTCGACGGTCAACAGCCTCGGCTCGGGCGTGGCGACCCTCAAGAAGTCCGCGGGCACGTTCAAGACGTTCGTGTCCGGCGGTGACGCCATCTTCGCCCAGGCCAACGGCGGCGGCGTGCGCTGCTCCCTCGGCTTCAACGTCACGGCGAGCGACGGCAGCCCGGCCTTCCTGACGGCCGGCCACTGCGGAGTCGCGGCCAAGCAGTGGTCCGACTCCCAGAACGGCCAGCCGATCGCCACCGTCGACCAGGCCACCTTCCCCGGCAACGGAGACTTCTCGCTGGTCAAGTACGACGACCCCAACACCCAGGCCCCGAGCGAGGTCAATGCCGGCAACGGGCAGACGGTCCAGATCACCCAGGCCGCGGACGCGGTGGTGGGCCAGCAGGTCTTCCGGATGGGCAGCACCACCGGTCTGCACGACGGAAGCGTCACCGGTCTCGACGCCACCGTCAACTTCCAGAGCGAGACCAACCCGGGCGGCGTCGACACCGTCACCGGCCTGATCCAGACCAACGTCTGCGCCGAGGCCGGAGACAGCGGCGGCTCCCTGTTCACCCAGGACGGCAGCGCGATCGGCCTCACCTCGGGCGGCAGCGGCGACTGCACCGCCGGCGGCGAGACCTTCTTCCAGCCGGTGACCACGGCGCTCAAGGCGACCGGCGCGACGCTCGGCCTCGGAGGCGCCGGCGGTGGGGGCGGCGCTGGTGACCAGAGCGCGAGCCCTGGTGACCAGAGCGCGAGCCCTGGCGATCAGAGCGCGAGCCCTGGCGATCAGAGCGCGAGCCCTGGCGATCAGAGCGGTGCCGGCGACCAGGGCGCGACCCCGGGTGACCAGAGCGGGACCGGCGACCAGAGCGGCGCCGGGGCGGGCGGTGCGGCCGACCCGTCCGGCAGCGACCAGTCCGGGCAGGCGCAGGGCGGCGGAGCGGCCGACGGCTCCTCCCTGTCGGGCCACTGAGCCCGTGAGCCAGAACGGTCCGGCCCTCCGGCGGGAGGGCCGGACCGCTGTACGTCGGCCGTGGACGCCCCGAGCGTTCGCTGCCGCTAAGTCGTTCCGGCCAGGGCATCCCAGGGACGACGCGCACGGACACAACATGCACGGAGGCGACATGCACGGAGGCGACATGCACAGAGGCGACATGCACAGAGGCGACATGCACAGAGGCGACATGCACAAAGAGCTGCACCGACACGCGCAGAGGGGCTGCGCCGACGTCGCGGAAGCGCTGTAATTGCAGAGTGGGCAGTGAGGGCGCTGCGGGACGCAGAACGAGAACGCAGCGTGCGGAACTTGCCCTCAAGACGCTCACCACGGATCTCGAACCCCGCGAGCGTCTGCGGCGCATCCTCGAACAGGCGCTTTCCTACACGGGGGCGACACTCGCCGCCGTCTACGCCCCGCACGAGAACGGTGACGGGCTGCGCCTGATCGAGACGGTCGGCGTGCCGAGGGCGCTGTACGGACTGCGCGACGTCCACCCCCTGACCGCAAACGCCCCCGCGGTCCACCCCGCAGGACAGCCCCTGTGGCTCGCCCCCGAGGACCTCGGCCGCTGTGCCGACGCGGGCCGGCTGCCCCCGGAACCGGACTTCTCGCTGGGGGTGCTGCCCCTGCGGGACGGTGGCTGCCTGGCCGCCGTCACCGACCAGCCGGGCGGCTTCGACGCCGAGGACCGCGAGTGCCTCCAGCTCGTCGCCGAGGCCCTCGCCGGCCCCACGCCGGCCTCGGCCGTCCAGGGCACACTCGCCGGCAGCTCCTTCAGCCTGGCCGTGGACAGCGGCCGGGTCGAGGTCGACGACGAGGTACTGGATCTGTGCGGCATCGATCGGGACGCGTTCGACGGCAGGGTCGAAACCCTGCTCGCCAGGACCGTTCCGGAAGACCTGCCGGCCCTGATGTCCGTGGTCGAACCCGACCGTACGTCCGTCGGCGACCGGGAGCTGGAGTTCCGCATCCTCCAGCCCTCCGGCGAGCCGAAATGGCTGCGGCTGCGCGGACGGCTGGTGCCCGCGACGGAGGGCTGCCCCGCCCGGCTCGTCGGTACGGTCGCCGAGGCCTCGAAGCTGCGCCCCGCCGTCAGCGACGTCACCCGCATCCAACGGCTCGCCGCGGCCCTCGCCACCGCGGGCACCGTCCGCGACGTCAGCACGGCCGTGGTCGCCGCCCTGCGCGCCCCGCTGGGCGCTGACCGGATCGCCCTGGCCGAGCTGGAGTCCGACCGGCTCGTCGTCACCGTCCTCGACCCGCCCGAACCCGAGGCCTGGCCCGAGGTGTGGCGCACCGAGTGGCGCACCGAGTGGCCCGACGCTCCCGTACGGGCCATGCCGACCCTCGCCGCGGCGCTCCGGGCGGGCCGCCCGGCCGTCTGGCCCGCCGGCACGGCCCTGGAGCCCGCGCTCGCCGAGGTCGGGCCCGGTGGCCTCGCCGTGCTGCCGCTGCCGGCGGGCGGCGGAACGGCCGGCGCCTGCCTCGTCGGCTGGGACCGCCCGCACGACTTCACCCCCGACGAACGCGCCCTGCTCACCGCCGTCGCGGGCCTCGCCGGACAGGCGCTCGTGCGCGCCCACGCCTTCGACGCCGAGCACGAACTCATCGGCATGCTCCAGCGCGCCCTCCTCCCACGCCGCCTGCCCCAACTGCCCGGCGCCGTAGCCGTGGCCCGCTATCTGCCCACGACCGCGGGCCTGGAACTCGGCGGCGACTGGTACGACGTGATCCCGCTGCCCGACAACCACGCCGCCCTCGTCATCGGCGACGTCCAGGGCCACAACGCCGGTGCCGCCACCCTGATGGGACAGATGCGCACGGCCCTGCGCGCGTACGCCGCCGAGGGCCACCCCCCGGACGTCGTCGTCGCGCACGCCAACCGGCTTCTCGTGGACATGGAGTCCGACCTCTTCGCCACCTGCTGCTATGTCGACGTCGACATGGAGGAGGGCACCGCCTGGTGCGTCCGCGCCGGACACATCCCGCCGGCGCTGCGCCATCCGGACGGCAGAACGGAGATCATCGAGGCGGAGGGGGGACCGCCCCTCGGCGTCGTCGGCCAGGCCGACTTCCCGATGACCCCGCTGCGGTTGCAGCCCGGCGCGGTCATCGCCCTCACCACGGACGGGCTGGTGGAGACCGCCGAGACCCCCCTCGACGACGGCCTCGCGCGGCTGGCCGGGGAACTGTCCGCCGCCGATCCCGGCCACCTCGGACTCGTCGCGGACGTGCTGCTCGCCGACGCCAACCGCAGCGACGACGTCGCCCTCCTGCTGGTCCGCTACGACGGGATGGCGGTGCGCCCGCTGCGCGAGACCTGGACGGTGTGGCGCGTGCCCCAGGCGGTCCGGCACGCCCGCCGGTTCACCCGGCGCTCCCTGCGCACCTGGGGCGTGGAGCAGAAGGAGATCGACACGGTGCTGCTCGTCGTCTCCGAACTCGTCACCAACGCCCTCGTGCACACCGACGGCCAAGTCCGCCTCGACCTCACCCTCCTGAACCACCGGCTGCGGGTCTCGGTCGCGGACGCCTCACCGCGTACGCCGATCAAGCCGACGAACATCGGCTGGGAGGCCACGGGCGGCCGCGGCATCCTGCTCGTGGAGGCCATGGCGGCGGCGTGGGGGACGCTGCCGGTCAGCGGCGGCAAGCAGGTGTGGGCGGACCTCCACCTGGAACACCCGCCGACGACGGTACGCACCTGACGACCACCCGCGGCGCCTGCGCCCGGTGGCGTGCCCCGGCCGCTGCGTCATGACACCCTGCCGTTGTGCGCTTGCTGCTCATGTCCGACACCCACGTCCCCCGGCGCGCCAGGGAACTTCCCCCGCAGCTCCTCGCCGAACTCCCGCGTGCCGACGTGGTGGTCCACGCCGGCGACTGGGTGGACGCGGCCACGCTCGACCTGCTGGAGAGCCGGTCCGCGAGGCTGATCGGCGTCCACGGCAACAACGACGGCCCCGCTCTGCGGGCCCGGCTGCCCGAGGTGGCCCGCGCCGACCTCGATGGTCTGCGCCTCGGCGTCGTCCACGAGACGGGTGCCGCCCAGGGCCGCGAACGCCGCTGCGCCCTGCGCTTCCCCGACCTCGACGTGCTGGTCTTCGGGCACAGCCACATCCCGTGGGACAGCACCACAGACACCGGCCTGCGGCTGCTGAACCCCGGTTCCGCGACCGACCGCCGCCGCCAGCCCCACTGCACGTACATGACCGCGACGGTGACCGAGGGCGCGCTCACGGACGTACGACTGCACCGCCTGCCCCCGCGTAGCCCCGGACAGGCAGCGGACTGACTCACCGGCAGAGCGATCCGACCCAGCCGCGGATCGCCCGCGCCATCGTGGCCGCGTGCTCCTCCAGCAGCTCAGACGGGTGCCCGGGAGGTCCACCGTGTCGTGGGCACCGGGCCAGTCAGACCGCCACCGGTCCGGCATGCCCGGCAGCGGCCGCGTGGCGCGTACCAGCAGCGTGGGCACGTCCGTCGGCGTCGGCTGCCAGCCGCGGAACACCCGGGTGTACGCGCCCAGCGACAGCAGGGTCAGCTCGTCCACCGCGGTGTCGAACCGCTCGCCCGCCTCCACCGCGAGCCGGGCGGGCAGGGCCAGCAGCCAGGGCTCGGCCTCCCGGTCCGCAGTGATGTGGTAGGGGTCCAGCAGGACGGAGCCCCGCCGGGGGAGTGCCCCGGTCCGCCGGACGTGTGGTCACCGCGTGCGCGGCCGAGGCGCCCATGGAGTGGCCCGCGACCACGAACGGGCGGCCGCCCAGATCCTGCCGCACGGTCGTGGCGTGCAGTGCGGTGAGCGTCGCCAGGTCCCGTGCGACGGCGTCCCCGTCGTCGATGCCCGGGTGCCGCACCTCGAACACGTCCCGCTCGCCGTCGAAGTGGGCGGCGATCCCCGCGTGCCAGGTCCGGCCCAGGTGGGGGGCGAAGCCGGGAACGCACACGAGCGCCGGGTCACCCGGACCCACGGCCGGGCGCAGCGGGCGAAGTGCGTGCCGGGCGCCCTCGTCCATGCCGAACGAGGGTGCCCCCAGGGAGGCGGTGACCAGGTGCCGGGACAGCAGCCCGCCCAGGGACCCGGTACCGCCGTTGATCAGGACGGTGCCCGTGCCGAGCGAGCCACCGTGGGCGACGGGGGGCTGGGCATCAGCCGCGGAACGCTCACCACGCCCCCGTGGACGGCGAGTTGAGGTTCACCGGTGGCCACGGCCGCGGGCAGCGGCCGGAGCGACTCGGGCCGGTCGTCCACGTCCACGAGGGTGAGGCGGCCCGGATACTCTTCCAACTCCCCGTAGGTCACAAACCGCAGCGCGTCCCGGTACGCGGTCTTGCGCCCCCGCCGGGCCGCGTGCTCCCGTAGCGTGCCCGGCAGCGCACGGAGCAGCCCGCCCTGAAAATCCGTCATCCCCGCCCCTTCGATCACGGACATGCGCTTGATAACGGTATGTCAGCAGAAAGCGTGTTCCTCGCCCGCCGCGCCCGTCCGGCGCCGGGTGTTGACGTGATGCATCCCTCGGCTGATTGTGCTGTACATGGCAAAGCTGCGCGTACGTCTGCTCGGCGTTCTCGTGTCGCTCACCGGTCTGCTCGCGGCGACGGGCGGCCGGCCCGTCGCGGCCGCCTCTCTTCCCGGCTCCCTCTGGTTCGACGCCCCGGCGTCCGCCTCTCTCACCGTGCGGGACGGCCGCCTCGTCGACGGCCTCGGCCGCGAGGTCGTGCTGCGCGGCTACAACGTCTCCGGCGAGACCAAGCTGGAGGAGAACGGCGGACTGCCCTTCGCCTCGGTCGCCGACGCCAGGAAGTCCGCCGCCGCCGTGCGCGCCCTGGGCGGCGGCAACGCGGTCCGCTTCCTCCTCTCCTGGGCCCATGCCGAGCCCGTCCGCGGCCAGGCCGACACGGCCTACCTCGCCGCGGTCACCGACCAGATGCGGGCGTTCCTCGACGCCGGCATCCGTGTCCTGCCCGACTTCCACCAGGACCTCCACTCCCGTCACCTCTTCGGCCAAGGCAGCTGGTACACCGGCGACGGCGCGCCCAAGTGGGTGGTGGACGCCGGGAGTTACCCCGCGGAGTCCTGCGGTGTCTGCTTCTTCTGGGGCCAGAACATCACCCAGAACCAGGCGGTGACGAGGGCGTCGTACGACTTCTGGCACAACGCGTACGGCGTACAGGACGCCTTCCTCGCCACCGCCGAGAAGACCATGGCCTACCTCACGCGGTACCTGACGGAAGACGAGTTCGCACAGGTCGTGGGCTTCGACCCCTACAACGAGCCGTACGCGGGCAGGTACGACGCCGGGGAGACCGGCCGCACCTGGGAGCGGAACGTGCTCTGGCCGTTCTACGCCCGGTTCCGGGCGCGCATGGACGCGGCGGGCTGGCAGGACAAGCCGGCCTTCGTCGAGCCGAACCTCTTCTGGAACGCCAACATCTCCTTTCGGCGGCAGGAGGGAGGACTCCTCGACGCGGGCACGATCGGACCGCGGTACGTCCTCAACACCCACTTCTACGACCAGAAGGCCATCTCCGGCATCCTCATGTGGGGCAAGGCGGGGGACGGGCAGTACGCGGGCGACTTCGGCACCGTGCGCGACCGGGCCGCCGCCCTGGGCACGGCCGCCGTCGTCAGCGAGTTCGGCCATCCGCTGTCCGGCTCGGTCTCCGACAAGGCGCCCACCGTGTTGAAGGCGATGTACCAGGCCCTCGACTCCCGCCTGCCGGGCGCGCGTTGGTGGACGGAACCGATGAACTCCGGGGCCGTGCTGTCCGGCACGCAGTGGCAGTGGGACCTCTACAGCGGCCGGCACCGCGAGCTGATGAACGGCAACCCCGGCAAGGTGCTCACCGTCGGCGACGCCTGGAACGGCGAGGACCTCTCGGCGGTCGCCCTCGACGACTCGGGCTCCCCGGTCCTGCGCCAGGACGCCCGGCTGCTGGACCGGCTCTACCCGGGTGCCACCGCCGGGACGGCGCTCGCCTTCACCTACGAGGACCGATCCCGCGACGGCGCGACCACCCTGACCTGGAACCCGGTCCCGGACTCGCTGCCCCACGTGGCGCGTCTGGTGGGCTCGGGTCAGTACGGCGTTCTGGTCTGGCGCTCGAACGGCTCCGCCGCGCCCACGGAGCTGCATCTGCCCGCCTCCTTCCCGCCCGCGTCCACCACCGTGGTCTGCGACCTCGGCACCGCGGCGGGACTGCCCGCCTCCGCCGGGCCGGCCCCGATCGCCGTGGCGGACGAACCCGGTGGCCTGGGCGGCAAGCGGCTCCTGCTGACCGCGTCCGACACCGCGGCCGTGCACTACGCGCTGGTCACGAACGGGGCGACGGCTCCGTCCGCGTCCCTGCTGAGCGCGGCGCGGGCGGAGCTGTCGGCGTGGGCGGCGAGGGAGATCAGCTAGCGGACGGGCCCCTCCAGTCCGCCGGGACATGCGCCAGGCGCACCCGCTGCGGGTGGTCGCCGACCCGGACCGAGACCGTCTTCTCGCCCGTCGCGAAGTCGACCGCGGTGACCTGGTCGGCGCCGCTCTCCGAGATGACGCAGTCCCTGCCGTCCCCGCTCACTGTCGCCCAGTAGGGCTTGGAGGCGGCGACGAGCGGGCCCTGCCGGAGGGTGGCGCGGTCGACGACGGTCGCGTAGTCGTCCATCGTCCCGGCGACGCACAGCCTGGTTCCGGACGGGTTCATCGAAATACCGTGGTGGCGTGAGTCGTTGACCCATGTGGTGCGGTCCTCGCCGGTCGCCGGGTTCTTCGGCAGGGTCTTCACCCGGGTGATCCTGTCGGCGGCCACGTCGTACTCCAGGAAGCCGTTGAAGAACGACACCTGGAAGTAGAGCTTGGACTCGTCGGGGGCGAAGACGGCGGGGCGTACCGCGTCGGAGAAGTCCTTGAGGCCGACGGCGTCCAGCCGGCTCCGCATGTCGATGACCTTGACCTGTTTGAAGGTGGCGGCGTCCACGACCGTGATGTGGCGGTCGCCCTTCGTCCAGTCCCACGCCGGGTCGTCGAGCGAGGTGGTGACGTCGCCGATGGCCATGTTCCAGATGTACTTGCCGTCCTTGGTGAAGATGTTCTCGTGGGGCTTGTCGCCGGTGGCGAAGGAGCCCAGCTCCTTCCCGGTGCCGATGTCGAGGACCTGCACCTTGCCGGCGGTGGAGGCGGAGACCGCGACCCTGGCGCCGTCGGGGGAGACCGCCATGTGGTCGGCGCGGTAACCGGCCACCGGGAAACGCCAGTTGATCGTGCCGGTGGCCAGGTCGATGGACACCACGTCGGCGAAGCTCGGCCGGGAGACCACCATCCACCTGCCGTCCGGAGTGGAGTACATGTCGTCGACGAACTGGTCGTGCCCCTCGCCGACGCTGTTGCGGATGGCCATGAAGTAGATCCACTTGATGGGGTCGGCGTTGATCTCCGCCAGCCGCTCGGCCTTGTCGGGGATCACGTTGACGCGGCCGATCCTCGCGAAGTCGCCGCTCGACCCGATGACGTCGGCGGTGCCGTCCCAGTTGTTGCCCACGAACATCACCTCGCGCAGCGCGGCGGCGGAGGAGTCCTGCGCGGAGGCCGCCGTCGCCGTCTGGCCGGCGGTCAGGGCGAGGACGGCGGCGAGGGCGAGCAGGTACCGGGGTCTGAAGGCAGGCATGGTGGGGTCCCTGTCGTCGATGGAATCTGAATACGCCTACGTTCACAGTGACTTACTGGAAAGTAAGAAGGGGGTGGCCCTCTTCACAAGACTCCGCGCGCGACAAGATTGACGAGAGGCGAACGGACCATCGAATGACGCGGGGGAGTGCGTGGCGGGCAGACTCAGACAGCCCACGGGTCGCTACGGCGGCAAGTCGGCCGAGGAGCGGCAGGCCGAGCGGCGTCGGCGGTTCCTGGACGCCGCGCTCCAGCTCTTCGGCGCCGGCCCCGGCTTCCGGGGCACCACGGTCGCGGCGCTGAGCGAGGCGGCGGGGCTGTCGACGCGCCAGTTCTACGAGGAGTTCCACACCCTCGAGGACGTCCTGGCCGCCCTGCATCTGGAGGTCAACGACTGGGCGGAGCAGGCCGCGGCCGTCGCCCTCACCGGCGCCCGCGACCTGCCGCTCGCCGAGCGCGCCGCCGCGGTCTTCGGGGCGTACGCCGCGAACGTCACCTCCGATCCGCGCCGCATCCGGATCACCTTTGTGGAGATCATCGGTGTCAGCCCGCGGCTGGAGGAACAGCGGCTGGAACGCCGGTCCCGGTGGGTCGAGTTCATCTGCGCCGAGGCCGCTCTGGCCGTCGAGCGCGGCGAGGCGGCGCCGCGCGACTACCGGATCGCGGCCACGGCGTTCATCGGCAGCGTCAACGGCCTGCTGCACGACTGGCGGGCGGGCTGGGTCGACGCGACCCTCGAGGAGATCGTGGACGAACTGGTCCGGCAACTGCTCGCGATCCTGAGGCCGACGGGGTGGCCGCCGGACGGCTCCGTGCCGCTGCCGGGACCATGAGGCGGAGCCGGCCCGGGAGCGCATGCTCACGCGGCCGGCTCCTCGGCTGCCTCACCCGGCTCCTCGGCTGCCGTACCCCGCTCCCCGGAACGCCGCTCCCTTGATCCGCCGTCAGGTGATCACCCGCCGCCCCGGCAGACACTGTTGGCTGACGGCACATCACGATCCGGCAGGCGCACTGGCCCGCGGGGACTGCCCTAACCGCTGACCCGTGTCAGCAGAGCGGCCACGACGCACAGCGCCGCGCCGAGCAGCCAGCCCGCGCAGAGCCTGCGGCGCAGGGCACGGTATCTGTCCTCGTACTCGGCGCGCAGTTCCGTGCCGCGCCGCGCGGTGTGCTGCCAGGAGCGGCGGGCGAGAGCCAGATACTCATGGGTGAAACGCTCCTCGAGTTCCTCCCGCTGGGTGCCGGTGAGCCAGACCAGGGGGCCGGTGAGACGCTCCGCGGCGGCGCGGCCCTCCGAGACCGCGGCCTGGAGGAGCAGATGCCCCTCGACCTCGCTGATCAGCACGCTCACGTCCACCGGACGGTCCGTCACCGGGGATTCCCCTCGGGGTGGTGCAGGTCGAACGCCGGTGACTCGGAGCGGATCCGCGGCAGGGACACGAAGTTGTGCCGTGGTGGCGGGCAGGGCGTCGCCCACTCCAGCGAGCGGCCGTAGCCCCAGGGATCGTCGGCACGCACCGGCTTGCCGTACTTGGCGGTCTTCCACACGTTGTAGAGGAACGGCAGGAACGACAGACCGAGCACGAACGAGAAGATCGTGGAGACCGTGTTGAGCGTGGTGAAGCCCTCCACCGCGAGATAGTCCGGGATGCGGCGCTGCATTCCGTTCGCGCCCAGCCAGTGCTGCACCAGGAACGTGCCGTGGAAACCGGTGAACAGCGTCCAGAAAGTAATCTTTCCGAGCCGCTCGTCGAGCATCCTGCCGGTGAACTTCGGCCACCAGAAGTGGAAGCCGGAGAACATCGCGAACACCACGGTGCCGAAGATGACGTAGTGGAAGTGTGCGACCACGAAGTACGAGTCGGACACCGCGAAGTCCATCGGTGGGGACGCCAGGATGACACCGGTCAGACCGCCGAAGGTGAAGGTGACCAGAAAACCCGTGGCCCACAGCATGGGTGTCTCGAAGGACAGCGAGCCCAGCCACATCGTTCCGATCCAGTTGAAGAACTTCACGCCGGTCGGGACGGCGATGAGGAACGTCATGAAGGAGAAGAACGGGAGCAGCACGCCACCGGTGACGTACATGTGGTGCGCCCACACCGTCACGGACAGGCCGGCGATGGAGATGGTCGCGCCGACCAGGCCCATGTAACCGAACATCGGCTTACGGCTGAAGACCGGAATGACCTCGCTGATGATGCCGAAGAACGGCAGCGCGATGATGTACACCTCCGGGTGGCCGAAGAACCAGAAGAGGTGCTGCCACAGCAGGGCACCGCCGTTCGCAGCGTCGAAGACGTGGGCGCCGAACCGCCGGTCCGCCTCCAGGGCGAACAGCGCGGCCGCGAGGACCGGGAAGGCCAGCAGGACGAGCACACCGGTCAGCAGCACGTTCCACACGAAGATCGGCATACGGAACATGGTCATGCCGGGCGCGCGCATACAGACGATCGTGGTGATGAAGTTGACCGAGCCGAGGATCGTCCCGAAGCCCGAGAGGGCCAGACCCGTGATCCACATGTCGGCGCCGGCGCCCGGCGACCGGACCGCGTCCGACAGCGGCGCATATGCGAACCACCCGAAGTCGGCGGCCCCTTGCGGGGTGAGGAACCCACCGACGGCGATCAGTGAACCCAGCAGGTAGAGCCAGTAGGCGAACATGTTCAGCCGCGGGAACGCCACGTCGGGCGCGCCGATCTGGAGCGGCATGATCCAGTTTGCGAAACCGGCGAACAGCGGCGTCGCGAACATCAGCAGCATGATCGTGCCGTGCATCGTGAACGCCTGGTTGAACTGCTCGTTCGACATGATCTGCAAGCCGGGCCGGGCGAGTTCCGCCCGCATCAGCAGGGCCATCACCCCGCCGACGCAGAAGAACACGAACGCCGTGACCAGATACAGCGTGCCGATCCTCTTGTGGTCCGTGGTGGTCAGCCACCTCACCGCGGCGGTCCCGGGACGGCGTGCGGCCGCGGCGGGGGGCGCCGGACGCGGCGTGACAGTGTTGCTCTCCATGCCCCGCCTGTGTCCGCCTCCCCCCGGCCGCTCACACCCGGGGAACGCGACGAGCGTCACACGGGAGGGTGTGACGTTCCCGAACCTGCCGGACACCAACGGAACATGAGCGACGACGAGATCTTCGCCGCTGCCTATCGCGAGCACTACTGGGCGGTCAGCCGCTATGTCGCGCGACGGCTTGACAGCGGCACCGGCGACGTCGAGGAAGTGGTGGCCGAGGTGTTCACCGTGGCCTGGCGGCGCCGGTCCGACCTGCCCGCCGCCCCGCTGCCCTGGCTGTACGGGGTGGCGCGCAACTGCCTGGCCAACACGGTACGCGGCCACGGCCGCCGTCGGCGGCTCCTCGACCGGCTCGGCAACGACGAGACCGCGCACGGCCGGCAGACCGTGGCGAGCCCCGACTCGGACACCCCCGGCGGCTGGGTGCACGAGGCACTGGCCCGGCTGTCCCCGGCCGACCGGGAGGTCCTGCGGCTGACGGCCTGGGAGGAACTCGCGATCGACGAGGTCGCCGTCGCGCTCGGCTGCGGCAGCCGCGCGGCGTCGATGCGCCTGCACCGTGCGCGCAGACGCCTGAGAGCGGAGATCGACCGGATGCCGGTCACCGGGATGCCCGGCGGCGCCCCCACCGAGGGGGTCCCGGACGCCGCCCGAACCGCTAGCGGCACCTGGACGGCAGCGTCGGACGCCGATGTGTCCCGCCCCGATTCCCCGACCGCACCGCCCGGCGCCGTAGCGCCTCCTCGCGGTACCCCGACCGCACCGCCCGGTGCCCCGGCGCCCCGGCGCGGAATCCCCACCCCACCGGCCCGCGCCGTGGCGCCCCGGCGCGACACTCCGAAGGAGCACGACCATGGCTGACGGACACGACACACGGACGGAGCCTGCCGTGCCCGACGACCTCGCGCTGCTGCGCCGCGCCAACCCCGTGCCCGCTTCGGACCCCCGCTACCAGGACGGTCCCCTCGGCCACGAGGCCGAGCGCCGCCTGCGCCGCCTGCTGCACAGCGGCACACCCGCGCGCCCTGCCCGGCACGTACGACGCTGGGCCTGGTCCCTCGCCGCGGCCACCGCCGTCGCCGCCGTCGCCGCCACACTGCTGCTGTCCGGTCCCACCACCGCGCCCGCCGTGGCCGCGCCCCGTCCCCTGACCGTGCGGGCCGGCTCCGCTCCCGTCCCCCTGAGGGAACTCGCCGACCGGGCCGTCGCGGCCCACGGCTCGCTGACACTGCGCCAGGGCACCCATGCGCAGACCTGGAGCCTGGGCCTGAGCACCGGTCCCGGATCCCGTCCGCCGATCACACTGCCCGAGGAGCGGGTCGTCCGCTGGCAGGCCGACGGCAGCCACACCGAACTCGTCGTGGCCACCGACCCGCGGCACCCGGGCACGCCCGTCATCACCGACGCCGACGGCACCCCGCGCACCGTCGAGGACGGCCATGTCCTCAGCCGGAAGATGTACTGGCCGAGCTGGAGCGACGCCCCGCCCCAGGCTCGGCCCCCGCACACGGCCGCGGCCCTGCGCGCCTATCTGGAGGAGATCGACACCACCACCACGACGAACACGCCCGAACTGGTCGACGCGGTCTCCCGGTTGCTCGACAACTGGACGCTGGGATCACGGGAGAACGCTGCCCTGGTGCGGGTCCTGGCCGACGCGAAGGGCCTGCGCCCGGTCGGCGCGCTCACCGACCGGCTGGGCCGTCAGGGACAGGCGTACGTGTACGACGACATCGCGCACGCCGGCCAGGGCATGCTGATCCTGGATCCCGCCACCGGCGCGGTACTCGGCCTGGAGACCACCGCCACGAAGGCCGACCCCCAGTACGGTCTCAAGACCGGTGACGTGCTGTCGTACAGCGCCTGGATGCGGTGACCACAGCCCCCGGCCGGTCGAAGGTTCCCGGGGGCCGGCACATCCGCGCACGGCCTCCGCGCGAGAAAGCCGCAGACCCGGATGGCGGCCGCACGGCCGAGACTGCGCGGATCCACGGCCCGGGGCTGCCATCCTGGACACCGGTCCGCCGGTTCGCTGCCGTCACCGGGCCACTGCCGTGGTGTGTGCCGCGTGGGGCACCGGGCAGGGCCGGACCTGGACGACCTCGCACCCGGGCCGCGGCCCCCGACCGGAGGGACACCACTTGTGACCACCGCAAGGCACCGTCCGCAGGAACGCCCCTCATGACCGCCGCACGCCTGATCCGCACGGTCGCCCGCGCCGCGCTGCCCGCCCTCGCCGCCGCCCAGGTCGCGCCCGTCGTCTCCACCTTCGGACCGCTCCGCAACCGCGTCATGCCCCGGCTGTCGGGGCGCGGACGGGCCGGCCATGTCGCCCTCACCTTCGACGACGGCCCCGACCCCCTGTCCACCCCGCTGTTCCTGCGGCTGCTCGCCGACCGCGGCGTGCACGCCACCTTCTTCCTGCTCGGCAGCCAGTCCGACCGCTCTCCCGGCCTGGTCCGGGAGATCGCCGCGGCGGGCCACGAGATCGGCGTCCACGGCTGGCTGCATCGTCCCCTCCTCCTGCGCGGCCCACGCGCCACCTACGACGACTTCGCCCGCGCCCGGGACACCGTCGCCGGTATCACGGGGCGGCAGCCGCGGCTGTTCCGGCCTCCGTACGGCATCATGTCGGCCGCCGCCCACCTGGCCGCCCGCCGTCTCGGACTCACCACGGTGCTGTGGACCTGCTGGGGCGAGGACTGGACCGCCCGCGCCACGCCCGAGTCCGTCCACCGCACGGTCACAGCCGACCTCGACGGTGGCGGAACGATCCTGCTGCACGACTCCGACTGCACCTCCGCCCCGGGCGCCTGGCGGGCGGCGCTGGGTGCGGTACCGCTGGTCCTCGACACCTGTGAGCAACGGGGATACGAGGTGGGAAGGCTGGCCGACCACGGCTGGCCCTGCCCGGCGGCGGCGTGAGGCGACGCCACGCCCGTCCGATGGCGTGTCGGCCGGACTGTGCCGCCGCCGCATGGCGCGGAGCCTTACCCGGCGCCCTCAGTCGGCCGCCGCGAGGAACTGGGTCGCGGCCAGTTCGGCATACAGGGGGTCTCCGGCCACCAGGTCACGATGAGTACCGATCGCCCGCACCCGGCCCGCGTCCATGACGACGATCCGGTCGGCCGTCGTCACGGTGGACAGCCGGTGAGCGACCACCAGCACCGTCGTCGACCGCGCCACATCCGCGACCGTGTCCCGCAGCGCCGCCTCGTTGACCGCGTCGAGCTGTGACGTCGCCTCGTCCAGCAGCAGCAGACGCGGGCGACGCAGCAACGCGCGGGCGATCGCGACACGCTGGCGCTCCCCGCCGGACAACTTGGTCCCGCGGTGCCCGACCAGCGTGTCGAGCCCCCGGGGGAGCCGCTCCACCAGAGCGTCCAGCCGCGTCGTCTTCAGCACATGCGCCACCTCGGCGTCCTCCGCCTCCGGATTGCCGAGCCGCAGGTTGTCCCGCAGCGACCCGGACAGCACCGGCGCGTCCTGCTCCACATAGCCGATGGCGGACCGCAGCTCGGACAGCTCCCACTCGGCCACGTCACGGCCGTCGAGCGTAATGGTGTCGGACTCCGGGTCGTAGAACCGCTCGATCAGCGAGAACACGGTCGTCTTGCCCGCCCCCGACGGGCCGACGAAGGCGGTCATGCCCCGGCCCGGCATCGCGAAGGTCACGCCGTGATGCACATACGGCAGGTCGTCTGCGTACCGGAAGCGCACCTCCTCGAAGGCGATCGCGGCCGGTCGTGCTCCGGGCGACGGCAACGGCGCGGGCCGCGCGGGCGGTTCGGCGGGCAGCCGCAGCGCCTCCTGGATCCGGGCGAGCGCGGCGGAGCCCGCCTGGTACCGGGTGACCGCGCCGACGACCTCCTGGATCGGAGACATCAGATAGAAGACGTACAGCAGGAACGCGACCAGCGTGCCCACGTCGATCGACCCGGTCGCCACCCGCGCCCCGCCCACCGCCAGCACGGTGATGAAGGCGATCTGCATCGCCAGGCCCGCCGTGTTCCCCGCGGCCGCCGTCCACTTGGCGGCCCGCACACTCTGCCGCCACGACTCCTCGGCCGCCGCGTGGACGGACTCCTCCTCGCGGTGCTCCGCGCCCGACGCCTTGACCGTGCGCAGCGCGCCGAGGATCCGCTCCAGCGACGCGCCCATCGCGCCCACCGCGTCCTGGGCCTGCCTGCTCGCCCGGTTGATGCGCGGCACGATGACCCCGAGCACGGTGCCCGCGCCCAGGACCACGGCGAGCGTGACGCCCAGCAGCACCGCATCGACCAGGCCCATCATCACCACCGTCGCGATCAGCGTCAGCCCACCGGTGCCGAGACCGACCAGGGAGTCGGTGGTCACCTCCCGCAGCAGCGTGGTGTCGGAGGTGATACGGGCCATCAGATCGCCGGGCTCGGTGCGGTCCACGGCGGATATCCGCAGGCGCAGCAGATACGACGACAGCTCGCGCCGCGCACCGAGCACCACCGACTCGGCGGTGCGCCGCAGCACGTACGAACCCAGCCCGCCCACGACCGCGTTGGCGAGCACGAGCCCCGACATGCCGAGCAGCGCCCCGGTGACGGGCCGGTCGTGCGCCAGGTCGCCGATCAGCCCGCGCGCCACGAGCGGCAACAGCAACCCGGTGGCCCCGGTGACGAGCGCCAGCAGCGCACCCGCGCACAACGCCCACCGGTGCGGTCGTACGTATCCGAGGAGCAGCCGCCACGCGGGCGGTACGGAGTCCCGGCGTGGTGCCGTACCTTCCGAACGTTCCGTATGGTCCGAATCGGTGATGCTCACAGCGCTCCTTGCGGAGTGTCACGGCGTCCCTTGCGCAGTGCGGGCGTTCAGCCTACGCAAGGATCACAGGTGTGGGCCGCCGTGGCCCACACCGGGCGCACAGCGCCCGCACCACCGACGGAAGGCAGCAGCACCATGGCGCAGGAAGTACGCGGCGTGATCGCCCCCGGCAAGAACGAGCCGGTGCGGGTCGAGACGATCGTGGTACCGGATCCGGGGCCCGGGGAGGCGGTCGTACGCGTCCAGGCGTGCGGGGTCTGCCACACCGATCTGCACTACAAGCAGGGCGGCATCAGCGACGACTTCCCGTTCCTGCTCGGCCACGAGGCGGCCGGTGTCGTCGAGTCGGTCGGCGAGGGCGTCACGGACGTCGCCCCCGGTGACTTCGTCGTCCTCAACTGGCGGGCTGTGTGCGGGAAGTGCCGTTCCTGTCGGCGCGGCCGACCCTGGTACTGCTTCGCCACGCACAACGCCGAGCAGAAGATGACCCTCGCCGCCACCGGCCAGGAGCTCTCCCCGGCCCTCGGCATCGGCGCCTTCGCCGAGAAGACGCTGGTCGCGTCCGGACAGTGCACCAAGGTCGACCCGTCCGTCTCCCCGGCCGTGGCGGGCCTGCTGGGCTGTGGGGTGATGGCCGGCATCGGCGCCGCCCTCAACACCGGGAACGTCGGCCGCGGCGACTCCGTGGCCGTCATCGGCTGCGGCGGCGTCGGCGGCGCGGCCATCGCCGGATCGTATCTCGCGGGCGCGTCGAAGATCATCGCGGTGGACATCGACGACCGCAAGCTCACCACCGCCAAGGAACTGGGTGCCACCCACACCGTCAACTCCCGCCAGAGCGACCCCGTCGCGGCCATTCGCGAGCTGACCGGCGGCTTCGGCACCGACGTCGTCATCGAGGCGGTCGGCCGCCCGGAGACGTACGAGCAGGCCTTCTACGGCCGTGACCTCGCCGGCACCGTCGTTCTAGTCGGGGTCCCCACCCCTGAGATGAAGCTCCAACTGCCGCTCCTCGACGTCTTCGGGCGCGGTGGGGCGCTCAAGTCGTCCTGGTACGGGGACTGTCTGCCCTCCCGCGACTTCCCCATGCTGATCGACCTGCACCTCCAGGGACGCCTCCCCCTCGAGAAGTTCGTGACCGAGACCATCGCCCTCGACGAGGTCGAGAAGGCCTTCGAGCGGATGCACCACGGCGACGTGCTGCGCTCGGTGGTGGTGCTGTGATGACCGCCCGCATCGACCACCTCGTCACCTCCGGCACCTTCTCCCTCGACGGCGGAACATGGGAGGTCGACAACAACGTGTGGATCGTCGGCGACGACCACGAGGCCATCGTCATCGACGCCGCCCACGACGCCGACGCGATCGCCGAGGCCGTGGGCGACCGGCAGCTGCGCGCGATCGTGTGCACGCACGCCCACAACGACCACATCGACGCCGCCCCCGCCCTCGCCGAGCGGACCGGCGCCGTGATCTGGCTCCACCCGGACGACCTGCCGCTGTGGAAGACGACCCACCCGGACCGCCTGCCCGACCGCTGGCTGGACGACGGCCTGGTGATCGAGACGGCCGGCACCGATCTCACCGTGCTGCACACCCCGGGCCACGCGCCCGGCGCGGTCTGCCTCTACGACGCGGGTCTCGGCACGGTCTTCACCGGCGACACCCTCTTCCGGGGCGGGCCGGGGGCCACCGGACGCTCGTTCTCCCACTTCCCGACGATCATCGAATCGATCCGCGACCGGCTGCTGACCCTCCCGCCCGAAACGGTGGTCCGCACGGGACACGGCGAGACGACGACCATCGGCGCCGAGGCGCCCCACCTGGACGAGTGGATCGCGCGCGGCCACTGACGCGACGCGGTACCGCCGACCGGGAACCCCACCCCGCGGGCGCGCCACGGCACTTAGGGTGGGCAGGGATCACGTCGTCGGGGTCGGCGGCGCCGCCGGACGGTCGCGAGCGCTCGCGTCCGGCGGTCCGCTGGGCCCGGCCCCGCCCCCGAGGGAAAGCAGGAGTGGCATGGAGTACGTGAAGCTCGGTTCGACCGGTCTTGACGTGTCCCGGATCTGCCTGGGCTGTATGAGTTTCGGCCTCCCCGACCGTGGCACCCACACATGGAGCCTCGACGAGGAGGCGTCCCGCCCCCTGATCCGCCGGGCGCTCGACGCCGGCATCAACTTCTTCGACACCGCGAACGTCTACTCGGACGGCACCAGCGAGGAGATCGTCGGCCGTGCGCTCGCCGAGTACGCCCGCCGCGACGAGATCGTGCTGGCGACGAAGGTGCATGGCCGGATGAGGTCCGGGCCCAACGGCGGCGGACTGTCCCGCAAGGCGATCATGACGGAGATCGACCACAGCCTGCGCCGTCTCGGCACCGACTACGTCGACCTCTACCAGATCCACCGCTGGGACCCCGCCACTCCCGTCGAGGAGACGATGGAGGCCCTGCACGACGTGGTCAAGGCCGGCAAGGCCCGGTACATCGGGGCCAGTTCGATGTACGCCTGGCAGTTCTCCAAGGCCCAGTACACGGCCCGGCTCGGCGGCTGGACACGGTTCGCGTCGATGCAGAACCACTACAACCTCCTCTATCGCGAGGAGGAACGCGAGATGCTGCCCCTGTGCGCGGACCAGGGCGTCGGGGTCCTGCCGTGGAGCCCGCTGGCCCGCGGGCGCCTGACCCGCGACTGGGACGAGAGCAGCGAGCGCAGCCGCACCGACGAGTTCGGCAAGCGGCTCTACCAGGAGGGCGACCGGGCCGTCGTCGAGGCGGTGGCCGCGGTCGCGGCCGAGCGGGGTACTCCGCGCGCCCGTGTCGCCCTCGCCTGGCTGCTGCATCAGAGCACCGTCGCCGCGCCCATCGTCGGCGTGACCAAACCGCACCACATCGACGACGCGGTGGCCGCGCTCGACGTCCACCTCACCGACAAGGAGATCGAGGCGCTCCAGGAGCCGTACCGGCCGCACTCCGTCAGCGGCCACTGACAGGACTTCATGACAGGGAGGGGGCGGCACGGGTCTTCCCTACCGCCCCCGGGCTCTTACAGGCTGCCGGCCAGCCAGGGCCTGACCTGCCTGCGCGCCTCGTGCAGACGGGACTTCAACGTGCCCAGCGGGACCCCGACGCGTTCGGCGACCTCCGCGTACTCCAGCTGGCAGATGTCCCGGTAGACCAGCGGCGCCACCAGATGCGGATGCTCGCGCTCCAGCCGCTCCAGGGCCTCCAGCAGGTCGACGCGGGACCCGGCGATCACACTGGTCGTCCGCGGATCCACATGCTCCGCCGCGTCGATGGCCCCGGGCTGCTCGACGGCCCGGCGCTTCAGCTCCCGGTACTTCTGCCGGGCGCAGTTGGCGACCACCGTGTACAGCCATGTGCTGAAGCGGCTGCGGCCCTCGAACGTGGAGATCTTCCGAGCCACCTGCAACAGCACGTCCTGCGCCGTCTCCTCGGCGTCCTCCCGACACGGCAGGAACCGTCCGCAGCGCCGCACGACCTCCGGCCTCAGGTGCAGGAGCAGCGTGTCCAGCGCGGCCCCGTCACCCGCCGCCGCGAGCCGGGCGAGCTCCTCGGTGTCCGCGGCATGCCCCACAGGGAGCTCCCCTCGATGTCGATGTCCGGCCAGGCATGATAGTCGCATGCACTCCCTGGAGCGGATCGACCGCTACCGCCTCGAACGCCGCCTGGGCGGCGGCGCCTTCGGCACCGTCTGGCTCGCCCACGACGACGTCCTCGAGGCGCCCGTCGCGGTGAAGGTGCTCGCCGAGAACTGGGCCCATCGGCTCGATGTCCGGGAGCGCTTCCTGTCGGAGGCACGTCTGCTGCGCCGGGCCGGTTCCAGCCGGGTCGTCCAGGTCTACGACATCGGCGAACTCCCCGACGGCAGACCCTACTTCGTCATGGAGTACGCCGACGGGGGCACCCTCGCCGACCGGCTCACCGACGGTCCGCTCCCGGTCGCCGAGGCCCTGCGCCTGACCGCGTCCGCCGCCCGCGCCGCGGCCGCCCTGCACGACGCCGGCATCGTGCACCGGGACATCAAGCCCTCCAACGTCCTGCTGGGGACCGCGCCCGACGGCTCCCCCCGGCTGCTGCTCGCGGACCTCGGCCTGGCCAAGAGCCTGGCACAGGCCTCCGGACTGACCATGGCCGCGGGCTCCGCCGGGTACGCTCCGCCCGAGCAGACCGAACCCGGAACGGGCATCGACGCCCGCGCGGACGTCTACAGCCTCGGCGCCCTCGGCTACCACCTCCTCACCGGCACGGTTCCCGCACCGCCCGGCAAGGTGCAGCCCCCGGACCGGCTCCGCCCCGATCTGCCGTCCGAGGTCCGGCGGGCGCTGCTGCGGGCCATGGAGCCCGACCGGGAGCGGCGCTGGCCGACCGCGGACGCCTTCGCCGACGCCCTCGACCGGCTCGCCGACGGCCCCGGGCGGTCCATCGGCCCATCCCCGGCCCGGGCCCCCGTACGGACCCGCCGACGTGGCACGCTGCTCCTCGCGCTGGCCGCCGTGGCCGTCGCCGGCGGCGCCGCGGTCACCGTCACCCAGCTGCTCGGCCGCAACGCCGCGGCGGATGTGACGGTCGAGGACACCACCGGACGGATCGAGGCCGCCGTGCCCGCGGCCTGGGCCCGCCAGCTGCGCGACGCCGGCTGGGACCCGAAGGCGCTGGGTCTGCCGACCGGTCAGGAGCCCGCCCTGGCCGTCGCCGACGACCTCTCGCACTGGCAGGACCTCGGCACCGATGTGAACGGCGCGTTCATCGGCCTGAGCGAGCACGGCGACCTCGCCGCCCGGGTGCGCGCCCTCGCCCACACCGGATGCCGCTACGAGGGGAGTCGTGACTACCACGGCACGGCCTGGCAGGGACGCATACGCACCTGGAAGGACTGTGACGGCGGCAGGGGCTCCGTCACGGAGGCGGCCCTCACCCCGGCCGACGGCACCGGCACCACCCGGGTGTACGTACAGCTGCGCCAGACCGGTGGAAGCGACCGGACCGACCGGATCCTGGACTCGGTGCGGCTCACCGGCTGACCGCCGTCACGACACGGCCGTCAGCCACCGCACAGCACACGAAAACGGCGCGAACCTTTCCCCGCGAGCGCGCATCGCACAGAGATGACGGGGCACACGGCTCCGTCCACACCCGCCCGGCCCGGGCGGTGAGTTTCGAGGAGCATCGACATGGTGACCTTCCGGCGCGGCACGACGGGCCCGGACCACGACAGCACGGCCCCCTTCCTGACGGCGCGACGCGTGGTGTCGGCGCTGGGCGCGGTCGCCGCGCTGAGTCTGCTCACCGCCTGCGGCAACGACCACGGCACCTCCGTCAGTCCGCAGAAACTGCCCGGGACGGCCCAGCCGGCCTCCGGCGACCACACCGGCGAGGGCGCGGAGCCGACGGGGACGGACAGCACCCCCGCCGCCGCCACCGGATCGAGCGGGTCCGGCTCCACCACCTCCGCGGCCTCCACCGGAGGCGGCACGACGAGCGGCGGCCGCTGCCACACCTCCGAACTGCGCGCGTCGGTCGGCCGCAACAACCCCGGCGCCGGGCAGGAGAACTTCCCGCTGGTCCTCACCAACCGCTCGGGGCGGACCTGCACGATCGACGGCTACCCGGGCGCCGCCTTCGTCGACGCCTCGGGCAAGCAGCTGGGACCCGACCCCAAGCGCAGCTCCGGCCACCCCGCCAGGATCACGCTCGCGCCCGGCCGGAGCGCCTGGGCGGGTCTGTCGTTCTCCAACCCCGAGGTCAGCGGCGCCAAGTCGGCCACCCCCGCGGCGATCCTCATCACCCCGCCGGACGAGCGGGGCTCCCTGAAGGTGACATGGTCGGGCGGCCCGGTGCCCGTGTCCGGCAACTCCTCCTCCTCGTTCCTGACGGTCTTCCAGGCCGGCACCGGCGCCTGAGCCCCGTACTCGGCCCCGCTGCCCACCCGCCGGGCAGCGGGGTTCGTCATGGCACCGTCGCGTTTGTCACAGAGCGGCAACACGTGACGGGTGCCCCGATCTTTCCGCCGTTCCCCTCCATCGAACCCGTTCGACCGACACCGCACAAAGGCTCCTCAGGGAGCCGCGACGAGGAAACCGGGGACGAACATGAACGGCATCTCACGCAGGAGTGTGCTGACCGCAGGGGCGGCGGCGGGCGCCCTGGGCGCACTGTCCGGCTGCTCGGGCGGCTGGGGCACGGGCGGCGAGGCCCCCGCGCACGGCTCGGGCACGGCACAGGCCCGGCCCCTGAAGCCCATAGGCGACGGCTCCACCGCCGACACCGGGGCCCAGCCGCACCAGCCCAAGGCCGAGCGGCTGAAGACCGGCAGCCGGCCGCCGCAGTTCGTGGTCTTCTCCTGGGACGGCGCGGGCGAAATCAGCAACAAGCTGTTCTCCCGCTTCCGGAAGATCGCGGCCGACCACGGCGCGTCGATGACCTTCTTCCTCAGCGGCATCTACACGCTGCCCGAGTCCAAGAAGCACCTCTACCGTCCGCCGCAGCACCCGGTCGGGGCCTCCGCGATCGGCTACCTGGCCGACCGGCACATCCACGCCACGCTCCAGCAGGTGCGCGCCGCGTGGCTGGAGGGTCATGAGATAGGCACCCACTTCAACGGCCACTTCTGCGGCGCCGACGGGGTGCGCCGCTGGTCGTCCGCCGAGTGGAGGAGCGAGATCGAACAGGCCGTCCGCTTCGTCACCGAGTGGAAGACCAACACCGGCTTCACCGACCTCGACCCGCTGCCCTTCGACTACCGCAAAGAACTGATCGGCGGCCGCACCCCCTGCCTGGAGGGCCAGGCCAACCTGCTGCCCACCGCGGCCGCACTCGGCTGGAAGTACGACGCCAGCTCGCCCGGGGGACTGCAGATCTGGCCCGCAAAGGTGCAGGGCGGACGGATCTGGGACTTCCCTCTCCAGTCCATCCCGTTCTCCGGGCACAACTTCCAGGTGCTCTCGATGGACTACAACATGATGTTCAATCAGTCCGGCGGCAACCCGCTGGGCGACCGCTCACGGTACGGCGCCTGGCGCGCCCAGGCACGGGACACCTACCTGGCGGGCTTCCGGCGCGCCTACGAGACCAACCGTGCCCCCCTCTTCATCGGCAACCACTTCGAGCGCTGGAACGGCGGTGTCTACATGGACGCCGTGGAGGAGGCGATCGAGCGGATGGCCGCGTACGACGAGGTGCGCATGGTGTCCTTCCGGCAACTGGTGGAGTGGCTCGAGGCCCAGGATCCGGCGGTTCTCAGGAAACTGCGCACCCTGGCACCGGGTCAGTCGCCGCTCGGCGGCTGGGGGGAGTTCCTCGGCGCACCCGTGTCCTCGGCGACGACGGGGAGCTGACCGGCCACGCCGTCGGCACCGCCGATGGGTCCGGTCCCCCACAGTGCGGGGACCGGACCGACGACCACGAAGAGGGAGGCGTGCGCGCGCTCCGTCGCCCACAGCGCACAGGACGTCGGCAGGAGCTCCCTCGGCAGGGTCCTAACCGGAGATTTCCCGCAGCGCGGCGAACACGGCGCGGTGCTCACCGCCCTCGGGGGAACGCCAGCCCGCGCTGACATGTCCCGTCGCCTCCGCCGGGGAGGCGGCGTCCGGCTCCAGGACGCGCATGACCTGGATGGCCAGTTGCCGGGCGGATCCGGACCCGGTGGTGTCCATGGTCAGGCGGGTGTCGCGGGGGCCGCTGCTCACGGTCGTCGAGGTGACTGCGGTGGTGACGGCGGTGCCGTCGAAGCGGACGGTGACGGACGGGTCGGGCGTGTCGCTCGGGCTCTGCGCCTGTGGTTCGGCGTGCCCCTGGAGAAGCGCCAGCAACTGGGCGGCCAGCACCGGGTCGTGAGTGCCGTCGTAGATCCAACGGGGCCCCAGCACTCCGTGCTCGGACGTCCCGATGAGGGCCTGGTCCGCTCCCTTCAGGGGAGCGCCCCGGTAACTGAGCGGCACGTGGTACGCGACGGGCCGGTCGCCGGACCGGTCGGTGACCACCATGAACTCGATCCCGACCTCGCCCCGCGGGTCGTCCAGCCGGAACCCTCCGGCCCTGGACAGCACCGGCTCACGGCCCACGCCGAGATACCAGGGCTGAGCGGGCAGCCAGGAGGTGAGGAGCTCCAGCTTGGTGGGCACCATGGTGGTGTGGTGGATGATCGCCATGCCCGGTGAACGCGCAGGGCCCGACCAGGTGTTCCCGTTCACGCCTCCGCCGGCCGGGGAGCCGCGCCGCAGGGCCGCACCGTGCGCGGCAGCCGTCCGCCACACGCCCGGCGGACGGCGGTCGCCGCTCTCACGGTGGGCCGTCACGTAGCGTGGGAAGAGCGCAGGGGCACCGGCCCCCGTCGCCATCAGTCGCGCGCCGCGACCCCACAGCTCGTAGGGTCGCGGACCCAGTGCCGGCCCCGGGCCCACCCTGCCCGCGGGACGATACCGCGGGCGCCGCCGAGCCGCGGCGGTGACGGGTCGGCCGTCCGGAGAGCCGCAAGCCGAGACGAGAGGTGGCCGTGTCGATGGACAGACCCGAGCCGGGTGGGGCGGACCCGGACATCAGCGTCGTCGTCATCGTCTACAACGACGCCCCGCGCCTGACGACCGCCGTACGCTCCGTACTCGACCAGACGCTGCGCAATGTCGAGGTCGTCATCGCCGACGACTGCTCCACCGACAGGTCGTACGAGGTGGCGCGGTCACTGGCCGCCGCCCACCCCGGCCGGGTACGGGCACTGCGGCTGCCCGAGAACAGCGGCGGCTGCGGAGAGCCCCGCAACCAGGGCCTGGCCGCGGCCGGCGGACGCTATGTCATGTTCCTGGACAGCGACGACACTCTCGAGCCCAACGCCTGCCGCAACCTGCTGGAGGCGGCCGAGCGCACCGGCGCCGACCTGGTCTCGGGACGCTGCGTCCGGGTGTACACCGACAGCAGGCACGACAAGCGGGTGCCCTGGTACCCCTGGCTCTACCGGGCCACGCGCACCGTCGAGTCCATCGCCGAACTGCCCGACCTCTTCGTCTTCGACACCCTGTCGACCAACAAGTGCTACCGGCGCGACTTCCTCGTGGAGAACGGGCTCGCCTTTCCGCGTGGGATCCACTACGAGGACCTGCTGTTCTCGGCGCAGGCCTACCTCGCGGCCGGGCGGATCACCCTGATCCCCCACACGGTGTACCACTGGCACGTGGCACAGAAGTCCACGACCAAGTCGATCAGCAACCGGCGCCACGAGATCAACAACTTCACCGACCGGCTGGAGATCCACCGCCGTATCGACGCCGTGCTGAACCGGCTCGGCCTGGACGAGTTGAAACTGCACAAGGACATCAAGTTCCTCAAGCACGACCTCGTCCTCTACCTGCGCGAGCTGCCGTTCCTCGACGACACCTACCGGCACCGCTTCGCGGAGCTGGCCCGCGGCTACCTCCAGGACTTCCCACAGGCCGCGTACGCCCGGCTGGACCGGATGCAGGCCATCTGCGCCTATCTGCTGATGCGGGAGGACTGGGACAACCTGATGCCGGCCGTCGACACCCTGATCAACCACAACAAGATCTCCGCGCCGCTCGCCGCGCGCGACGGCCGTATCTACTGGTGCGACCGGTACTTCGACGACCCCGGGGCCCGCGAGGTCACGGACGTCACCGCTCTCGGCCACCACGGCCGGCCGCTGGAGACGATGTTCCTGCGCAATCTGCTGACCGGATACGCCGTACGCGGCGACCTGGTGCTCCTCGAGGGCGCGGTGGTCAACCCGCTGCACACCGTCCCCGCGGACGCCCGGCTCACCGCCGAACTGGAGTTCCGCGCCCGCCGCCGCAGCCTCCAGACTTTCCGCTTCCCGGTGCGGACGGTCCGGCACGAGGGAGACACCCTCATCTGGCAGGCGTCCGTCCCGCTGTCCGGCCGCTTCCGGCCGCTGGGCGTGGTCGACGAGGTGTGGGACGTCCGGCTGCATCTGAGGGCGGACGGCAGACGCACCACCAGCCGGATCACGGCCGGGAACGTCGACCTGGAGAGCGCCGCCGCCGTCCCCGTGCGCCCCCGGCTGAGCCGGCTCATGGCCGACCGCCTCGCACCAGAGGTCTCCGCCAAGGGGCACCTGGCCTTCCGCCTGGCCCAGCACGGCGCGGCGGCCCGGCGCGGCCGCGCCCTGGTGGACCGCCATCTGCACGGCTCCACCGCCAGGACCGTCAAGGGCGTCTACCGCACGCTCCGGGCCGTCAAGCGGGAGCTGGCCTCCGGGACGCGCAAGGTCCAGGGCTACCACCGCATGCTGCGACTGCTCCCGGTCCGCAAGGGGACCGTCGTCTTCGAGAGCCACCTCGGCAAGCAGTACAGCGACAGCCCGAGGGCTCTCTACGAGGAGCTGCGCCGCCGCCGGCTCCCCGTCACCGCCATCTGGTCCTACGCGGGGGAGCGCCCCGAAGGATTCCCGGAGGACGCCGAGCTCGTCCGCCGCTGGTCCTGGCGCTACCTCAGGGCGCTGGCCCAGGCCGAGTTCTGGATCGACAACCAGGGCTACCCACTCCGGCTCGCCAAACGCCCGGAGACCACCTACATCCAGACCTGGCACGGCTCGGCCCTGAAGAAGATGGGTTTCGACGAGCCCGGCTACCGGGTGATGTCCGAGCAGGAACAGCGCGCCTATCAGGAGGCGCTGGACCGCTTCGACCACTTCGTGGTCCGCAGTGAGCACGATGTGCGCACCCTCGCCCGGGCCTACCGCATCCCCGAGGCGAAGCTGCTGCGCACCGGCTATCCGCGCAACGACGCCCTGGTACGGGCGGCCCGCGACCCGCGGCTGCCCGCCCCCGCCGCGCGCCGGCTCGCCGAGCGCCTGGGCATCGGCCCGGACCGCCGCGTGGTGCTGTACGCGCCCACGTTCCGGGCAGGTCCCGGCGGCGTACGGAACTTCAGTCTCCCCTTCGACGTGGAGCGGTTCGCCGACCGCTACGGGGACCGGTACACGCTCCTGGTCCGTTCCCACTACCTGAACCGGGTCACCCTGCCCCCGTCGGTGGCGGGCCGTGTGATCGACGTGACGGGCGAGGCGGACATCACCCCGCTCCTGCTGCTCGCCGACGCCCTCGTCACCGACTACTCGTCCGTGATGTTCGACTATGCCCTGCTGGGCCGGCCCATCGTCTTCTACGTCCACGACTGGGAGGAGTACTCCCGGGACACACGCGGCACCTATGTCGACCTCCTCCAGGAGGCCCCGGGCCCGGTCGCCCGCACGGAGGACGAACTCCTCGCCGCGCTGTCCGACCTGCCGGCCGTGAGCGCCCAGTACGAGGCGCAGCTCAAGGAGTTCGTGGACAAGTACGGCGAGTACGACCGCGGGGACGCGGCGGCTCGCATCGTGGACCGTTTCTTCGGACCCACGGGAGAGGCCCGATGACGCAGCGTGAGATCCTCTTCGTCGCCAACGAGGTCAACGAGCTGGGCGGCGTGGGCCGCTGGCAGACCCACATGGCCCGGTTGTTCGCGGAGCGTGGCCACCGGGTCCGGATCATCGGGATCGCCCCGCCCGAGGCGCCGATGGACCTCGGCACGCATCCGCCGTTCGAGACGCTGACCCTGTACGACCGCCGACCGCAGGTCCGCCGGGAGCCGCGCCTTCCGCTCGGAGGTGCCGCCCCGGCCGCCCGACGCGGTGAAGCGGACAGACGGGCCGCCGCCCAACGCCTGTCGCGCGTGTTCCGAGCCGCACGGCCGGGAGCCGTGATCATCGTGACCCAGGTGTGGGCGATGGAGTGGGTGGCGCTCGCGGACACCGCGGGACATCCGGTCATCGGTATGAGCCACGAGTCCTTCCAGGCGTCCCGGCGCTCCTCGCGCTTCGAGCGCGTGCGCAGGTACTACAGGGACGTGGACCGGCTGCTGGTCCTCACCCAGGAGGACGCCGACCTCTGGGTGGGGGAGGGCCTCAACAACGTCGGCTTCCTGCCGAACCCGCTGCCGGTGATGCCGGCCGCCCCCTCGCCGCGCACCGAGAAGGCGGTGGCCTGCATCGGCCGGCTCAGCCATGAGAAGGGCGTCGACCTGCTGCTCGACGCATGGGCCGAGGCCGTGCCAAGGCAACCCGGCTGGATCCTGCGCATCTACGGTGCGGGCGACCAGGAGTCCGCGCTGCGGCGGCAGTGCGCGGAACTCGCGCTGGACGAATCGGTGGAGTGGGCGGGGCAGACCGACGACGTGACCGGGGCGCTCGCACGGTCGTCGGTGTTCGTCCAGTCCTCCCGGGGCGAGGGCTTCCCGCTGGCGCTCCTGGAGGCGATGGCCTGCGGCGTGCCGTGTGCCGCGTTCGACTGCTCCCCGGGGGTGCGCGAGATCATCCGGGACGGCGAGGACGGCCTGCTGGCCCGGCACGGCAACACCTCCGAACTCGCCCGTCACCTGGTGCGGCTGATGGCCGACGAGAATCTGCGCGACACGATAGGAGAGCGGGCACGGCGGAACGTGCGGCGCTTCGCCCCGGAGGTGGTCACCCGCCGCTGGGAGGAACTCTTCGACCTCCTGGAGCGCTGAGAGGCGGTGCCCCGGCGGGCGCCGGGGTGCGGGCCGTTGGGCGGGCCGTCGTCAAACCCCTTGACGCAACCCGCTCTTGAGGTTTAACTCACGTCCTAAATTAAGCCATGAGGATCTTCGGGAGCCGAACGCGGTTTCGCTGCCGGAGCCGTCCCGGGCGCTCTCCACTTCCTGAAAGGGGCATCAGGAACCATGCGCAGCATCCGAGCCGCGGCCATAGGCGCCGTCACCATGTCACTCGCCCTTGCCGCCTCGGCCTGCGGCGGCGGTTCGCAGACGGGCGCAGGGGCCGGCGACTCCCCGAAGACGCTCACGTACTGGGCTTCCAACCAGGGCGCCAGCATCGAGGTCGACAAGCAGGTCCTCCAGCCCGAACTCGACAAGTTCGGGAAGCAGACCGGTATCAAGGTGAAGCTGGAGGTCGTGCCCTGGTCGGACCTGCTGAACCGGATCCTCACCGCAACCACCTCCGGCCAGGGCCCCGACGTGCTGAACATCGGCAACACCTGGAGCGCCTCCCTTCAGGCCACCGGTGCTCTGCTGCCCTGGGACGCCAAGAACTTCGACAAGATCGGCGGCAAGGACCGGTTCGTCGACTCCGCGCTCGGCTCGACCGGTGTCCAGGGCAAGGACCCGGCCGCCGTGCCGCTCTACTCGATGGCCTACGCGCTCTACTACAACAAGAGCATCTTCGCCGACGCCGGTATCTCCCGGCCGCCCGCCACCTGGGACGAGCTGGTCGCCGACGGCAAGAAGATCCAGCAGAAGGGCAAGCAGGTCCTCGGCGCGGAGGGCTCCAACGTCTCGGAGAACATCCACCACGTCTTCGTCTTCGGCAAGCAGCACGGCGCCGACTTCTTCACCGCCGACGGCAAGCCCGACTTCACGAACGACGGTGTGGTCGCCGCGGTAAAGCAGTACGTCGACCTGATGGCCAAGGACAAGGCCATCCCGGCCGGCAACGCCGAGTACGCCCAGAACCAGTCCGTGAGCGACTTCGCCAAGGGCAAGACGGCGATGCTGCTGTGGCAGTCCGCGTCCGCCAACCTGAAGTCGCAGGGCATGAGCGAGGACCAGTACGGCATCGCGCCGGTGCCCGTGCAGTCCGGTACCCCCGGAGCCGGCACCCAGGTCGACTCCATGGTCGCCGGCATCAACCTGGCCGTCTTCAAGAACACCCACAACCTCGACGGCGCCACGAAGTTCGTGAAGTTCATGACCGGCGACGAGGAGCAGAAGATCCTCAACAAGGCGTACACCGTCATCCCGCCGGTCGGCTCCGCCCAGGCGGACCCCGCCTTCAACACCCCCGCGAACGCCGTTCTGAAGGGCACCCTCGCCAAGAGCGCCGCCGCGCTGCCGCAGGTCGCGGACGAGTCCCAGTTCGAGACCACGGTCGGCACGGCCGTGAAGGAGCTGTTCGCCGACGCCGCCGCGGGCCGCGCGGTCACCACCGAGTCGGTGAAGGCGAAGCTGCAGAAGGCCCAGCAGCAGATGCCGGCGAAGTGAGCACGGACACCGTCATGACGACCACTGTCACGGCGGCGGCCGACGGACGGGCCGTGCCCAGGAGCTCCCCCGGTGCGGCGCGCGGCCCGCGCCGCACCGGGCGGATCCGGCGCATCGCACTGCCGTATCTGCTGCTTCTGCCCGCCCTGCTTCTCGAACTCCTGGTCCATCTGGTGCCGATGGTGATCGGCATAGTGATGAGCTTCAAGGAGCTCACCCAGTTCTACATCCGCGACTGGGGCACCGCCCCCTGGTCCGGTCTCGGCAACTACCGCGTCTCCGTGGACTTCGACGCCCCCGTCGGCGACGCACTGCTCCACTCCTTCCTCGTCACCGTCGGCCTCACCCTGCTGTCGGTCGCGCTGTGCTGGCTCATCGGCACCGCCGCCGCCGTCTACATGCAGGACACCTTCCGCGGCCGGGGCCTGCTACGCGCGCTGTTCCTGGTGCCGTACGCGCTGCCCGTCTACGCGGCCGTCATCACCTGGGTGTTCATGTTCCAGCACGACGACGGCCTGGTGAACCACGTCCTGCACGACCAGCTGCACCTCACCGACGAGCCCTCTTTCTGGCTCATCGGTGACAACAGCTTCGTCGCCCTGCTCACCGTGTCGGTCTGGAAGGGCTGGCCGTTCGCCTTCCTCATCGTCATGGCCGGACTCCAGAACATCCCCCGCGAGCTGTACGAGGCGGCCGCGCTCGACGGCGCCGGCATGTGGCAGCGGATCCGCCGCATCACCCTGCCGTCGCTGCGGCCCGTCAACCAGGTGCTGATCCTGGTGCTGTTCCTGTGGACGTTCAACGACTTCAACACGCCGTACGTGCTCTTCGGCAAGGCGGCCCCGCAGGCCGCGGACCTCATCTCGGTCCACATCTACCAGGCGTCGTTCGTCACCTGGAACTTCGGCACCGGGTCTGCCATGTCCGTACTGCTGCTGCTCTTCCTGGTGGTCGTGACGGGCGCGTACCTCGCCGTCACCTCGCGTGGACGGAGGGCCGCCGATGCCTAGCTCCCCGATGGCCCCGCCGCGTTCCTTCCTGTGGTCCCGGCGCGTCTTCCTGACCCTGCTCACCGGCTTCGTACTCGTGCCGGTCTACGTCATGGTCTCCAGCTCCCTGAAGCCGCTCGCGGACGTCACGGGCAAGTTCCGCTGGCTGCCCAGCCAACTGACGATCCGCCCCTACATCGACATCTGGTCGACGGTCCCGCTCGCGCGGTACTTCGTGAACTCGCTCATCGTGGCGGGCGCGGCGACGGTCTGCTCGGTGCTCATCGCGATCTTCGCGGCCTACGCGGTGAGCCGCCACGACTTCCGCGGCAAGCGTGCGTTCACCGTCACCGTCCTGTCCACCCAGATGTTCCCCGGCATCCTCTTCCTGCTGCCGCTGTTCCTCCTCTACGTCAACATCGGCAACGCCACCGGCATCGCCCTGTTCGGGTCCCGCGGCGGGCTGATCCTGACCTATCTCACCTTCTCGCTGCCGTTCTCGATCTGGATGCTGATCGGGTACTTCGACTCGGTGCCGCGGGATCTGGACGAGGCGGCGCTGGTGGACGGCTGCGGACCGCTCGGTGCGCTGCTGAGGATCGTGGTGCCCGCGGCCGTGCCCGGCATCGTCGCGGTCGCCGTCTACGCCTTCATGACCGCGTGGGGCGAGGTGCTCTTCGCCTCCGTGATGACCAACGACACCACCCGCACCCTCGCCGTCGGGCTCCAGGGCTACTCCACGCTCAACGACGTGTACTGGAACCAGATCATGGCCGCCTCGCTGGTCGTCAGTGTTCCGGTGGTCGCGGGCTTCCTCCTGCTGCAGCGCTATCTCGTCACCGGGCTCACCGCCGGAGCCGTGAAGTGACCAACCCCCTATCCCTGAAAGGGCTTCCGTGTCCGAACGCATCGACCTCGCCGCGCTCCCGCACGACTTCCTGTGGGGTACGGCCACATCGGCGTACCAGATCGAGGGAGCCGTCGACGAGGACGGCCGCTCGCCGTCGATCTGGGACACCTTCTCGCACACCCCCGGAAAGATCGACAACGACGACCACGGCGATGTCGCCTGCGACCACTACCACCGCTGGCGCGAGGACATCGGGCTGATGAAGCAGCTGGGCACCAACGCCTATCGGCTGTCCATCGCCTGGCCCCGGGTGGTCCCCAGCGGCGACGGCCCGGTGAACCCCAAGGGCCTGGCGTTCTACGACGCGTTGGTCGACGGTCTGCTGGAGGCAGGCATCACCCCGTCGGTCACCCTCTACCACTGGGATCTGCCGCAGGTGCTCCAGGACCGGGGCGGCTGGCCTGAGCGGGACACGGCCGAGCACTTCGCCGCGTACGCGTGGGACGTCGCCGAACGCCTGGGTGACCGCGTCACCCACTGGGCCACCCTCAACGAGCCTTCGTGCTCGGCCTGGATCGGCCACCTCGAGGGGAAGATGGCGCCCGGAGCCACCGACCTGACCGCCGCCGTCCGCGCCTCCTACCACCTTCTGCTCGGTCATGGCCTTGCCACCCGGGCGATCCGCGCCGCGGCGCCGAACGCCAGGATCGGCATCGTCAACAACCTCTCCACCGTATTCGCCGCGACCGACCGTCCCGAGGACGTGGCGGCGGCCCGCCGCCACGACGGCCACGTCAACCGCTGGTGGCTGGACCCGGTCCACGGCCGGGGCTTCCCCGCCGACATGCGCGAGGCCTACGGCGTCGAACTCCCCGAGCAGCCCGGAGACATGAAGACGATCGCCGCGCCGCTGGACTGGCTCGGCCTTAACTACTACTTCCCGGCCACCGTCGCCGACGACCCGGCCGGCCCGGCCCCGCGCGCCCGTTCGGTACGGCGCCTGGGCGTCCCGCGCACCGGCATGGACTGGGAGATCGACCCGAGCGGCATCGAGACGCTGCTGCTGCGCCTCACCGACGACTACGGCGCTCGCCGGCTGTACGTCACCGAGAACGGCTCCGCCTTCCCCGACGTGGTGCGCCCCGACGGCACCGTCGACGACCTCGAGCGCCAGGAGTACCTGGTGCGGCACCTCGCCGCCTGCGCCTCGGCGGCGCGCAAGGGTGCCCCGGTCGCCGGCTACTTCGCCTGGTCGCTGCTCGACAACTTCGAGTGGGCCTACGGCTACGCCAAGCGCTTCGGCCTCGTCCACGTGGACTACCGCACCCAGGTCCGCACCGTCAAAGGCAGCGGACACCGGTACGCGGAGATCGTGCGTGCCCATCGGAGGCGGGCGCGCAGGGCCGCCTGAGCCACGTCTTCGGACCGGGGCCGGGCCGGCACGCAGAGCCGGCCCGGCCCCGGGGGCACGGACCGGCACCAGGCGGTCTGACCGGCCAGGTCACCACCCGTGGTGGCTACTTCACTACCCCTCGTAGTAGTCGCCCCAGTCGTCATCGTCGCCGCTGACGAGACCACTGTTGTAGGCGTAGTACATACCCCAGTCGTCGTCATCGTCGTGGACCCAGCCGCTCTGGTGGGTGGGGGTTTGGACGGAGGGGGGCGCCGCAGCGGGGCTGCTCGCCATCGCGACTCCGCTGCCCGCCACACCGGCCAGCAGCATCGTTCCGGCGACCATTGTGATCCTGCGTCGGACGATCGTCGTCGTCTTCTCCTTCGTCTGAGGGGCGCGGAGGCCCATTTCATCCCAACCGCCTCAGCCTGTGACGAGGCCGCTGAGAGGAGCTGAGAGAACGGCGGCCAAAAGGCGCCTCGCACCCGCACCGGGTCCGCTCGACGCGCAGGTACGGCGATGCCTTCGTAGGGTGGAGACGAGGTCGACGATGCGAGTACTGGTGATCGAGGACGAAAGAGGACTCGCCGAGGCGATTGCTCAGGGGCTCGCCGAGGAGGGCTTCGTCACCGATGCCTCGTACGACGGTGTGGACGGCCTGTGGCGGGCCGTGCACGAGCCGCACGACGCGATCGTCCTGGATCTCATGCTGCCCGGTCTTTCCGGGTACGAGGTTCTCAAGCGGCTGCGCGCGGCCCGAGTATGGGCGCCCGTGCTCGTCCTCACCGCGAAGGACGGCGAGTACGACGAGGCGGACGCCCTCGACCTCGGCGCGGACGACTACCTGAGCAAACCTTTCTCCTATGTGGTGCTGGTCGCCCATCTGCGGGCGCTGCTGCGTCGCGGTGCCCCCGCCCGGCCCGCGGTGCTCGCGGCCGGGGACCTCGCCCTGGACCCCGCACGGCGGCGCTGCCACCGCGCGGGCCGGGAGATCGCGCTGACGGCACGTGAGTTCACCCTGCTGGAATTCCTGCTCCGGCACCCCGACGAGGTGGTCAGCAAGACCGACATCCTCGACCACGTGTGGGAGGAGAACTTCGACGGTGACACCAACGTCGTCGAGGTCTACGTCGGCTATCTGCGCCGCAAGATCGACGCGCCGTTCGGCCGCCGGACGATCGAGACGGTCCGTGGAGCCGGGTACCGGCTCCACGGCACCGGGAGATGAGCCCGTGCGCGTCCCCGTCCCGGAGTGGTGGGCCCGCCGCTCGCTGCGTCTCAAGCTGACCGCCGCGGCGGCCCTGATGATCGCGGCCGCTCTCGTCGGCGCGGCGTCGCTGCTGGTCGTCTGGCTGCGCGCCAGCCTCATCAGCGGACTCGACCAGACCGCCATCCAGCAGGCCCAGGTCATCGCCGCGAACCAGGAGGACGGCGACCTGCCCCGCATCCTGCCGCTGTCCGGCGACGGCCACACCGCGGTCCAGGTCGTCGACGACGTGGGTGCGGTGCGGTCCAGCTCGGCGAATGTGGCGGACGACTCCCGGTTGTTCACCTTCGCCCCGGACACCTCCGCCACCCCGCACGTCCACACCGTGCACGACGTGCCCCTGGACGGCGCCGAAACCTGGCGTGCGGTGGCCATGCCCGCCCGGACCGACGGCGAGCCGCGGACCGTGTACGTCGCCGTCCCGACCGCCCCCGTGGACCGCAACCTGGCCGCGCTCACCGCGGGCCTGGCCATCGCCGTGCCGCCGGCCGTCGCCCTGCTCACCGGCGTCGTCTGGCTGCTGACCGGCCGGGCGCTGCGACCCGTCGACGCACTGCGTGGCCAGACCGCCGAGATCACCACCTTTGACCTCGGCCGCCGCCTGGACGTGCCGCCTGCCGAGGACGCCCTCGGCAGGCTGGCCCGCACCCTCAACGACCTGCTGGCCCGGCTCGACGTCGCCACCCGGCAGCAGCGGCAGTTCGTCGCGGACGCCGCGCACGAGCTGCGCAGCCCCCTGAGCAGCCTGCACACCCAGCTGGAAGTGGCGGTGCGGCACCCGGGCTCGGCGGGCTGGGACACCCGCGGCCCCGCCCTGATCGAGGAGAGCGAGAGGCTGTCCCGGCTCGTCGACGACCTGCTGCGGCTGGCCCGCCTCGATGCCCGGCCCCAGCTGCGCAAACGCCCTGTCGACCTGGACGAGATCGTCTTCCACGAGGTCTGCCACGCCCGGCTGCACACCCCCCTCCTCATCGACCGGCACGCCGTCGGTGCGGCCCGCGTGTACGGCGACGGGGACGCCCTCGCCCGCGTCGTGCGCAATCTCCTGGACAACTCCATCCGGTACGCCGTCGTCCGGATCGACGTCAGCCTGCGCGTCCGTGACGGCACCGCCTGCCTGGTCGTCGCGGACGATGGGCCGGGTATCCCGGCCGCCGACCGCCGCCGTGTCTTCGACCGCTTCACCCGCCTGGACGGGGCCCGCGCCCGGGACACCGGGGGAAGCGGCCTGGGCCTGGCGATCGTGCGCGACATCGTCGCCGCCCACCACGGCCGCGTCGACATCGAGGACAACGCCCCCGGGGCCCGCGTCGTGGTGCACGTGCCGGCCACCGACCTATGACCCGATCGACAGGCTCTCCACCGGTGCCGTCCCTCCAGCATGAAGGGCCGGAGTGCGGCAGCAACGGCATCGGGCCGACTGGGCAAGTTCACCGTTTCGTCACAGATTGGCCATCCCTACAACCGACACGACCGTGCGCCGGTCTAGTTGACAGAGGCCGTACGACACGCGAACAGGGGAGGCCGGTCATGAGGGAGATAGGCAGACGGGGAGCCGTGGCGCTGGGTATCACCGGGCTTGTGGCGCCTCTCACACTGGCGCTCGGCACCGCGCCCGCGCAGGCCGCGAGCTGTACCACACAGACGGGGCCGTACCAGAAGCAGGTCGAGAAGTTCCTCGGCCGGCCCGTCGACGGCAGGCAGTCGGGCGCCGACTGCAAGGCGACCCAGGCCTTCCAGAACAAGCACGGCATCACCCCCGCCATCGGCTACGCGGGCCCCGTCACATGGGGCGTGATGGACCTCATGAACAAGCAGAAGGCCGTCGGCAACAAGCCCAACAAGGACGGGAAGTGCCCCGTCAACAAGGGCCGCATCGCCTGCGTCAACCTCACGCTCCAGCTCAGCTGGATCCAGGACGGCGGCCGCCTCGTCTACGGCCCGGTTCCGGTCCGTACGGGCCGTGACGGTTACGAGACCCGCACCGGCCTGAAGAAGATCTACTGGCGTGACATCGACCACGTCTCGAGCGTCTACCACGTGCCCATGCCCTACAGCCAGTTCTTCGACGGCGGCCAGGCCTTCCACTCGGTGGGCCTGAGCATGTGGAACCCGCCGGGATCGCACGGTTGCGTCAACATGACCACGGTCAACGCCAAGAAGTACTGGTCGCTGCTGAGGACCGGCGACGACGTGTTCGTGTACGGCCGCAAGCCGGGCACCTGAGAAGTGAGCAGCTTCACGGTCCGGAATGCCCGAAGGCGCCGGATTACTCACGGCACCTTCACGTCCGGCCTCGTATGCTTCACGGCATGTCCACCACTCTCGAACCCTCAGCGGATCGCTCCGCCGACGAGGTCAACGAGGAGATCCGGGCGCTGTGGTTCCGGAGCGGCGGGACGCTGAGCCTGGAGCAACGGCGGGAGTACCAGCGGCTCGTCCTGGAATGGGCGGCGGCTTCCTCCGCGTCCTCCACGACGGCGGCGTGACCGCCCGGCGGGCCCCCGGCGCCGTCAGCCCCAGGTTCCGGAGTAGGCCCGGCGATAGGCGTTGCGCTCCTGTTCCGTGCGGATGTAGCGCGTGGCCACCAGGGCCACCAGGCTGCCCGCGATGACCAGCAGGCCGGGCCCGATGTTCCGCGGGTCCGTCAGCCGGGAGAGGAAGCCGTCGGCGGCGTCCGCTCCTCCCATCTGCTGGACCGCGCCGGGTGCCGCGGACCCCGGCGCCGCCGACCCGGGCGCGATCGCCGCACCCGGGGAGGCCGAGGCGGACGGGGCGGCGGAGGTGCCCGAGGTGGCACCGGCCGCCCCCGCCGACTGCCCGGTCAGCTGGACCCCGAGCGTGGCCATCGCCTTCGTCAGCGGCTGAAAGAACGTCGTACCGCCCGACCGGCAGTCCCCGCTGCCTCCCGACGTCACCCCGAGCGCGATGCCCTCGGAGAACAACGGGCCGCCGCTGTCACCCGGTTCCGCGCAGACCGTGGTCTGGATGAGGCCGGTGACCGTGCCCTCCGGGTAGTTCACCGTCGCGCCCAGCGCGGTGACCTCGCCGTCGTGCAGCCCGCTCGTGCTTCCGCTGCGGAAGACCTTCTCGCCGACGACCGGATCCCCGGCCGCCGTGATGCGCACCCCGCGCCCGCCGCCGATCGCCACGACGTTGTCGCCGGGGGTCTGCTGGCCGTTCTCGTACCGGATGAGCGAGAAGTCGCCGTTTCCGGGGAACTCCGACGTCACCGTCCGGCCCAGCTGTGTCCGGCCCGTGTTGTCCGAGAACCAGAGCGTGCCGCCCGGCCCGCAGTGACCGGCGGTGAGGATGAACTCGCTCTGCCCGTTCGTCACGTTGTAGCCCGCCGAACAGCGGCCACCGGTCGAGAAGACGGGCTGGGCGCCGTTCACCCGGGTGGTGAACTTCCCCTGGGTGCGCTCCATCCGCACGAAGTCGCCGATGCCGGCGGCGAGTTTCGTCATCCGCGACCAGTCGGACGCGGAGACGGTGCTGTCCGCCTGCACCACCACCTCGTTGGTGCGGTAGTCCACGATCCATGCGGTGCCGGTCACCTTCGGGGCGGAACGCAGGCTGCGCGTGGCCGACTTGAGCTGGTCCATGCTGTGACGCACCATCTTGGGCCGTGCCCCGGCCGCCTTCACCTCGGCGGCCGCGGCACTGTCGGTCACGGCGACGACGGATGTGCCGTCGTCGGCGACCCAGCTGCCGGCCGTGCGCCCGGTGCCGAGCCGTGACACGAGAGCGGGACCCGTCGGGGAGGCGGTCCGCATGGTCGTTCCGTCGGGGGCCTGGGCGCCGGACGGTTCGCTCGCCAGGGCCTGGGTGACCATCAGGCCTCCCAGGAGCACCCCGCCGAGGGCCGCTGCGCGCGCCCCACGCCGGACGATCCGTCGTCGTGCATGCCTCATCCCTGGCTCCGAACCCCGAACGGCACGGCGTCACCACCGCCGGGCACTCCGGTCGGCGAGCACCCTCATCTCCATACGTGCGCCCGCCCCGCCGTGTTCACCGACGGAAGCCGGTGATCACGCCCTTGGTACGGTCGAGGGCCTTCGCAGCAGCACGCCACTGCGTTCGTCGCCCCACAGGGAGTCCCCGCCCACATAGGGTCGCAGCAGCCCCGTGAGCACCGGGTCGCCCCGTCCGTTCAGCTCGTCCGAGGCGATCTTCCGTGCGATCCCGGCGAGGAAGTCGGCGAGCTGCACGCGCGCGTCGCGCCGCGAGTCGACCAGCCGGAACCCGACGATCCTGGTCGTCTCCGTGAGCCAGGCGACGCGCGGGGCGGTGAGCACGTTCTGCTCGTCGTGCACGAGCGAGACGAGGTGCCCGCCGCCGCCCCAGTACGCCGCGGTCCGCACGATCGCCGGTACCAGGGGGTTGAGTACGGGCACGACCGCGGGGCTCCGGGCGATCCTGGCCCGGTGGGCCAGCGCCCGCTCACGGGAGCGTCCCAGCAGCGCCAGGAGCTCGCCCACGTTGTCGTGGGGGAGCGCCCGGCGCATCGCGTCGACCGTGCGGAAGAACGCCTCGACGGGCGCGTCGGGCTGCCCGTTGCTCCTCACGCGCACCAGGTCGTTGGACGCACCCAGGAAGCGCCGCCACTGTTCCTCACCGAACCGGTCACCACCGGCGCGGAAGAGGGGGAGCGCGGGCGCCGGGTCGCCGAGCAGGAGGTCCACCACCCGTTCCACGACGAAGAACGACTTCTCCACGAGCAGCACATGGGCGTGCCCGTACAGCGGCCCGGAGGTGCCGAGCAGCCACTCGAGCACCGACCGGTGCTTCTCCCGGAGCAGATGGGTCGCCTTGTACTCCTCCGCGGGGGAACGGATCCGGTCGCGGATCTCCTGGACGTGACCGGCTGCCGCGGCAAGGGGCAGATGCACGCTGGCGTGCGCGAAGACATCGGTGTTGCCGCTCGTGAGGTTCTCGCCGTCCGAGCCGGACTCGTCGCAGGCCACTTCCCGCAGCGCCCCGGCCGCCTCGGTACGGACACCACTGCCACGATCCCGGGTCACTGTCTCGCCCCCTGCCTCGTACCGCCAGGAGGATCATCCCGCACACGGGGCCCGGCCAACCGCTTCCGCTTGTGGGCAGGCCGGGACTATCAGTCCGTCCGGACGACAAACCGCTGGTCGCTCCCGCCGGTGCACGGTTCCTCGGCCGCCTCGGCGCCCTCGGTCGTGTCGTCGTCGACGATGCCGACGCAGCGGCCGCCGGGGGTCACGCGAAGCCGGTAGCCCGCACTGCCGTCCGCGGCGGCCGGCTCGAGACGGAACAGGGTTGCCCGGGCGCAGTCGTCGCGGGGCTCGAGCATGCCCTTCACCGGTCCCGCGCTCATCACCGTCAGACATCCCCTGCCCTCCTGGGGGTGATGCCACTGGATGCGATACAGGCCCCCTCCGACCGGTTCCAGATAGGTGCGCGGCACCGTGGCCCGGGCGCACGGGAGTTGCACGGCGACGGCGTTGGGGTAGGCGCCGCCGCGGTCACGACCGTCGGTCAGACAGAGCGCGGGCGTTCGGGCGGGCCGGATGGTGACCCAGCCGTCCGTCACCGGCCGGGAGGCGGTCGCCGAAGCAGCCGGTGCGCCGGAATCGTCGGAGCCGCCAGGGAACAGCCCCCAGGCCGCGAGCGCGAGCGGCGGGACCACGAGCAGGGCCGCGAGCCCCTTCCCGCGGCGCCCGGTCCGGTGCGGACGCGGGGTCGTGGATCCCTCCGCTCGCGGTGGAGCCGGCGCCGTCGCGGACCCCGGGCGCGGATCCGGCACGGGCACGACGGCGACGCCCGCAGCGATACGGTCCCTCGCGTCCAGCCAGGCGTCGACGCGCTCCCCGTCCCCGCACGCCCGGACGAATGCGGCCAGCAGGTCGGGTCGCGGCAGGCTCGTCCGTCGCAGGATGCCGGCCAACGTGCTGCGCGCCAGCATCTCGCCGTTGCGGGCCGCCCGTTCCTCCAGTTCGCGATACGTGAGCCCTGAACGCTCCTTGAGCCGCTGCAACGACTCCACGAAGCCGGCGGCGTCTTGGGCCTCGTACGGCGACACATCCCCCACGTCCCCCATGAACGTCATGGTGGGGCGGCTGCGGCGTACCACGCAACGGAGCGATTGCGCCATGCCGCCCGGCGCCGTACGAGAGCCGGACGTGATCGTTCCTCTTTGCCAGATGGGGCTACTCGCGAGTAACTGTATACCGGCAGGTAACTTTTCGGCCGCCTCTCGTCCATGCTTGGACGTGAGCATGTCCAATGCGGCGACGGTCGAGGCACACCGTCGCCGCACCGATGTGAGTGGACAAGGGAAGGGACGGGCATGACAAGACGGGGTGTGGGGCGCCGGATCGGCGCGGTCTCGGCGGTCGTGGCGCTGGGCATCGGAGGCACGCTCACCGCAGCGCAGACCGCGGCCGCGGCTCCGGCCGAGACCACCGCGAGCGTGGCCGCCGCACAGGCTTCGGGCGTCGACTACGCCACCTGGCAGGCGGATGTGAAGGCGGTCATCGACCAGGCGCTGCCCTACGTCGCACAGCGCACCGCGAACACGGCCGGGCAGAAGCTCGCGATCGTCTTCGACATCGACAACACCACGCTGGAGACCGACTTCCACCACTGGTACGAGCTGCCCACCCCGGCGGTCCAGCCCTCGCTCCAGCTGGCGAAGTACGCGAAGTCCCGTGGGGTGTGCGTCTTCTTCGTCACCGCGCGCCCCGGCATCATCCAGGCCGAGAGCAAGTGGAACCTCAAGACCGTGGGATACCCGGTCGACGGTCTGTACGTGCGGGATCTTCCGGACCTCTTCGACGAGGTCAGCGCCTACAAGACGGGCAAGCGCGCGGCGATCGAGGCCCAGGGCTACACGATCATCGCGAACGTCGGCAACAACACCTCCGACCTGGTCGGCGGCCACGCCGAGCGCACCTTCAAGCTGCCCGACTACAACGGCCAGTTGTCCTGACGCTCGCCCCCGCACACCCGGGCGCCGGTACGGGCGTACGTCCGTACCGGCGCCCGGTGCGTCCATGCCTAGACTGCGCCCATGGACGCGATCTCACTGGACCGGCTCGGCGCGGGTAAGTACCTGTTGGTCACCAGCTACCGCAAGAACGGCACCGCCGTCGCCACTCCGGTGTGGGTGGTGCCGGACGGCGACGGCCTCGGCGTCTGGACGGCCGCGGACTCCTGGAAGGTGAGGCGGATCCGGGCCCGCTCCGACGTCCTGGTCGGCCCCTGCGATCTGCGCGGCAACCCGACCGGCGACCAGGTCCCCGCCACCGCCGAGATCTGCGACCGGGACACCACCGCCCGCTACCGGCGGCTCATCGCCCGCAAGTACGGCATCCTGGGCCGCCTCACCCTCCTCGGCAGCCGGCTGCGCCGCGGCGAGGAGGGGACGGTCGGCATCCGGATGACGCCGCCGTCCGGCGTCAGTGAGGGCTCAGGCCGGGAGTGACCGGCGCCGTCTTGTCGCCGGTCGCGGTCACGTCGGTGAGCTCGAGACCGTACTGCGTGGGACGACGGCTCGTCAGCCCTCCGCTCCCGTCACGGGTGCCGGGCGCTGGTGCTGTGCCCCCGACCACTCGCGGAGTTCGTTCGCGCCGACCTCCTGGATCGCCGCGTGCAGTGCCGACCGGGCGGCGGTGTCGCGTTCGGACGGCGGCAGCAGCAGATAGCGGTCGACGGACCGGCGCAGGCTCTCCCGCGACTGGGACGCGAGCACCCAGCGCGGGGCGGGGTTGAACAACTGGCGCACCCCGGTGAAGAAGACGGCGCTGCCCGCGATCAGCGCGGTCAGCCAGGCCGGCGTGTGCAGTCCCGCTGCCGCGACCGTGGAGGACGTGGCGACCAGGGCGCCGATCTCCGTGATGCAGTGCTCCCGCCTGGCCCGGTCCCGCTGCCGCCCTTAGAACACCAAGTCCTTCTGTGCCGGGGCCAGAACGGGATCCGCCTGCGAGGTCCCGTCCTCTTCGGTGGACGCCTGTCGTCCCATCGCCCCATCACCCTCCCTGTTCAATGGTGGCCTTCCTGCGCCCCGGCGTGCTCGGTATGCCCGTCGTGGTGGGGCGCGCCGCCCATCATGCGCAGCATCGCGAGGCCGCCGGTGCGCAGAAAGCGTACGAGCAGTGCGGCGGTCAGCAGCAGGAACGCGATGTTGAGCCAGGTGGTGTAGTTCCAGGTGACGCCCTCCTCGGGGATCCTGGCGCCCGACTGGTCGGGAACCAGTCCGAGCCCGCCGAAGACGAACTCCACCACGTACCCGGCGACCACCATCGCCCCGTAGAAGGTGGCGAGAAGGAACGCGGCCATGCGTGCCCCGTAGTACTTCCGGTAGATGTTCAGGATGGGCAGGATCAGCAGGTCCGCGTAGATGAAGGCGATCACTCCGCCGAAGCTGATGCCGCCCTTCCACAGCACCACCGCGAGCGGCACGTTGCCGATCGAGCACACGAAGCTCGCGATCGCCACGAGGGGCCCGACGAGCGGTCCGATCAGCGTGGCCGTGAGCGGATGGTCCGTCAGGAAGAACGACCGCCAGAAGTCTTCCGGCACCCAGGCGGCGATCGCGCCCGCGATCAGCAGACCGACCACCAGGTCCCGCAGGATCGCGGCCCACTCCATCACGAAGATGTGCGACACGGAGGTGAAGCCCTCGCGGGAGAGCAGCCGGCGCAGAAAACCGCCCTCGCCGCCCACCGACATGTCCATCGCCGCATGCCCTTCCATCGACCCCGCCAGACCCCGCTCGGCCTGCTCACGGGCCCGGCGCAACAGCCGGTCGCGCAGCAGGATACGGAAGAGCACCGCGAGGACGACGATCATCACCGGTCCGCCGACGAACTCCGCGACCGTGAACTGCCAGCCCATCAACAGAGCCAGGACGACACCCAGTTCGACCACCAGATTGGTGGAGGCGATCTCGAAGACCATCGCCGCCGTGAAGTCGGCGCCCTTGCGAAACAGGGACCGCGCCAGGGCGACCGCCGCGTACGAGCACGAGGACGAGGCCGCGCCCAGCCCCGCGGCGAGGGTGAGCGTACGGGGCCGGTCGTCACCCAGCAGCCGTACGACCGTCGAACGGCGCACCACCGCCTGCACCACCGCGGACAGAGTGAAGCCGAGGATCAGTGCCCAGGTGATCTCCCAGGTCATCGACCCGGTGATGGACAGCGCGTGTCGGATCGCATCCCACATGTGGCGCCCTCTCGCCGGAGGTGACGGAATGCGGGAACTATACCCCTGGGGGGTATGGCGGGCGAGAGGGCGCGCCCGCCACCGGGCGGGGTTCCGGGTCGTGTCCGGCGCTCGGGAATGTGGTGTAACGGTGAACCGGTCCGCATGCCTCCACGTATCTCTCACCGGGGATGGGCCAACGCCGCGGTGACGGAAGGAGAGCAGTGTGTCGACACCGCCCGAGCAGGTCCAGCCGGTGTGGCGCCCGGTGCCGGAACCCACGTATGTGACGCGCCGCCGCCGCACCGAGGCGCTGGCCGAACTCGTCAGACAGCTCCGCGACGAGGACGCCCGCCCAGCGGAGCCCGCCTACGAGCCCATCGTCGTCCATGTGGAGCCGACGCCCGCCGAGGACGCCACGGAGGAACTGCCCCCGGTGCCGACCGCCCCCGGCCGGCCTCCCCGCGCAACCCGGGACCGTCGCGAACGGCCCGTCGACGACGGACTCACCCTGCGCCGTGCGGCCCTCACGGTCGGGGTGACCGCGGCCGCCCTCATCGGCTTCGGCGCCGCGCTCCTCCTGCCCGGGCCGGGAGACGACAGCGCCCCGGGAGGTCCGGCCGCCCCGCAGGCCCGGCCGCCCGCCACCGACACTCACACAACCCCGGCCGCCAGTGCCCCCGCCCAGCAGCAGAACACCGACCCCGACGGTCCCGGAACCCTGCGCGAGGGCGACCACGGGCCCGAGGTGACCCAGTTGCAGGAACGCCTGCTGCGCGTCCCCGACGTCTACAGGAACGGAACCACCGACGGCCGTTACGACGCCACGCTCGCCGCGGCGGTCGCCCGCTTCCAGCTCTGGTACGGCATCAGCGGCGACGAGACGGGCGTCTACGGCAACGACACCCGCCGCAGCCTCGAGTCCCGCACCACGCTCTAGCGGGTGCGGCGGCGGGCACGGGCAGGCGTACGGCGGCCGCTCACCCTGAGCCGTACGCTCCCGTGTCCGCTCCAGCGGTACGGGCGTGTCGTGCCCCCCTCGCACGACACGCCCGTCACCGGCGCGGCCCGCTGCGCGCCCCGCCGGCGACCCCCCCGGCGCCCGGCGCGTACGGTGCCGGCAGCGCGGCCGCCGGCACCACCAGGTCCGCTCGGTCCCTGGTCGTCGCCACCAGCTCCGCGTTGCGCTGGTCCGTGCCGCCGACCCACGCCACCGCGCTCGCGTGGTCCCTGCCGAACTCCTCGTGGCGCGCCACCAGCCGCCGCACGCGTTCCCGCTCGGCGATCTCGCAGAACCACACCTCGTCCAGCAGCGGCCGGACCCGCGCCCAGGCCCCCGTCTCCAGCAGCAGGTAGTTGCCCTCCGTCACCACGAGGCGCGCCGACGGCGGCACCGGGACCGCTCCCGCGACCGGCTGCTCCAGGACCCGTTCGAAGCCCGGCGCATACACGATCCCGCCGTCCACGTCCTCGCGCAGCCGCCGCAGCAGCGCGGCGTAGCCGGCCGGGTCGAACGTGTCCGGGGCGCCCTTGCGGTCGCGGCGGCCCAGGCGGTCCAGCTCGACGTCCGCCAGGTGGAAGCCGTCCATCGGGACGTGCGCCACCCACGGCGGTTTGTCGCCGTTCAGTTCCCGGACCAGACGCTCGGCGAGCGTCGTCTTGCCCGCCCCGGGGCTTCCGGTGATGCCGAGGATCGCACGGCGACCGGGGCGCCCGAGGGACGCGGCCCGCTTCAGGAGGTCGTCGAAAGTCATAGGTCTGGTGTCCGCGCTCGCTGCCGGCTGGTGGGGAGCCCGCTCGGGCGGCGGGCCGGGTCACGCCATTGGACCACCGGTGCACCCGGCAACGCGAGATGGGGAGGCCGGCGGTCCCTCCACGCCGGAAAAGCTGCCCGTTCGTGGCCCGCGCCGGCTCCTCGGGTGCGCCCACCGCGGGTGTGTGCCGACGGAATGTGGCTTTCGCCACCCCTTGTACGGCGCTCATGGGGGAAGGTGGCTCCTATGACAGAGCTCGGTCTTCCGGACGGCATCCAGGCCTGCCTCTTCGACCTCGACGGGGTCATCACCAAGACCGCCGTCGTCCACGCGGCCGCATGGAAACAGACGTTCGACGACTTCCTGCGCCGACGGGACGGGGAGTCCTTCCGCCCGTTCGACGAGGTCGCCGACTACGACGAGTACGTCGACGGGCGCCCCCGCGCCGACGGCGTCCGCACCTTCCTGGCCTCCCGCGGCATCCGGCTGCCCGAGGGCGCCCCCGACGACCCGGCCGACCGCGATACCGTCCACGGCCTCGGCAACCGCAAGAACGAACTGCTGCTGGAACTGATCCGCACCCGTGGTGTCGAGGCGTACGACGGCACCATCCGCTACATCGAGGCCGCGCGCGCCGCCGGGCTGCGCACGGCCGTCGTCTCCTCCAGCGCCAACTGCCGCGATGTGCTGCGCTCGATCGGCGCCGAGGACCTCTTCGACGTGCGCGTCGACGGGATCGTGGCCGCCGAGCGGCATCTGCCGGGCAAACCGCACCCCGACACCTTCCTCGCCGCCGCCCGGGACCTCGACGTCGAGGCGAAGGCCGCCGCCGTCTTCGAGGACGCGCTGGCGGGCATGGACGCCGGGCGCTCGGGGCACTTCGGGTACGTCGTCGGAGTGGACCGTGTCGGCCAGGCGGACGCGCTGCGGGCCCACGGCGCCGATGTCGTCGTACGGGATCTCGCGGAACTGGGGGAGCGCTCGTGATCACGCAGACGTCGTACACCGTCGAACCCTGGGTGCTGCGCGAGCGGGGGCTCCATCCCGACGTCCTGCCGCAGAGCGAATCGGTGTTCGCGCTGTCCAACGGGCACGTCGGCTGGCGGGGCAACCTGGACGAGGGGGAGCCGCACGGACTCCCGGGCTCCTACCTCAACGGCGTCCACGAACTGCACCCGCTGCCCTACGCGGAGGCGGGGTACGGCTACCCCGAGTCGGGGCAGACCGTCATCAATGTCACCAACGGGAAGATCATCCGTCTGCTCGTGGACGACGAGCCCTTCGACCTGCGCTACGGCCGGCTGCGCTCCCACGAACGCGTGCTCGACCTCCGGGCCGGCACGCTCACCCGGACCTGCGAGTGGACCTCGCCCGCCGGCACCACGGTCCGGGTGCGCTCCACACGCCTCGTCTCCTTCACCCAGCGGGCGATCGCCGCGGTCGCCTACGAGGTGGAGGCCGTCGACGGACCGGCCCGGGTCGTGGTGCAGTCGGAGCTGGTCGCCAACGAGCAACTGCCGGGCCACAACGGCGATCCGCGGGCCGCCGTGGTCCTGGAGTCCCCGCTGGAGGCCGAGGAGCAGTTCGCGAAGGACGGCCGGCTGCGGCTGGTGCACCGCACCCGCAGGAGCGGCCTCAGGGTAGGCGCCGCCGCCGACCACCTCGTCAGCGGCCCGGACCCCACCACCACCGAGAGCGAGGCGACCGATCATCTCGCCCGTCTCACCATCGCCTCCGCGCTGGACCCGGGGGAACGGCTGCGGGTGGAGAAGTTGGTCTCGTACGGCTGGTCGGGCACCCGCTCGCTGCCCGCCATCAGCGACCAGGTGGACGCGGCGCTGGCCGCCGCCGCCGGCGTGGGCTGGTCCGGCCTCCTCGCCGAACAGCGTGCCTATCTGGACGAATTCTGGGCGCGTTCCGACGTCGAGATCGACGGCGACGAGCAGATCCAGCAGGCCGTACGCTTCGCGCTGTTCCATGTGCTCCAGGCCGGGGCCCGGGCCGAACAGCGGGCGATCCCCGCCAAGGGGCTGACCGGGTCCGGCTACGACGGTCACGCCTTCTGGGACACCGAGATGTTCGTTCTGCCCCTGCTCACCTACACCTCGCCCGGCGCGGTCGCCGAAGCGCTCCGGTGGCGGCAGAGCACCCTGCCCGCGGCCCGGGAGCGGGCCGTGCAACTCGGCCTGCGCGGAGCCGCGTTTCCCTGGCGGACCATCGAGGGGTCGGAGGGGTCGGCGTACTGGCCGGCGGGCACCGCCGCGTTCCATGTGAACGCCGACATCGCCGACGCCGTCGTCCGGTACACCTCCGCCACCGGGGACGAGCAGTTCGAACGCGACACCGGGGTGGAACTGCTGGTGGAGACGGCCCGGTTGTGGAGGTCGCTCGGTCATCACGACCACCGCGGCACGTTCCACCTCGACGGGGTGACCGGCCCGGACGAGTACAGCGCGGTCGCCGACGACAACACGTACACCAACCTGATGGCCCGGGCGAACCTGCTGGCCGCGGTCGACGTCGTCGAGCGTCATCCGCGCCGGGCCGCGGAGCTGGGCGTCGACGAGGAGGAGAGCGCGGCCTGGCGGGACGCCGCGGAGGCGATGCACCTCCCGTACAACGACGAACTGGGAGTGCACGAGCAGCACGCCGGTTTCACCCGCTACCAGCGCTGGGACTTCGCCTCGACGCGCCCCGACCAGTATCCGCTGCTGCTGCACTTCCCGTACTTCGACCTGTACCGCAAGCAGGTGGTCAAGCAGGCGGACCTGGTCCTGGCGATGTACACGTGCAGCCCCCACTTCGACGCGGAGCACAAGGCCCGCAATTTCGCCTACTACGAGCCGCTCACCGTGCGTGACTCGTCCCTGTCCGCGTGCTGCCAGGCGGTCATGGCGGCCGAGACGGGCCATCTGCGCCTCGCCTATGACTATCTGCACGAGGCCGCGCTGATGGATCTTCAGGACCTGGAGCACAACACCCGCGACGGCCTGCACATCGCGTCCCTGGCCGGAACCTGGATGGCGCTGGTCGCGGGCTTCGGCGGCATGCGCCACCACGGGGAGCGGGTCGCGTTCGCGCCACGCCTGCCGGAGCAGTTCGGCCGGCTGGCCTTCACCCTCGAACTGCGCGGCTGCCGACTGCGGGTGGAGATCGGCCGCACGGCGGCCACGTACACCCTGCTGGGGCGCGGCCCGCTGACGATCCATCACCACGGTGAGCCGCTCACCCTGGACGCGGAGAAGCCGCAGACCCGCGACATCCCGCCCGTCAAGCCCCGCCCGGCCCCGGACCAGCCCTTGCACCGGCGGCCGAACCACCAACCCGGAGGGGAGGGGTGACGGCGGCCCCGTCACCGGGTGCGACGCCTGACGCCGGCGCACGTCCGGGCCCGCCGCCCGGCCGCGCACCGGCGCGGCCGGGGACGGACCCCGGCCGCACGGGAGTGCTTCAGTCGCGGGTGACGGACGGGGCGATGTCCTCGTGCCGCTCGGCCGGAGCCGCCCCACGGGTGACGGATGTGGTTGACTGCGCGCCGCAGAAGGCGGCTTCGAGCGTGCGGGCCATGGTGCCGAGGACCGAGGCGTTGTTCGAGGTGTTCGCGAGCGCCGTGACGCTGCGCCTGCCGTCCTGTGAGGTGAACGCGTAGGTGTAGTACCCCTGGACGGTGCCTGTGTGACCCACCACCGAGATGCCGCACGACAGGTCCCGGCGGCGCAACCCGAGACCGTAGCCCTGGGTGCTGTTGACCGGCTGCCACTGCCTCATCTGCGCCAACCGCGCGGCGGAGAGCAGCTTCCCCCGCATCAGCGCCGAGAAGAAGGTGTTCAGATCGCGGGTGCTGGAGATCATCGCACCCGCGCTCTGTGCCCATGACACGGTCTGCTCGGTGGAGTCCACGAGAGCCGCACCGGCCTGGTCGGGCGTGAGGTAGCCGTTCGCGTGCCGCCCCGGGATCGCGGTGTCCGGGTGGACGTAGAACGTGTCGCGCAGCCCCAGCGGGTTGATGATCCGTCCGAGGTACTCCGTCCGCACGGAGTGCCCCGTCAGCTTCTCGATGAGCATGCCGGCGACGACGAAGTTGGTGTTCGAGTACGAGTACGCCGCCCCCGGCGCATTGGTGAGCGGCTTCGCCAGCGACAGCTTCACCAGGTCCTGGTAGGAGAAGACCTTGTTGCGCACCGCCTCGAAGCCCGGCACCGTCTTCTCGAACATGTCGTTGGTGTAGTCGTACAGGCCGCTGCGGTGGCTGAGCACATGACGCACCGTGATCCGGTCGTCGGGCAGCAGCCCCGGCAGGTACGAGTTCACCGAGGCGTCGAGGTTCAGCTTGCCCTGGTCGACGAGTTGCAGCAGGACGACCGTGGAGAAGCTCTTGGTGACGCTGCCGATCCGGAATCGGTCGGTGGCGCTGATGCCCCGCCCGGTGGACCGGTCGGCGACACCCTCGGCCGCCGTGTGCACCGTGCCGTTGTCGTCGACGCGCGCCATCGCGCCAGGGGCGCCCTGTGTCAGCGCCGTGCGCAACACGCCGTCCAGACGGGACATGTCGGGCGCCGGCAGTTTCCCGGCCGTGGCCGCCCTGGTGGTGGGGCCGGGGGTGGCCGTCGTGGTGGCGGCCTGCGCGGGGACCGCCAGGAGGGACAGCAGGACCGCGCCGAGCGCCGTGCCCCTGCCCACCGTTGCTGAGACCATCAGCTCTTCTCTCCCAGTTTCCTTCTCCCGGTGCCGGTTTCCGGCACGGACCGCGCCCGGAAGGGGCGCCGGCATCATCTCTACGCGCCTTAGGGGTGGTTGGGTTGCACCCACGCGGGAAAGTCGCCGGGGAGTGTGAGGAACTCGGGGCGTCAGCCGCCGAACAACTGCGTCCAGTACGTGCCGTCCCGGCCGCCGCCCGTGAAACCGACCCCCAGGTGGGAGAAGGCGGGCCCGAGGATGTTGGCCCGGTGGCCCGGGCTGTCCATCCAGCCGTGGACGACTTCGGCGGGGGAGCGCTGTCCGCAGGCGATGTTCTCGCCCACCCTGCGGTGACGGGACCCCGCGGCTGCCGCGCGGTCCCAGGGCTCACGACCGTCGGGCGAGGTGTGCGCGTAGAAGGCGTGCGCCACCATGTCGGCGCTGTGCGCCTGGGCCACCGCCGCGAGCAGCGGGTCGGCGGCGAGCGGGGGCAGGCCGACCGCGGCCCGCTCGGCGTTGGTCAGGGCGAGCACCTCCGTCACCGTCCGCGCCGGCCCGGCCGGGGTGAAGGGCCGGGCCCACAGTGCCGTCCAGTACAGGTCGCCCGAGCGCCGGTCCGGGACGCACGCCCATCCGGCCTCGGTGAACGCCGGTTCGCACAGGGTCCGGCGCGACCGCTCCTCGGACAGGCAGTACTGCACGAACTCGGCCGCAGTGCGCGGACCGGAGACGAGATGCTCGCCGACCGTCAGATACGCGTATCCGCACGCCGTGATCCGCTGGTGGACGGAGGTGCCGTCCGCGCCCTCGGAGGCCGGCGCCCCCCGGGCCGCCATACCGGAGGAGTGGGCCCGCGCCGCCGCGGCGAGCCGTGGGTCGAGCGTCACGGCCGGGGAACCGGCCTCGGCACGGGCGGCGTTGACGAGGGCGAGGAAACCGTCGGAGCCAGGCGCGTGCACCGGCCCCGGCCCCGGTCGAGGCGTCGAGGGGGCTTCCTCGGTCACCTCCACCCCGAAGTCCCGGGCCAGACCCGCGAGTCCGTCCGCGTATCCCTGGCCGAGCGCCCGCAGCTTCCAGGCCGGCCCCCGCCGGTACAGCTCGGCGAGCAGCAGGACGGTCTCCCGCTGCGCGGGCGGCGGGGCGAACCGGGCGACGGGACGGCCGCCGGCGTCCGTGACGTGCAGCGTCGGGGCGGGCAGGGCCCCCAGGGCACCGGAAGTGGCGGCCGGGCTCAGGACCACCGTCACGCCGTCCGCTCCGGCCCTCAACCCGGCCGGACGAATGCCCCCGTCGAACAGCCGCACCCCGGGCGCGGAGCGCTGGTTGTAGTCCACGAAGTCCGCGTCGTCCCGCACCCTGCCACCGGCGTCCGTGACGAGCGCACACAGGTCGAAGGGTCCCGGCACCCGGAGCGTCAGGGTGCCGTCCGGCAGGGGCAGATTGCCCCCGGGAATCAGCTCGCTCATCCCGCCGCCCGTCCGTGCCGTTGCCGTTGCCGTTGCCGTTGCCGTTGCCGCTGCCGCTGCCGCTGCCGCTGCCGCTGCCGCTGCCGTTGCCGCTGCCGCGGCGCGGGCGGTGGAGCGGACCGCCGCCCGTCAGTCGGACAACGCGCTGTCACCGCGCCCGGGTTCCCGTACCGGTACGGCGGCCCGCATCGACTTCAGGGCCAGCAGCAGGACGGCGATGTCGTCCAGATAGACGGGGTCGGGCAGCAGATCGGTCGGCAGCACGAGGTACAGGACCGCGCCCCAGAACACCCATCGGGGTCCCGTCGGCAGTCCTGCACGGCGCAGGTCGCGGCGCGTGCGGACCAGCCTCAGCAGCAGCGCGAGCGCCACGCCGAGCAGGGCCGCCGCGAGAACCGCGACGACGGCGATCACGGTCCAGCTCGTGGAGTCCATGCACAGCTCCAGGGCATCCGTAGGAGTCGTCCTCTCCTACGGATGCCCGGCTTCGCGGTGGACAGTGCCTGTGCCGGGCCGCATGACCCGGACGGTGGCGGCGGGCGGGGGCGTACGCGCCGCGGTCAGTGGCCGCGCGAGCCGCTGCTCTCCACCAGGGCCTGGGTGACCGCGCGCACGCTGCGTGCGATGTGCTGGAGCTGCATCACCTCGGCGGCGTACAGCCTGATCGTGTGCTCGATGACCGACTCCGGCAGGCCCAGCTGTGGCAGCTCGTACCGCGCGGTCTGGAGCGCGGTCCGGGCGACCCGCACCTCCTGCTGCACCTGGATCTGCGCATGCCGGGCGAGCAGGACGGGGTGGCGGATCAGGGCCGGGTAGCTGGCGTAGCGGGCAGGGACGAGTTCGCGCAGCCATTTGGCGGCCGATCGCTCCCAGTCGTAGCTACCGGGTGTTTTGACCTGGCACGGCCAGTCCGAGCTGATCGGCGAGTACGTCGTCAAGGCCATGGTCTTCGCTTCCGGGTCACGTCGGCTCAGGGTGTGCGGCAACTTGGGGGCGGCTCCGGTCTAGGGGAGGGCCGGAGCCGCCGCCATGGACGCCCGCGCAAGCGGGTCCCGGCCGGACATCCGGCGCCCGTGGGTAGGAGCGGACGGCCCTGGTTGTCCGTACGGCGTGCGCCGGGAGGGGAAGCCCGGATCACGATCCGCGAGCAGTATTTATATATACCGGCAGGTACGCAAGGACATGGAAAAATTCACCAGCGGGTTGGTGCGGAAAGTCCCATCTTGTGTGGGTGAAGGGACGGTCTCCGTACGGCCGGCTGCAACGGACCGAGGACGGGCGGCGCCGTCCCGTCACTCCTTGAGGAAGAACTGATGCTGGTCCGCGATCTGCTCGTACTCCTCGAGGCGGGCCTGCGTCCGCTCCGGATCGGCGTCGGTCATGGCCTGCAGAAGGGCGGCGGCCATCAGACCGGGGGCGGCGTACGAGTCGAAGACCAGGCGCGAGCCGGTGCCGGTGGCGAACACGACATCGGCCTCGTCGGCCAGCGGTCCAAAGGCCAGATCGGTGATCAGGGCGACCTTGAGCCCCGCGCTGCGCGCCACCCGCACCGCGGTCAGGCTCTCCTGGGCGTGCCGGGGCATCCCGAACGCCAGCACCCAGGTACCGCCGGCCTCCCGTGACTGGAGCAGCGCGTCATAGGCGACGGTGCCGCCACGGGTCACCAGCCGTACATCGGGATGGACTCGGCGCGCCCCGTACGCGAAGTACTCGGCGAGCGAACCGGAGATGCGCAGGCCCATCACGGTCAGCGGTGTCGACTGCGACAGCGCCTGCCCCACGCGGATCACCTGGTCCGGGTCCGCGAGGTCCCGGCGCAGGTTCTCCAGGTTCTCGATCTCCGCGTCCACGGCCGCCTGGAGCTCGTTGCTGCGCTGCTCCGCCGGGGTGCCCGGACTGCCGAGGCTGCTCAGCGCGATGGCCTGGAGCTTCTCCCGCAGCGCCGGATAACCGCTGAAACCGACGGCCGCGGCGAAACGCGTCACCGAGGGCTGGCTGACGCCCACCCGCTCGGCCAGGTCCGTGATCGACAGGAACGCGGCCTCGGTGATGTGCTCGATCAGGTACTGGGCGATACGGCGATGTCCGGGGGACAGTCGCGGACCGTCGAACAGCTCTCTGAGCTGGGACGTCGGGCTGGCTCCCATTTCCGGGGCCGTCTTGCCCGCAGTGATCGCAGAGGTCTGCGCGCGTGCCTGCTGCGGCGATGGCACCGGACCGCCTCCTTCATGTCCGTAGGCCTTCAACATAGCTCACCGACAGCGCTGACCAGGGCCCTTACGGCCGACAATCACTGCCGGCTCCCGACAGGCGCACGCGTCGCTTCGGCCGTACCGTCGTGCATGGAGGCCGGGGGGAGGGGTACCCGCGTCCGCCCAGGACGGAAGCGTCGGCCCACGAAGGAGAGGAGCGGCCGTGAACTCGCCCCAAGCGCACGCACCCGAGGTCGAGGTGGTGGTCAGCGACTGCTCGGCGACGGACGCCGGGAGCCTGTTCGCCGAACTGTGCCGGCACTTCGGCTCGGACCGTTGCGCCGAGGACGTACCGCGCGAGACCGCAGGGTCCCGGCCGACGATGTGGACCGGCCGGTTCGACACCTCGGCGTCCCCTGGGGAGTCCTCGGCGACGCCGTCGCCACCGTCCTTGTCCGGCCCCGTGAAGGCCGAAATCCAGGGCGAGCCCCGGGCGGTGGAACGCGTGCGCCGCGCCCTGGACGAAACGTTCGTCGTGCAGCAGCTGGGCGTGGTGGCCGGGGACCAGGAGGTCGAGGTCGAGCTCCAGCTGGAGAGCCGTAGGCCGGCCTGAGTCCACCGTCCGACCGGCGACACGGAACCGTCGCACCGACAGTAGGGAGAGGGCGCGGCCGTGCGCGCCCTCTCGTACCTGTGACCGAGGAGCAGCCATGAGTGCCGAGCCCACGACCTCCCGGGCTGCCGAGGACGATGGGACGGTCCCTCCGCCGCCGCCCTTCGATCCCGAGCTGGCGGCCGCTCTGGAACCGCTCGCCTGCCGGCTGTCGCCGGGGTTCCCTCCCGAGGCGATCCCCGAGGTGCGGGCGGGCGCCCTCGTCGAACCGCCCTCGGACGAGGACCTGGGCCGTGAGGGCACCTTCGAGGTCGAGGAGCGAGCGGTGCCGGGGCCGGCCGGAGCCCCGGACGTCTCCCTGCTCGTCTGCCGGCCGACGGGGGCGAGCCGCCCGCTGCCGGCCCTCTACTGCATCCACGGCGGCGGGATGATCCTCGGCAACAACCGGGCGGGCGTGGACGAAGCGCTCGACTGGGCCGGTGAACTGGGGCTCGCGGTGGTCTCGGTGGACTACCGGCTGGCTCCCGAACATCCGCACCCGGCCCCGGTCGAGGACTGCTACGCGGGCCTTGGGTGGATCGCCGGGAACGCCGAGGAACTCGGTATCGACCCGCGGCGGATCGTCATCGCAGGCAGCAGCGCCGGCGGCGGCCTGACCGCGGCACTTGCCCTGCTCGCCAGGGACCGCGGCGGTCCGGCCCTCTTCGGGCAGATGCTGCTGTGCCCGATGCTTGACGACCGCAACGACTCGGTCTCCGCCCGCCAGATGGCCGGACGCGGCATGTGGGACCGTACCGCGAACGAGACCGGCTGGGGCGCGCTGCTCGGCGACGCGCGCGGCGGCCCGGACGTGCCGCCGTATGCCGCACCGGCCCGGGCCACCGAACTGTCCGGGCTCCCGCCCGCCTTCATCGACGTCGGTTCCGCGGAGACCTTCCGGGACGAGGCCGTCGCCTACGCCACCCGCATCTGGCAGTCGGGCGGCCGCGCCGAACTGCATGTCTGGCCGGGTGGGTTCCACGGGTTCGACGGGCTCGCCCCGCAGGCCGCGCTCTCCCGGGAGGCCCGGGCGGCCCGGGAGCGCTGGCTACGCCGGCTGCTGGGCTCCTGAGCCGGGACCGCGACCCGCGCTCACCGCAAGGAAGCCCCGCCGGGACGAACCGCTCCCGCGCCCTGCAGGAACCGGTGGAGGGAGGCCTTCAGCGCGGCGACGAAGGCGTCACGGGTCCGGCCGGGTACCAGGTCGAGGGACAGATAGGGGTTGAGGTCCTCCAGCTCGACCAGCAGCAGCTCACCCTCCCGGGTGCGGCAGGCGTCCACGCGCTGGATGCCGTGGTCGAGGGTGTTCCAGTCGATGAAGCGCCGGGCGAAGGCCAGATCGGCGTCCGTGGGCTCGTAGGGTTCGAGGACCCAGCGCCGCTCGGGGTCCGGGGCGTGCAGCGCGTACTGGAAGGCGTCGTCGACGTAGTAGAACGACACCTCGTAGCGGAAGTCGATGCGGGGCTGGACCAGGATGCCGCCCCAGGTGACCTCCGCCAGCCGGGGGAGGGGCAGGAAGTCAAGGCCTATGGAGTCCGCCCCGGCCTTCGGCTTCACGGCGTACTGGGCCGCCTCGGGCAGCCGGCCGAGGTCCTCGGGGCGGTCCACGGTGGGGATCACCGGGAATCCGGCTGCGGTCAGGTCCAGCAGATACCGCTTGCCGGCCATGTCGGCCCGCCCGGTCAGCGGGTTGTACACCCGGGTGCCGTGCGCGGCGGCCCGGGCGCGGAAGGCGTCGTAGGCCTCCTGGTAGTGCAGCACCGGTCCGCTGTTGCGCACGACGACGGCGTCGAAGCCGTCCATGAGCGCGGCCGCGTCCAGCGGATGGCACAGGGCGATGTCGAAGTCCGCACGCAACCGGGAGGACAGGTCGATGTCCTCGTCGCAGTAGCGCCGCCCGCGCGCCGGGTAGGCCAGGTCGGTCACGTACAGCAGGCGGGGGCGGGCGGGCATGGGCGTCTCCTCGGTCGTCGCTGCACAATCTAGTGTGTGCGGCGCGCAGGACGGGCGTTCCGTGCTCCGGGGGGCCCGGGTGACACACTGGCCGCATGGAAGAGCGAGAATTCCGCAGGTCGGGGCAGCACGCGTCGGTCATCGGCCTCGGCACCTGGCAACTCGGAGCGGACTGGGGCGACGTCGACGACAAGGACGCTCACGACGTGCTGGAGGCGGCCGCCGAGTCGGGCGTGACGTTCTTCGACACCGCCGACGTGTACGGCGACGGGCGCAGCGAGCAGGCCATCGCCGCCTGCCTGCTGGGCAGGCCCGACCTGCATGTGCTGGTGGCGACCAAGATGGGGCGCCGCGTCGACCAGATCCCGCAGAACTACGTCCTGGACAACTTCCGCGTCTGGAACGACCGCTCCCGGCGCAATCTCGGCGTCGACTGTCTCGACCTGGTGCAGCTTCACTGCCCGCCGACGCCCGTCTACTCCTCCGACGAGGTGTACGACGCCCTCGACACGCTGGTCGAGGAGGGCCGGGTCGCCGCGTACGGCGTGAGCGTCGAGACCTGCGCCGAGGCGCTCACCGCGATCGCCCGCCCGAACGTGGCGAGCGTGCAGATCATCCTCAACCCGTTCCGGATGAAGCCGTTGCGCGAGGTGCTCCCGGCGGCGCGGGAGGCGGGTGTGGGCATCATCGCCCGAGTGCCGCTCGCCTCCGGCCTGCTGTCGGGGAAGTACACCAAGGACACGGTCTTCGCCGCGAACGACCACCGTTCCTTCAACCGCCACGGAGAGGCCTTCGACCAGGGCGAGACCTTCTCCGGCGTGGACTACGAGACGGGCGTGGAGGCGGCGGCGGAGTTCGCCGCCCTCGCCCCCGAGGGCTTCACCCCGGCCCAGACGGCGCTCGCCTGGATCATTCAGCAGCCCGGCGTGACCTCGGTGATCCCCGGCGCCCGTTCGGTGGATCAGGCCCGCGCCAACGCGGCGGTCGCCAAGCTGCCTCCGCTGTCCCGGGAGACTCTCGACGCGATCGGGGAGCTGTACGACCGGCGGATCAAGGATCAGGTCGAGGGCCGCTGGTAGGTGCCGCCCGGCGTACCGGTCGTCAGCCGACGAGCCGTCGGTCCGTCGAAGCGGAGCCGCCGCCGGCCGTCCTCGCCGAGCGGTCGTCAGGCAGTCAGGGCGGAGCGGCCGGCGCGGATCGTGCCCCGCGCCGCGGCCCGTACCCGGTAGGTGGTCTTGGCCCGGTCCACCACGGGATCGCCGAGCACGATGCGCCCCGCCACGAGCAGTGCGTCGCACTCGTCGGTGGGCAGTGCCGTATGACGGCCGCCGGACTGCCAACAGCCGTACCGGCGGCGCCCGTCGGCATGCACGGTGAGGAAGACCGGCAGGCGCTGGTCCATGATCAGGCGCAGCACTTCGGCAGCACGGGCACTGAGCCGAGGGCGCGTCATGGTGGGTCAGCCTTTCGGGGGCACGGGCGGGCGGTCCTCCCGCCCCGGTCGCGATGATCTTTACCCGCATTGTCGCCGAGTGCACTGACAGCGCGCATCCGGCGTGCCGAGGACTGCCCCTGAAGTCAACGTGCCGGTCCCGACAATGTGATGACCTTCACCCTGATGTGGCGGAAAGTGATGAATTCCTTACGGGGTAGAGACGTAAAAGGTTGCGAAGAGGCAACTTTCGACCGTGGAGGTTTTCCGTGCGACCGTTCACCCTCAACTACGCCGTGCCCCAACGGCTTCCGGCCGTGGTGACGCCGTATCACTTCGACGCATCCCGGCAGCTGAACGTGCTGCCCGACGGCCGTCTCGCCGTGAGCGACCGTGCGCTGCTGCACGCGGCCGGTACGACGACGTCCACCGCCGGCTCCCAGACGCACTTCGACGACTGACGGCGGCGCACCCGGATGACGGTCCTCATCCTCACGTCCGAGCAGGACGTGACCGCCGACATGGCGGTGGCCCAGCTACAGGAGCGGGGCGTTCCCGTGATGCGCCTGGATCCCGCCGATCTCCCCGGCAAGGCGGTACTGTCCGCCGACTACGCCCACGGCGACTTCGACGGCCATCTCTCCGTCAACGGGCACGTCCTGAGCATGGGTGGCCTGCGCTCGGTGTGGGTGCGCAGGCCGGGTGAGCCCGCGGCGCACGCCGCGGAGGCCTCCGCGTGGCTGACCGCCGAGACCCGCCAGGCCCTGTACGGAATGCTCTACTCGGCCACGACCCGTTGGATGAACCACCCCCGCAACGCCGACCAGGCCCGGTACAAGCCGTGGCAGTTGCGGATCGCCCATCTCAGCGGCTTCGCCGTGCCGCCCACCGTCATCACCACCGCCCCGCGCGTCGCCCAGCAGTTCGCCGAGGAGTACCGGGACGTGGTCGTGAAGTCGGCCTCGGGGCCACCGCCGGACGATCCCGGGCTGGCGCTACCCACCACGCTCATCGGACCCGACACCGACTTCTCCGCCGTGGCGGCGGGTCCCGCCCTGCTCCAGCGCTATATCCCCAAGCGCGCCGACATCCGGCTGACCTGCGTCGGCACCCGGCTGTTCGGCGCGCGCAAGAGGGCCGCGCCGGGACAGATCGACGGCCGGTACGGCGACACCGAGCACCTCTGGGAGACGACGGTGGTGCCGGAGCGCGTCGTGAAGTCGGTGCACGAGTACCTCACGCTGTCCGGACTCGCCTACGCGGCCTTCGACTTCGCCGAGGACGAGGAGGGGCTGTGGTGGTTCCTGGAGTGCAACCAGGGCGGGCAGTTCGGCTTCATCGAACTGGAGACCGGGCAGCCGATCGCCGAGGCGGTCGCCCTGTGGCTGGCCCAGCGGACGCCGGACCGCCGTCACCCGGAGAGCCGCCGGTGACCCGCGCCGCCGGGGCGGACGCACCGGGGCCCCGTGACGACGGGGCCCCGCCGTCACCGCTCCGTCGGGCGGAAGGATCCCAGGATGACGTTCAGCGCCTGCCGGTCGGCGGCGCCGTCCGCGTCGGCGGCCGGAGTCGTCCAGCGCAGGGAGAAGCCGCGGCCGCCTCCGGTGAGGAAGCCGCGGCCGAAGGTGCGCACCCGGACGCCGTCCACCGTGGACAGCCACACCATGTCGGCGCCCTGGTAACCCTGGTACGTCACGGAGCGGATGGTGCCCACGCGGGCGTAGTCGCCGTAGGCGCTCCGAAGGGACGGCTCCAGGTCCCGCCAGACCGCGACCGGGTCCTGGCCGAGGCGCACGCCTTCGGTGACCGTCAGCGTGCGCGGATCCCCGCTCGCACCGAAGGTCACTCTGTAGGTGTCCTCGGCCGCCTGGTACGTGCGCAGGCGCTTCCATCCCCGCGGCAGGTCGACGGAGAAGCCCTCGGGCGCGACATAGCGGTTGAAGCCGCCGTCCGGATCGCCGGAAGGGCCCGACGGGGACGGGGCCGCCGTTCCACCGGTTCCGGGAGGGGACGTCTTGCGGTCGGCGCTGTCGCCGGACGGGGTCGCCGACGTAGACGGCGCGCCGGAACGTGACGGCTGCGCACCGGCCGAAGGGGTGCCGCCGGGCCCGCCCGCCGTGACGAGGACGGCGACCGACGAGGCCGCGACCACCAGAGCCGCCCCCGCCAGCGCCGACCGGCGCACGGCAGGACTGCTCCAGGCGCGTCCCGCCCGGTGCGCCACCAGCCACGCAGCGCCGAAGCGCGGTGTCAGCGCCTCAGGCGCGGAGCTCTCCACGTCGTCGTTCAGGATGCGCGTCAGGGAGGCACGCACCACCGGCTCCGGCACCCGCTCCAGGGCGTCCCGGCGCAGCAGCCCCGTGACGGCCGGGGCGAGCGGGCCGGCGTTCACCGGGGAGCGCAGCGGCAACCGCTCCACCGCGCGCAGCGTCGCCTCGGCGGGCCCCCGGTCCTTGAACGGCGGACGGCCCTCCGCCATCGCGTACAGGAGCGCACCCAGCGCCCACTGGTCGGCCTCCGGCCCGGCGCTCGACCCGCGGGCCTGTTCGGGGGCGGCGTACGACGGTGCGCTGACCCGCTGGGTGACGGACGCGCCGATCAGCCCGAACCCGGTCACCACGACGCTGCCGTCCTTGCCCACGAACACCTGGCCGGGGCTCAGGTCGCCGTGGGTGATGCCCCTGCGGTGGGCGGCCTCCAGCACGTCCAGGATGCCGAGGCCGATCCGGGCGGCGCGCACGTAGTTGAGGGGGCCGCGGGCCAGGATCTCGCCCAGCGGTGTGCCCTCGATCCGTTCCGTCACGGTCCACAGGACACCGTTGTCCTCGACCGCGTCCAGGACGGTGGCGACCCCGGCCGGGCACAGCAGTTGCATCGCCTCCGATTCGCGCAGGATCCGGGTCACCGTGCGGCGTGCGCCGGCCTCGGGACGCAGCGGAGCGAGCCGCGACCCGACGAGCGTGACCGGCCGCCCGAACTCCAGGTCCTCGGCCAGAGCGACGGTCCGTCCCTCCTCCTGGTGGACGACCCCGAGCGTCCGGTACCGTCCGGCGATCAACTCCCTGGTGGAGACCTGCCCGTGGTCCATCGTCATCCCTCGCTGCGCACGGGACTCTCCCGTTTCCCGGATGTACGGCGGGCGTGACGGTGGGTGTTCAAAGGAAGGCGATTTCTCCGCACAGGAATTCGTCCGGCGTGAGTACGGAGCTCGCACATGCGCTCACACGTGCGAGAATAGCGTCCTGTCGACTACCGGCCGGTAAGTTACCGAGGGTTACCAATGGCGGTCGAGCCGATGTACGACTCCGCGAACGCGGCTGCCGCGGCGGGCGAGTGGAACAGCCGCCGCAACCGGGCCGTCGCGTTGCCCGCGCGGAACGGATCGCCGGACGAGGGACCGTGCAGCAGCTCGGAGAACCACTCCGAGAACTCCTGGTACTCCCACACCCGCCGAAGACAGGCCGCCGAGTAGCCGCGCAGTCCGCCGGTCCGGCCCGTGCTGTGGTACGCGATCAACGCGTCGGCGAGCAGCAGCGCGTCGTGCAGGGCGAGGTTCATGCCCTTCGCCGCGATCGGGGCGACGAGATGGGCGGCGTCGCCCGCGAGGAACAGCCTCCCGTACGCCATCGGCTGCACCACGTAGTTGTGCATGTCGAGGACCCGCTTCTCGATCAGCCGGCCCTCGGTCAGCGGCGCCGCCCCCGCCGCGGACAACCGCATGTGCAGCTCGGACCAGACGCGTTCGTCCGGCCAGTTGTCCGGGTCGTCGCCGGGCGGGCACTGGAGGTAGTAGCGGGTGACCTGCGGGCCGCGGGCCATGTGCGCGGCGAACCCCCGCGGATGGACCCCGAAGACCACGCAGTCGGACGACGGCGGCGCCTCGGCGAGCAGCGCCAGCCAGGCGACCCCGTAGTCGAGCCGCGCGAGGTGGGCACGCTCCGGTGGCAGCGCGGCCCGGCTCACCCCGCGGCCGCCGTCGCAGCCTGCGACGACATCGCAGGCGATCCGGCGGCGTACGCCCGAGTCCGGATCGGTGTACGACACCGACGGCCGCTCGGTGTCGATGTCGTGCAGCTCCACGTCGCGCACCTCGAAGCGGATGTCACCGCCCCTGACGTCCGCGTACTCCCGCACCAGGTCGGTGACGAGCAGCGGCTGGGGATACACGAAGTGGTGGTGACCGGAGATCTCCGTGTAGGGGAACCGGTGCCGTTCGCCCTCGACACGGAACTCGCAGGTGCTGTGCGTCGTCGCCCGCTCCAGCAGGCCCCCGGCGAGCCCGTGCCGCTCCAGCGCACGCACCGCCCACTCCTCCAGAAAGCCGGCCCTGGGCCGCCGCTCGATGAACTCCCGGCTCTCGGCCTCCAGGACGACGCAGTCGACGGAGGCATCCCGCAGGACGTTCGCAAGGGTCAGCCCGGCCGGCCCCGCGCCGACGATGACGACGGGCACGCGCCGCTCGGACGAGGGCACGGGGGTGGGGGAGAAGTCGATCATCCGCTCATTATGGCGGCGTACCGTCAACTCGGCCCCGGTGTGCCCCTGTCGCAGGGATCAGCGCAGGGCCTCCCGGAGCGCGGGCAGCAGTTCCTTGGCCGACCACTCGATGAACTCGCTCTGGCTGTCGCCCCCGACCTGCACCAGCGCGATCTCCGTGAACCCGGCCTCGGCATAGGGCCGTACGGCGTCGACGAAGTCCGCCGGATCGTCGCCGCACGGGATCGAGGAGGCCACGTCCTCGGGCCTGACGTACTGAGTGGCCGATGCGAACGAATCCGGGTGCGGCAGCTCCGAGTTGACCTTCCAGCCGCCGCCGAACCAGCGGAACTGCTCGTGGGCTCGCCGTACGGCGGTGTCCCGGTCCCGGTCGTAGCAGACCGGCAGCTGCCCCACCCGGGGCTTGCCCTCGCCGCCGTGCCGGTCGAAGGAGGCGAGCAGATCCCGCTTCGGCTCGGTGGCGATGACGAGGTCGGCGAGCCGGCCCGCCAGGGCGCAGGACCGCTCGCCGGACACGGCGATGCCGATCGGCGGCGGCTCGTCCGGCAGGTCCCACAGCCGGGCCGAGTCCACGCCGAAGTGCCTGCCCCGGTAGCTGACATGGCCGCCGCCGAACAGGTCGCGGATGATGCCGACCGCCTCTTCCAGCATCTCGTGGCGCACCTCGACCGACGGCCAACCCCGGCCCACCACATGCTCGTTGAGATTCTCACCGGAGCCGAGCCCCAGCCGGAACCTGCCCTGCGACAGCAGTTGCATGGTGGCGGCCTTCTGGGCCACCACCGCCGGGTGGTAGCGCACGCTGGGGCAGGTGACGTAGGTCATCAGCGGAATCCTCGAGGTGGCCTGCGCGGCGGCGCCCAGCACACTCCATGCGTACGGCGAGTGCCCCTGCTCCCGCAGCCACGGGAAGTAGTGGTCCGAGGTCACGGAGAAGTCGAAGCCGGCCTCCTCGGCCCGTACCACATGGTCGACCAGCTCACGCGGGCCCGCCTGCTCCGTCATCATCGTGTATCCGATGTGCACCATAAGTGCCCGAGTTCCCGGTCGGCGCACACGAAAACCGGACAGCACGACCGCCTCGCCGGGAGTCCCTTTCCGGCGGGATCATGGACATGCCCGGACCCGGACCGGAAGGATGGCGGATACAGCGAACCGCGAACCCCAGCCGTGCCCACCACCCGCGATCGCCAGGAGGCCCGCCGGATGAGTGCCCGTCCGTTGCCCGCCAGCACACCCGCCGAGCAAGGGGTCGACGCCCGCGGGATCCACGCGTTCCTCGACGCGGTCGAAGCGGCACCCGACATAGAGCCGCACAGCCTCATGATCCTCCGTCACGGCCGCCTGGTGGCCTCCGGCTGGTGGGCGCCGTACGCCGCCGACCGCCTCCACCTGCTGTACTCGCTCAGCAAGAGCTTCACCTCGACGGCCGCCGGAGTGGCCCTCGCCGAGGGGCTCATCGACCTCGACGCGCCCGTGATCTCGTACTTCCCGGACTTCGCGGCGGACATCACCGACCCCCGCAGCCGGGCCATGCTGGTCCGGCATGTCGCCTCCATGGCGAGCGGGCACCTCGCCGAGACCAACGACACGGCCTTCGGAACCGACCGGGCCGAACCCGTGCGCGGCTTCCTGCTGATCCCGCCGGACCGGGACCCCGGCACCGTCTTCGCCTACAACCAGCCCGCGACCTACACGCTCGCCGCGATCGTCCAGCGCTGCTCGGGCCAGTCGCTCACCGAGTATCTGCGCCCGAGGATCCTCGATCCGCTCGGCATCGGAGACGTCGCCTGGCTCCAGCATCCCCGCGGCCGCGACCTCGGCTTCAGCGGACTGCACGCCACCACGGACGCCGTCGCCCGCCTGGGCCTGCTGTACCTCCAGGACGGCGTCTGGGAGGGCAGGCGCCTGCTGTCCTCCTCCTGGGTCGCCGAGGCCACGCGCCCGCACATCTCCACCGCCGACGGCACACCCGAGGGCGCCCGGTCCGACTGGCAGCAGGGCTACGGCTTCCAGTTCTGGACGTCGCGGCACGGATACCGCGGCGACGGGGCGTACGGCCAGTTCTGCGTCGTCCTGCCGCGGCACGACGCCGTGATCGCCACCACCGCGGCGACCGAGCAGATGCAGACGCTGCTCGACGCGATGTGGAGCCATCTGCTGCCCGCTTTCGGACCCGACCCGCTGACGGGCCGTGACGACGAGGACAAGGCCCTTCAGCACCGGCTCGACCGGCTCGCCCTGCCCCCGGTCGCCGCCGACCCCGCGCCCCCGGCGGACTCCGGACGCTGGTCAGGGGCCCGCTTCACACCCGGGGACGGGCGCTGTGCCGCCCAGCCGAGCATGAACGTAGTCGAGGTCTCCGGCCCGGACGACGGCTGGACGGTGACCCTCGTGGAGGGCGACGACCGCCTCGTCCTCCGTCTTCCCCGCTCCGGCTGGACCGTCGACGACGGACCGGTCCCCACGGCCGCGAGCGGCGGCTGGACCAGCCCGGACACGCTGCGCCTCGACGTCCTGTTCCTGGAGACACCGCACCGCCTGACCGTGACCGCCACCCTCGACGCGGACGGCCCCGACGCCGGCACCTTCACCGCCCGCTGGCACACGACACCCCTGCACGGCGGTCCGCTGCGCCGCAACCGGGCGCCCCGCGGCATCCGCCGCTGAACCGCCGGCCTTGCCCGGCCGCCTCCGGGACAGGGGCTGTCAGCTGCCGAGGGATGCAGGCGGCACACGGATGACCGCCGCGGTGACGTTGTCCTCGCCACCCGCGTCCAGGGCCCGGCTCACCAGGGTGCGCGCATCGGCCAGTACATCCGGCTTCTGCCGCCCGAGTACCGTCAGCAGCCCGGCGGCGTCCGGGAGATGCCGCCACAGGCCGTCCGTGCACAGCAGCAGACGGCCGCGCACCCGGGGTCTGTGCCCCCGCACCTGCGCGGTCACCGGCCCCGCGTCGGCGCCGAGCCAGGCGGTGAGGGCGTCGCGTTCGCTTGTGTCGTCCTCGGACATCAGCAGGCCCGGTCCCTCGCCGGGCAGCCAGTAGGCCCGGCTGTCGCCCACCCAGGCGCTCCAGATCCCCTCCGGGCCGGCGACCCCCGCGACGAACGTACAGGCGGGTGCATCGTCCCGCGCGGCGGCCAGTGCGCTCACCGCCCGGTCCGCGCGCCCGGCGGCCTCGGTGAGCGCCACCTCCGGCACCTCCCCCTCCCGCAACCCTGCGATCAGGGCCGCCGCCCCGGCCTCCGCGGCGACCCGGGCCGCACGCTCCGGGCGCGGTGCCAGGGACACCCCGTCACACACCACGCCGACCGTCCACACCCCGGTGGCGGCCAGCGTCAGGGAGTCCGCGTTGACCTCCCGCCGGTGGCCCCGGTCGCTGACTCCCGCCGCGTCGGCGCCCACCGTGATCTCCACATGCGCGCGGAACGCCTGCTGTGGCGCGCCGCAGTGCCGGCAGACACCGTCGGGCGCCACCTCGCCGCCGCACCGGACACATTCCGTGTTCATGGTCATCAGCCGGGAAACCCGTCAGGCCCGATACCGCCGTAGCCCCGGAAGGGAAGCCGGCGACGGGCCGTCAGACGGTCCGCGCCTAGCTGAGCGCGTCCGCCCAGTTCCGCGGAACCCGCCCCGCCGGCCCCGGCACCGGCTGGTCGACGGGGTGGGAGACCGGCGGAGCCAGGTCGGGTCCGGATTCGTACAACTCGGAGGTGGTGTAATCCCAGAACCACTCCTCACCCGGCTCGAAACTGCGGATCATCGGATGCCCGGTGGCACGGTGGTGGGCGGTCGCGTGCTTGGCGGGGGAGTCGTCGCAACAGCCGATGTGCCCGCACTGCGTGCAGCGCCGCAGATGGAACCACCACCCGCCCGCGTCGTCGCACTCCACGCAGCCCGAGCCGCTCGGCGGGACGCTGGGGTCGATTCCTCTCGCTGTGGTCATGATGCCTCCACTGGTGTCTCGGAACCGGGCTGTGCTCCGGAGTCCTGCGCCGGGGCGTCGGAGTCCCCGGCCGTGAGGGGCAGCCACACCTGGAACCGTGTGTCCCCCGGCTCGGTGTGGACCTCCAGACTGCCGTGATGCTTGTTGACGACGATGCGCCAGGAGATGTCCAGGCCGAGCCCGGTGCCCTGGCCCACCGGCTTGGTGGTGAAGAACGGGTCGAAGATGCGGCTCCGGATCTCCGGCGGCACACCGGGACCCGTGTCCCGGAACTCGACCAGCAACCGGTCCCGGTCGAGCGCCGTCCGCACGGTCAGCGTGCCCTCCCCGCCCCCGTCGTTCATCGCCGACACCGCGTTGTCGATGAGGTTCGTCCACACCTGGTTCAGCTCGCCGGGGTAGGCGGGCACGCTCGGCAGGGTGCGGTCGTAGTCCTTGACCACGGTGATCCGGTTGCCGATCTTGCCGGAGAGCATCAGCAGGGTGCTGTCGAGGAGTTCGTGCACATCGGCCACCTGGTACGGCGCCCGGTCGAGCTGCGAGTACTGCTGCGCCGCGTTCACGAGGGTGGAGACCCGGGTCGTGGAGTCCTCGATCTCGTTCATGAGCAGCTCGGTCTCGACCGTGTAGTTGAGCCAGCGGATCGCGCCTTCCAGGGTCCTCTCGTCCACGGCCACCGCGACCCGGTCCAGCCAGTCGGTGTCGAGGCCGGCCTGCACGAAGGTCGGCGCGAGCTGCCAGGCGCCCCGGATGCCGTGGTCGTCCAGCCAGTCGCCGACCGCGTCCTCGCGGTCGGACGCCTCCAGGGGACTGAGCTGGGCGGCCTTCGCCACCCGTTCCGCCGTCCGCTCCTGGATGTCCACCAGCGTCTGCAACGCGTCCGGCTCGTACCGCCCGGCCGCGATCGCCCCGAGCTTGTGCCGCATCCCGGCCACCCGCTCGCGCAGCGCGGCCGTGGCGCGTACGGCCGCGGCCGCCGGGTTGTTCAGCTCGTGCGTCAGACCCGCCGACAGGGAACCGAGAGCCAGCAGCCGCTCCCGCTGGTTGATGATCTGCTGGGTGTTCTTGCTGCCGAAGAACAGTCCCTCCAGCAGATGCACCGCCATAGGGAACCAGTCCCGCATGACCGCGGCGAACGTCTCGGCAGGCAGAACGAAGAACCGCGAAGGCTCGGTGACCCGCATCGACCCGTTGTACCGGGCCGCCCGGGCCCGGTCGCCGAGGTACGCCTGGAAGGCACCGGCGTACACACCGCGCTGCGAGGTCCGGCTGATCTCCACGTCGTCGGTGCCGACACGGCGCGAGAGCACCACTGTGCCGTTCAGCAGAACGAAGAAGCAGGTGGCGGGCTCGCCCTCGGTGTACACCGGCCCCGGCTCGAACAGCTCCACCCGGCCTTCCCGGCACAGCCGCGTCAACTGCTCGGAGTCCAGCTTCTCGAACAGGAAGAGCGTCCTCAGCTCCGCCTGGTCGCAGGTCATCGGCTTCCCGCTCACGACCGCTCCCCGCGCTGTGGCTTCATGACTGCTCCAGATACCGGTGGACGAGCATCACCGCCATCGCCCCTTCGCCCACCGCGGAGGCGACCCGCTTGGCGGACTCGGCGCGCGCGTCACCCGCCACGAACACGCCCGGGACGTTGGTCTCCAGGTGGTACGGGGGGCGGTCCAGTTCCCAGCCAGGCGGCGGCTGCCCGTCGCAGGTCATGTCGGGGCCGGTGAGGATGAATCCGTGTTCGTCGCGCAGCACGGTCCCCTCCAGCCAGTCCGTGAGCGGAGCCGCCCCTATGAACACGAACAGCCACTGGGCGTCGACGAGTTCGGTCTCTCCGGTCGCCATGTCGCGCAGCGTCAGCTGCTCCAGATGGTCGGAGCCGTGCGCCTCGTCCATCACCGTGCGGGTGCGCACGACGATGTTGGGTGCCTCGGCGATCTGCTGGACCAGATAGTGGGACATCGACGCCGACAGGGACGCGCCGCGCACCAGCAGGGTGACCGACTTGGCGTTCCGCGACAGGTACATCGCGGCCTGGCCCGCGGAGTTGGCGCCGCCGACGATGAACACGTCCATGCCGGAACAGGCCGGAGCCTCCGTCAGCGCGGAGCCGTAGAAGACCCCGCACCCCGTCAGTTTCAGCAGACCCGGGGCCGCGAGCTGCCGGTACGACACACCGGTCGCCAGGATCACGCTGTGCGCGGCGATCGCGGGCCCGTCCGAGAACCGCACGATCCGCGCGGCCCCGTTGACCTGCAGGGCGGACACCTCCCGCGCGGTGAGGATCTCCGCGCCGAACTTCTTGGCCTGCCGCCGCGCCCGGTCGGTCAGCTGTGCGCCCGACACGCCGTCGGGGAAGCCGAGATAGTTCTCGATACGGGAACTCTGCCCGGCCTGGCCGCCGGTCGCGGAGCGCTCCACCAGCAGCGTCCGCAGCCCCTCCGACGCCCCGTACACCGCGGCCCCGAGCCCGGCGGGCCCGCCGCCGATCACCACGAGGTCGTAGAACTCCGCGGTCGGCGTCGTCGCCAGCCCCACGTGTGCGGCGAGCTCCGGGTCCTCCGGTGCCACCAGCGGGGTGCCGTCCGGGGTGACGACGAGCGGCAGCCGCTCCCCGTCCTCTCCCGCCGCCGCCAGCAGTCTCCCGCCCTCCGGGGTGTCGACCGAGTACCAGCGGTAGGGCACCTGGTTGCGGGCCAGGAACTCCCGCACCCGCGAGGACCGCGCCGACCACCGGTGTCCCACCACCTTGGTGGTGGGCACCGGCCGGTAGGCCGAGGTCCGCCATGCCTCCAGCAGATCGTCCAGGACCGGGTAGAGCTTCTCCTCCGGTGGGTCCCACGGCTTGAGGAGGTAGTGGTCCAGGTCGATGATGTTGATCGCGTCGATGGCCGCACCGGTGTCCGCGTACGCGGTCAGCAGCACCCGCCGGGCACCCGGGTAGACGTCCAGGGCCTGTTCCAGGAACTCGATGCCGTTCATCTCCGGCATCCGGTAGTCGGCCATGATCACGGCCACCAGGTCGCCGCGCAGCTTCAGCTCCCGCAGCGCCTCCAGCGCACTCTCACCGGACTCGGCCCGCACGATGCGGTACGACTCGCCGTACCGGCGGCGCAGATCACGGGCCACGGCACGCGACACTCCGGGGTCGTCGTCCACGGTGAGGATGACGGTCCGTGCAGCTGCGCTGGGAGCCTGTGCCATAGAGTCTCCCACCCCGAAACCTCGGCCTCCCGCCCATCGTATGTTCGATCGGCGGGTTTCGCTCCGGAACCCGGGCGCATCGGAGCCGGTAGCGTGTGATCGCCGGAGCGCGCACGAGGAGGCAGCCGTATGACCCGCCCCGTCACCGTCGGAGTGGACGGATCACCTCAGAGCGTCGCCGCGGCGGCCTGGGCGGGCCGCGAGGCCGTACGCCGCGACCTGCCGCTGCGGATCGTGCACGCCTGGCAGTGGCACTCCTACGACCTCGCCCCCACCGCCGACCGGGAGGCGCAGGCCGAGTGGGCGCGGCAGATGGTCCTGGAGGCCCGGCGCACGATCGCCGAGCGGCACCCTCGGCTGACGGTGGGCGCCGAGGCCCGGGAGGGCGCCCCCGCGGACACCCTGGTCGCCGAGGCGGACGCGGCGGAGCTGCTGGTGCTGGGCTCGCGCGGCCACGGTGCCCTGATGGGCTTCCTGCTGGGCTCGGTGGGCCGGCAGGTGATCGCCGGGTCCGCCGGGCCGGTGGTGCTCGTGCGCGCGGACGACCGGGCGGCGCCCGAGGCGGCGGGCCGGGAGATCGTCGTCGGCCAGCACGGGGATCCGGAGGACGGCGCGGACGCGCTCGGGTTCGCCTTCGCGACCGCGGCGGCCCGGGGAGCAGCCGTGCGCGTCGTACGGGCCTGGAGCCTGCCGCCCGTGTTCGCCTACAGCCCCGGCTCGTTGAAGCTGCTCGACGAGGCCGGCGGTCTGGAACCGTACGAGCGGGAGGCGCTCCAGGAGGCGCTGCGGCCCTGGCGGGAACGGTTCCCGAGCGTGCCGGTGACCGAGCATGTGGAGATGGGCAGCGCGGGTGAGGTCCTGCTGTCCGCGGCCGCCGGCGCCCAGCTCGTGGTGGTGGGACGGCACGCCGGCCGGCCTATGGGACCGGGCGTCGGCTCGGTGGCCCACGCGTTGCTGCACCACGCGCCCTGCCCGGTGGCGGTCGTCCCGCCCGCCGCCTGACCCCTCGCCGGGTCGGTCGTCCCCCCGGCCGCTAAAGGGCGCGGTCCAGGAGGGCCAGCAGTTCCGTCCAGTGGCGTTCCGTCGCCTCGGCGTCGTAGTCGGAGGTGTCGGCCTGGGCGAAGCCGTGGTGGGCGCCCGGATAGACCTCGCACCGGTGGCGCACCCCGGCCTCCGTCAGCGCCTTCTCGAGCCGCTCGATCTGCTCCGGCGGCAGCGAGGGGTCCTGGTCCGCGTGGCCGAAGTAGGCCTCCGCGGTGACGCGTCCGGCCACCAGATGCGGGCTGTCGGGAGAGTCGGTGGCCAGCCGCCCGCCGTGGAAGCCGGCCACGGCGGCGACCCGCTCCGGATGGGTGCCGGCGGTGCGCAGCGCCAGCCGGGCACCCATGCAGTAGCCGGTGACACCGACCGGACCCTCCGCGGCCTGCGGGCAGTCGGCGAGCCAGCGCAGACAGGCCTCGGCATCGCGTTCGGCGGCCTCGGGCGTCAGCGCCTGCATGAACGGCATGATCTGCCGGAAGAGGTCCGGCCGCTCGGATGTGTCGATGAGCTCGGGCAGCTCCACCAGGGGCGCACGCCCGTGCCGGTAGAAGACATTGGGGACGAGCACGGTGTAGCCGTTCCGGGCCAGGCGGTCCGCCATCGCCTTCAGCTGGGGGCGCAGTCCGAAGGCGTCCATGTAGAGCAGGACCGCGGGGTGGGGGTTCTGGTCGTCCGGATGGGCCAGGTAGGCGTCGGCCGTGCCGTCCTGGGTGGGGATGTCCACGGACGTTCCACGTGTGGCGGTCATGGGGCTCCTCCTGCCACTCGACGGCCGGCCGAGGGCGGACCGGCCGGGCCTTCGGACGACATCATCGCAATGCCCGTCGGCCGGCTCCGCCGGGGATCACCTTGTGGCGGACCTTCCCTGCCGGAATGTGCGGCCGCAGCAGGAGCACGGCGGCGTGTGCCTCACGCGCCGGGCAGCGGTCGCGCTAGAGGGCATCGGGGCCGTAGGCGTTGTCGATCCCCTCCGTGCCGTGGAGGCGTGTCGCGAGCAGGACCGCGATGTCGTCCGGGCGGTCCGGCGTGCGCCGGGCCGGTTCGATGAGCCGGTCCGCGATGCCCGCCAGGGAAAGGCAGCCAGGGCGGCCCGTGCCGTACTTCACGCGGGAGAGCGCGGCGCGCAGCGCTTCGACCCCGTCGTCGATGTCGGCACCCGGCTGCTCCACCAGGCCGTCGGTGTACAGGGCGAGCACGGCACCGGGTTCCAGCCGCAGATGGGTCACCGGGTAGCGGGCCTGGGGGTCCACCCCGAGCACCAGTCCGCCGGGCAGGTCGAGGACGTCGGTACGGCCGTCGGGGTGGCGCAACAGGGGCTGCGGATGCCCGGCACGCGCGGCCCGGGCGTGCCCCGTGACCGGGTCCAGCCGGACGTAGCAGCAGCTGGCGAACTGGCCCGGGTCGAGGTCGATCAGCAACCGGTTGGTGCCGCTCATCACCTGGTGCGGGGCGTGGTCGCCGAACGCGAAGGCCCGGACGGCGCTGCGCAGTTGTCCCATGGTGGCCGCGGCCTGCACCCCGTGCCCCTGGACGTCACCGATGACCAGGGCCAGCCCGTCGCCCGCCTCGATGACGTCGTACCAGTCGCCGCCCACGTCCATGCCCTGCGTTCCGGGCAGATAGCAGCCCGCCGTCTCCACCTGGGGGTGGGTGGACAGCCGGTGCGGCAGCAGGGCCTCCTGGAGGCCGCGCGCGAGGGCGGCCTCGGAATCGTAGCGCTGTGCCCGCTCCAGGGCCTGGGCGATCAGCCCGGCCAGGGCGGTGAGCACCGTGCGCTCCTCGGCGCTGAAGGCGCGGGGCCGCTCGAAGCCGAGGATGCAGGAGCCGACCGGCCGCCCGGAGGCGATCAACGGCAGGAAGGCCCGGGAGCCCTCGGTGGTGTCGAGCGGGATGCCGGGATAGGCCGTGGCCAACTGCTGCATCGACTCGAAGAACAGGGGGCGGCCCGTGGTGAGCGTCTCCACCCCCGGCAGTCTGGCGTCCAGCCCCACGCCATCGAACTGCGACAGGAACCTGGGCGGGAAGCCCGTCTCCCAGGCGAGGTACAGATGCCGTTCCTGAAGCAGGTAGATGGCCAGCCGACGCCCGCCGAACGCGGGCAGCAGCTCCCGCATCACCACTTCGGACACCTGGCGCGCGGTCACGGCCTCGGACAGGGCGATCGCGAGGATGATGGGGCGGTAGACGGGTGCCGGCGCTTCCCAGGTGCTCAGCGCATCCGCCGTCCGGACGGACGCCTCGGCCAGCGAGGGCGCCTCCGCGGTGTGACCGAGCGGCACCACCCGACACGTCAGGACGTCCGCGCCCGGATACACCGAAAGGGTGAGCCAGTCGCCGTTGTCCTCCTCGTCCGTGCCCTCCGTGGGGCGGCGGACCTGGAAGTGCACGGGCTCCGGGGCCAGCAGCGCCGCCCGCAGGTGGTCCTCGTAGACGGGCCGGTCCAGCCACGGCAGGGCATGCCAGAGGTGCCGGCCGACCAGCTCCTGCGGCGGGCGGCCGAGCAGGTCGGCGGCCCGCGGGTTGGCATAGGTGATCAGGCCCATCCGGTCGAAGGCGAACACACCGTCGGGCAGCAGGTCCGTGGCTCCCTGAGCCGCCGGACCCGGTCCCGGATCGACCACGAGCCCGCCGACCCGATGCGGCTCCGGTCCCGAGCCCTCGGCCCAGAACTCCAGCAGCCGTTGTCCGCCGTCCTTGGCCCGCGCCCGCAGCGGGCGAGCCGGCGGGCAGCCCGCCGCGGTCCCGCGCAGCGCCGTCAGCACCAGATACGAGTCGTCCGGGGACACCGCCTCGGCGAGCGCCTCGGGCGACCCGGCGAGGCCCTCCACTGCGCCCCCCGTCAGCTCCTGGAAGGTGTCGTCCCCGGTCACCGTCGCCTTGGCCGGGTCCCAGACGAAGTGCCCGATGCGGCCCCGCAGCCGGGCGACGCCCGGGGGGCGCACGCACAGCGGGGGACCGTCCCAGAGCACCGGATCCCCGGCCTTCTCGAGGGCAGCGAGGGCCTCGGCGAGGCGCTCCGCGGTCCCCGTCATCCGGTCCATATCGGGCAGGCCCTCGATGGCTTCCTGCTCCGTGGGGCGCAGCACCATCAGGACGCCGTACGTCGTCTTGCCGCGCACCACGGGCACGTACACCGAACCGAAGCGGAACGGCAGCCCCGCCGACAGCTGGGGGTACCGCCGCATCGTCTCGGTGGCGTCGTTGAGGACCACCGGGACACCGAGCCGGAAGGCGTCCGCGACGGGGAACGGCCGGTCCATGTGCAGCCGTGACCAGGGCCGGAACAGGGGCGCGGGCAGCCCGGCGAGCACGGCCAGGCGTAGTACCCCTGGCGTGCTCGAGCGCAGGTACACGCCGCCCACCAGGCCGCCGGCGGCGTGGATCGCGTCCGCCACGGCGCCGGTGAGCACTGCGGCGGCCGTCCCGGGTGCGCTGTCCGCGCCCTCGGCGCTCCCTTGCATCGGTCTGCCCTCGTCCCGGGCCGTCGGGTCGGTAACACAGCAAGAATGCGCCGCATCGCCCCGCATGCGCATCCCGACGGCCGCCCTGTTCGGGGGCGCGACACCGTACCGCCGTGTCCGGCCCGGTTCCGGCCACGATGCCGGGGCCCGTACGCGGCTACGGGTGCCGAGAACCCCGGGCCGTTACGCGGAGGCCTCGGCCGGCTCGGCCCGGGGAACACGCGGCGACGTCCGGGCCCGTTCCGGCCGGAGACCCGGCCGACGAATCCGGTCCCGGTCCCGGTCCCGGTCGCGCCCCGGACGCGGCCGCCGGGGACACGCGCCGTGGACTCGGGGAACGTGACGCCCGCTCACCTCATCCGGCGGAACACATCGTCGGAGTCGTCCCAGGTCGGCAGCTCCTCCGTCCTCCGTTCCCGGGGAAGGCGCGACGAGGACTGGTACATGGCGTCGATCTCCACCGCGTACCGGCGGGTGACCTCGTCCCTGCGCAGCTTCATCGACGGGGTCAGCAGTCCGTTCGCGACGTCGAAGGGCTCGGGCAGGACGCGGAAGACCCGGATCGACTCCGACCGGGACACCGTGGTGTTGGCCGCGGCCACCGCCCGCGCGATCTCCTGCCGCAGCGCGTTCTCCTCCCGTGCCTCCCGGCCCGGCGCCTCGCCCTGCGCGGACAGGCCACCGCGCCAGTGCGCCACGAACTCGGGGTCCAGGGTGATCAGGGCGCCCACACAGGGCCGGTTGTCGCCCACGACCACCGCCTGGTGAACGAGCGGATGCGCCCGCAGCCGCTCCTCCAGGGCCGCCGGAGCCACGCTCTTGCCGCCGCTGGTGACGATGATCTCCTTCTTGCGGCCCGTGATGGACAGATACCCCTCGGAGTCCAGGTGCCCGAGATCGCCCGTGGCCAGCCAGCCGTCGCGCAGCGTCGTACGGGTGCCGAGATCGTCGTTGACATAGCCCTGGAACACCGACGGCCCGCGCACCAGGATCTCCCCGTCGTCGGCCACCCGTACCTCGACGCCCGGCAGCGGGCGCCCCACGGTGCCGGACTTCTCCCGCCCGAGGGGTTGTGCGGTGATGCCTCCGCCCGTCTCGGTGAGCCCGTACCCGTCGTGGACGAGGATCCCGATGCCTGCGTAGAACAGGGCGAGTTCACGGCTCAGCGGTGATCCGCCGGAGACGGCTCCGCACACCCGGCCGCCCAGTGCGGCACGCAGCTTCCGGTACACCGCCTTGTCGTACAGCGCGTGCTGGAGCCTCAGATCGAGGCCGGGGCCGTGCCCGGCCCCCATCCGCTGCCGCTCGAGAGCCAGGGCGTAGTCCTGCGCCGTGCGCACGGCCCGCTCGAACAGCGCGCCGCGGCCCGCCTGCTGGGCCGTGCGCAGGAAATTCTTGTACAGCTTCTCGAAGACGAACGGGACCGCGTACAGATACGTGGGGCGGAAGGTCCGGAACGCCGACGCCAGGGCGTCCGCGCTGAGCTCGGGCTCATGGCCCATGAGCAGTCCGCCGCGCAGACACAGCCCCTGGATCATCAGCCCGTACACATGGGAGAACGGCAGGAAGGCGAGGATGGCGGGCTGCTCGCCGGGCGGTGCGGCGGTGTGTCCCCAGCCGCCCAGCAGCGTGTCGCAGGGGCTCGCCAGATTGCGGTGGCTGAGGGCGCAGCCGCGGGGACGGCCGGTTGTGCCGGAGGTGTAGGCGACGACCGCGGTGGAGTCCGGCAGCACGATCCGGCGGAGCGAGTCGATGGTCGTGGCCGGCACCGGACGGCCCCGCCGCACCAGGTCCTCCAGCGCCCCGGCGTCCAGCTGCCAGACGTGCCGCAGCCGGGGCAGGGAGGCGCAGACCGACCCGACGGTCATGATGCCCGGCTCGTCCTCGACGACCACCGCGACACAGCCCGCGTCCCGGAGGATCCACTCGACCTGTTCGTGCGAGGACGTCGGGTAGATCGGCACGACCTCGGCCCCGAGCGCCCACAGCGCACAGCTGAACAGGGTCCACTCGTATCGGGTGCGCGCCATGACGGCCACGCGGTTGCCGGGGCGGATGCCCGAGGCGACGAGTCCCTTGGCCAGAGCGACCACTTCGCCATGGAGTTCGCTCGCCGTCACCTCGGTCCAGGTCGTGCCCGCAGAGCTGTCACGGCGGGCGATCACCGGCAGGCCGGGGTCCCGGTTCGCCCGGTCGAAGACACTGTCGACCAGCCCTCCCGACATGACCGGTCCTGACGCCGTCGCCGGGGCGGCCGCCCGGGCGTTCCCGAAGTCGCGCATGCGCCGTTTCCGAGCCCTTCCTGCGACGCCGCCGACGGGTGCGGGGTCGGCGGGGCTCGAATCTAGCCCAGGTTGCCGCGCGACGTTAGGGGAACCGACAACGAACCGAGCACGAACCGCGCGGCGCGCCCCCGCCGGGGCAGCGCCGGTTCACCAGCGGCCGGGCTCCGTGCCGGTGACCGGCTCCGAGGGCCGGCCGTCCGGGCCCACCGGGACATCACCCGTGAGCATCACCCGGTGCATGATCCTGGGGTGCTCGGGGGCGACGAGATCGCCGGGGGCGAGATGGATGGTGGCCCGGTTGTCCCAGAAGGCGACACTGCCGGACTCCCAGCGGAACCGGACCGTGTACTCGGGGCGGGTGGCCTGTTCCAGCAGCATCTGGAGCACATGCCCGCTCTCGGCGCGCGAGAGCCCGCGGATCTGCTCGACGTAGTAGCCGTTGACGAACAGCAGCCGCTCGCCGGTCTCGGGGTGCACGCGGACGAGGGGGTGCTCGGTGGCCACCTGGTGGTCCAGCAGATGACGCAGATACGCGTCGTCCCCGGGCCGCGCCTGGTAGCCGACGCCCAGCCGGTGCTCGGCGCGCAGACCGTCGACGAAGTGCCGGAGGGGCTCGGAAAGGCCCGCGTACGCGGCCGCCAGATTCGACCACTGGGTGTCCCCGCCGTACGGCGGTACGGTCTCGGCCCGCAGGATCGTCGCCGCGGGCGGATCGACGCGGGCACCGTGGTCGCAGTGCCAGCCCCGCAGCAGGGAGTGGCGTCGGCGCCGCAGCCACTCGTCGTGGTCCATGCCGTAGCGGCCGCCCAGCTCCAGCCGGTCCGCCGTCGTCTCGACCTCGGGGAAGTCCGCGGGTGAGGCGCTGCCGCGCTTGCCCAGGACGACGGGGTCGCCGAACCGCCGTGCGAGCGCGATGTGCGCGGCGTGGTCCAGATCCTGGTCCCGGAAGAACACGACCTTCCAGCGCAGCAGGGCGGACCGGATCGCGGTCACCACCGCGTCGTCCAGGTCGCCGGCCAGATCGACCCCGGTGATCTCGGCGCCGATGTGCCCGGCGACGGGCCTCACCGAGACCCCGGTACCGCTGTCCGTCGTCATACGGCCTCCGTCGGCGTGGGAGCGGACCTCACGGGCCAAGCATCACCCGTCCGGCGCCCGCGCGGAAGATCACAGGGCTCCCCGCGGCCCCGCGGAGGACCACACCGACCCACGGCCCCGCGGAGGTCCACCAGCCCGCGGCGGCGCAGGGACGTGCGCTCAGCCGGTCGGCTGCCGGCCGAGGGCCGGCCCCAGCCGGGTCGCGATGTCGGTCAGGATCTGCACATAGTCCTCGTGCTCGAAGGTGAACGGCAGCGCGAACGCCACCTCGTCCACCTCCCGGAACGCGGCATGCGCGTACAGCTGTTCGGCGATTCGCTCGGACGGCCCGACGAGGTCCGGCGCGAACAGCAGCCGTGCCGGACCCTGCGGCGCCGTCGTGCGCGGCAGCCGCCGGGCCGCGTACGCCTCGTACTTGGCGCGTTGCCCGGGCGAGGCGCTGTCGGTGGGGACGACGACGAGCCCCTGCGAGACGCGGGCGCTGTCGCCGTCGGGGTGCTGGGCACGGAACGCGCGGATGTGCGAGAGCTGCACCTCCGCGAAGTCCTCCGACTCCTCAGCCTTGACGACGCTGCTGGTCAGCAGGTTCATCCCGTGCTCGCCCGCCCACCGGGCGGAGCGCAGGCTCCCGCCGCCGTACCACATGCGCCTGCCGAGACCGGGGGAGTAGGGCTGCACCCGGTCGGAGAACACCTCGAAGCCCTCCACACCGCTGAAGTCGGTGACGGGCTTGCCGCGGACGAAGTCCAGCAGTCGCCGCACGCGCTCGTAACCGAAGTCCTCGAGGTCGGCGGTGTGCGGGTGGAGCGCCTGCTTCACATGGGCGTAGTGCATCGGCGGCCCCACGCTGATCCCCGGGTTGAGCCGGCCCCCGGAGAGCACGTCGACGGTCGCCAGATCCTCGGCGAGCCGCAGCGGATTCTCCCACCCCAGCGGGATGACCGCCGTGCCCAGTTCGATCCGGCTGGTGCGCTGGGAGGCGGCCGCGAGCACCGCGACGGGTGAGGAGATCCCGTACTGCAGATGACGGTGGCGCACCCAGGCACTGTCGAAGCCGAGCCGCTCGCCCAACTCGATGATCTCCAGCGTCGACTCGTGCCCGCGGCGGGGATCGGCCTCGTCGAACAGGCCGATGGTCAGGAAGCCCAGCTTCCCCAGTGGTGTCGAGGTCGGCGGCACAGGGGCTCCTCCGAGGTCCTGGGTGTTCCCGGTGCAGGCGGGAACACGTTCGATTCTCGCAGGTGATCGTTGCGCGGGCGTGACGGAAGTGTGTTCCCGCCGCGCGGTGGCCCCGCGACCGCCTCGTCCGTCCTCCCCTCGTCGACCGGTCCCGCCGGGTGCGGTCGAACACTGTCCGCCGCCCGGCGAGGACTCCGCGGTGTTGTACCCGATGTTGTTCTGGGCATGTCAGTCCTGGCCTCAACCCCACTGCCGCAGTCCAGAGGAGGACGCAGTGAAAACCAAGAAGGGCTCCAGATTCCGCAGTGTGCCGTTCGTCGTCGGCAGCGCCGTCGCGCTGGTCGTCGCCTTCCCCGGCATCGCGCTCGCCGCCCCGCCCAGGGCCCTGCCCGCCAACGCGGACGATCTGGAGCGGACCTTCCAGCCGGCCTACGACTACGACACGGACGGCTGCTACCCGACGCCCGCCATCGGCCCCGACGGCACCCTGAACGGCGGTCTGAAGCCCACCGGGGCGCTCAACGGCAGCTGTCACGACGCCTCGGACCTCGACAACACCAACGGCTACAGCCGTTACAAGTGCAACCACGGCTGGTGCGCCATCATGTACGCCCTCTACTTCGAGAAGGACCAGGCGGTGCCCGGCATCAGCCTCGGGGGCCACCGCCACGACTGGGAGCACGTGGTGGTGTGGGTCCGGAACAACCAGGCGCAATACGTCTCCACATCGGCCCACGGCGACTTCGACGTCTACGGCCGGGACCGGATCCGCTGGGACGGGACGCATCCCAAGATCGTGTACCACAAGGACGGCATCGGCACCCACTGTTTCCGCCCCGCGAACAGCAACGACGAGCCGCCGGAGAACCACCGCCACACCTGGCAGTTCCCCTCGCTCGTGGGCTGGAACGGCTATCCCGCGGGGGTGCGTGACAAGCTGGGCCGGGCCGACTTCGGCAGCGCCCACTTCGGCTTGAGGGACGACAGCTTCGCCACCCATCTGGCGAAGGCCGTGCCGTCCGGGATCGCGTTCGACCCGGACGCCTGACGGATCCGGCCGGCGTCCGTGAGCGGCGGGCGCCGGGCGGCGTTTGCCGGAACCAACTGGTGGTCTGTACCAAGGTCTTGACACTTCCTTAGTTCACTTCTTAAATCACGCTCCGAAGTAACTGCTTTCTCACCCCCCACGTGAAGAAAGGGAGACCCGTGCTCCCATCCACCCGCCCCCCAGCGGGCCGCCGCCGACGCGCCCGCGCTCGTACGGCCGCCGTCGTGGCGCTGCTCACGGCCGCCTCGGCGCTGACCCTCGCCTCCGAGAGTGCCGCCCCCGCGTCCGCCGCCCCCTCGGCGGCGCTGCCCGGCGGATATGCGACGGTCGTGAACAGCGGCAGCGGCAAGTGTCTCGACGCCCGCGCCGCGGGCACCGTGAACGGCACCGTCGTGCAGCAGTACGCCTGCAACAACACCACGGCCCAGCAGTGGCGTTTCGCCGCCACCAGCGACGGCTACGTCCGGATCGACAACCGCAACGACCCCGCGCAGGTCGTGGACGTGACCGATGGGTCCACCGCCGACAGCGCACCCGTCCAGCTCTGGACCTACGGTGGCGGCGACAACCAGCAGTGGCTCCCGGTCGACGAAGGGGGCGGTGTCTACCACTTCGTCAACCGGCACAGCGGCAAGTGCCTCGACGTCCCGGGCGCCTCGACCGCGGACAGCGTGCAACTGGCCCAGTACACCTGCAACGGCACCGCCGCGCAGCGCTTCCAGGTGACACCCGTGTCCGCCTCTCCCGGCGATGTGGACCTCGGCCCGAACGTGGTCGTCTTCGACCCGTCCATGCCCTCGTCCACGATCCAGAGCAGACTCGACTCCATCTTCCGGCAGCAGGAGACCAACCAGTTCGGCTCCCAGCGCTACGCCGTCCTGTTCAGGCCCGGCACCTACAGCAACGACGTCAACGTCGGCTTCTACACCCAGGTCCTCGGACTCGGCCTGTCACCCGACGCCGTCACCGTCAACGGCGCGGTGCACGCGGAGGCCGACTGGTTCCAGGGCAACGCCACCCAGAACTTCTGGCGCGGCGCCGAGAACCTCTCGGTCAACCCGACCGGCGGCACCGACCGCTGGGCGGTCTCCCAGGCCGCCCCGTACCGCCGGATGCATCTGCGTGGCAACCTGGCCCTGGACGACGGCGGCTGGTCGAGCGGCGGCTATCTGGCCGACAGCAAGATCGACGGGCAGGTGCGGTCCGGCAGCCAGCAGCAGTGGCTGACCCGGAACTCCCAGTTGGGCAGCTGGACCGGGTCCAACTGGAACATGGTCTTCGTCGGCAGCCAGGGGGTCCCGGCGACGACCTTCCCCAACCCGCCGTACACCACCATCGCGCAGAGCCCGGTCACGCGCGAAAAGCCGTTCCTCTACGTCGACAACGCGGGCGCCTACCAGGTGTTCGTCCCCTCGTTGCGCACCAACTCGACGGGGACGAGCTGGGCGTCCGGCAGTCCCGCGGGCGCCTCGCTGCCCCTCGACCGGTTCTACGTGGTCAAACCCGGCGCCACGGCCGCGCAGATGAACGCCGCCCTGGCCGCGGGAAAGAACCTCCTGGTCACTCCCGGCGTCTACCACCTGGACCAGACGCTCAAGGTCACCCGCCCCGACACCGTGGTGCTCGGTCTGGGCCTCGCCACCTTCGTCCCCGACAACGGCATCACCGGCATGACCGTCGCGGACGTGGACGGCGTCAGCATCGCGGGCCTGCTGTTCGACGCCGGAACCACCAACTCGCCGACGCTGATGCAGGTCGGGCCCTCCGGTGCCTCGGCCTCCCACGCCACCGACCCGACGTCCCTGCACGACGTCTACTTCCGCGTCGGCGGCGCGGGAGTCGGCAAGGCCACCGCAAGCCTCGTGGTCAACAGCCGCAATGTCATCGGCGACCACATGTGGATCTGGCGCGCCGACCACGGCAGCGGCGTCGGCTGGACCAGCAACACCGCCGACACCGGTCTAGTCGTCAACGGGGACGACGTGACGATGTACGGCCTGTTCGTGGAGCACTTCCAGAAGTACCAGACGGTCTGGAACGGCAACGGCGGCCGCACCTACTTCTACCAGAACGAGATGCCGTACGACCCGCCGAACCAGGCGGCCTGGATGAACGGCTCCGTCCAGGGCTACGCGGCCTACAAGGTGGCGAACTCGGTCACCAGCCACGAGGCGTACGGGCTCGGCAGCTACTGCTACTTCAACGCCAACCCGGGCGTCACGGCGGAGCACGCCTTCGAGGTGCCGGGCACCCCAGGGGTCCGGTTCCACGACATGGTGACCGTCTCGCTCGGCGGCACCGGAACGATCCGGCACGTCATCAACGACCGTGGCGGACCGTCCAACGCGTCGACGAACGTGGCGAACCTGGCCGCCTACCCCTGACCCGCCCGTACCCAGGCCGCCTGCCGGGACGTCCCGGCAGGCGGGTCCGCCGCCCCGCCCCGGCGCACACCGCCACGGCGGGGCGGCGCTTTCCGCTCAGGCCCCGCTCTCCCGGAGCATGTCCTCGCGCTCGACGATCTTCACGCGCTCACGGCCCTGAGGCGCGCCGAGCGCCTTCTCCGCGGCGTCGAGGCGGTACCAGCCCTCCCAGGTGGTGAAGCGGACGTTGCGCTCGGTCAGGAACGCGTCCACCGACTCGGGCGCGGGCGAGGCGGGCGTGTGCAGCCGCCCGTTCGCATGGTCGTCCAGCAGATTGGCCACCGTCTCGTTGGCGTCACCCTTGGTGTGGCCGATCAGGCCCACGGGACCGCGCCGGATCCAGCCGGTGACATACGTGGACCGCAGATGCTCGCCGCTCTCCTCGACGACCCGCCCGCCCCGGTCCGGCACCGTGCCCGACTCGAGGTCCCAGGGCAGCTTGGGCAGCGGGTCGGACAGATATCCCACGGCACGGTAGACCGCGGTCACGTCCCAGTCCCGGAAGGTCCCGGTGCCCCGGACATTGCCGGTGCCGTCGAGGGCCGTGCGCTCGGTGCGCAGGCCGACGACCTTGCCGTCCTCGCCGAGGATCTCGGTGGGCGACTCGAAGAAGTGCAGGAACAACTTGTGCGGGCGCTCGCCGACGTCGCGGATGGCCCAGTTCTCCAGCGTCTTGGCGACCATGTCGGCCTGCTTGTTGCCCCGCCGTGTGGCGATCGAGCCCTCGTCGTAGTCGATGTCCTCCGGGTCGACGATGACCTCGATGCTGGGGGAGTGATCCAGTTCCCGCAGCTCCATCGGGCTGAACTTCGCCTGCGCCGGGCCACGGCGGCCGAAGACATGGATCTCCAGGGCCTTGTTGGCCTTGAGACCGTCGTAGACGTTCGGCGGGATCTCGGTGGGCAGCAGTTCGTCCGCGGTCTTGGCCAGGATGCGGGCCACATCGAGCGCGACGTTGCCGACGCCGAGGACGGCGACCTTCTCCGCCGAGAGCGGCCAGGCCCGCGGCACGTCCGGATGCCCGTCGTACCAGGAGACGAAGTCGGCCGCGCCGTAGGAGCCGTCGAGGCCGATGCCGGGTATGTCCAGGGCCCGGTCGGCCGTCGCGCCCGTGGAGAAGATCACGGCGTCGTAGAACGTGCGCAGATCGTCCAGGGTGATGTCGGACGGGTAGTCGACGTTGCCGAACAGACGGATCTGCGGCTTGTCGAGCACCTGGTGCAGAGCCGTGACGATGCCCTTGATCCGCGGGTGGTCGGGGGCGACGCCGTAGCGTATGAGGCCGAACGGGGCCGGCATTCGCTCGAAGATGTCGATGGACACACCGGGCTCGGCGGCGACCTCGGACTTCAGCAGGGCGTCGGCGGCGTAGATCCCGGCGGGGCCGGCTCCGACGATGGCTACCCGCAGGGGGCGCGGCATGATCAGGTTCCCTTCGAGCGGTGACGGACAGCTCGTCGGAAACCCTAAACTAAGGCAAACCTAACCTGGTACGCGGGTCCGCCCTATGACCCCATAAACCCAGGTTATGCCCAGAGCGGGACTCGGCGGGTCGGCCCGGGTGCAACGGCTCACCGGGCGCCCGCAGGCTCCGGGGTGAGCAGGAGCATCGTGGCGTCGTCGCGGACGGTGCCGCAGAAGCGCACGAGGTCGTCCCACACCCGCTGGGTCGTCCCGGCGGGGTCGTCGTCTTCGGCGAACTGGGGGAGCCGGTCGACCAGGGGGTAGAACGTCCCGGCCGAGTCCCGTGCCTCCCAGATGCCGTCCGAGGCCAGGAACAGCCGGTCGCCGGGTTCGAGCGGCCAGGTGACCTCGTCGTACGTCGTCTGTTCGCACAGCCCGATCCCGAGGGGAGTACCGGACGACACCTGGACCTCGGTGGCCTTGCCGTCGTGGAGCAGCAGCGGCAACGGACTGCCGCAGGCGATGATCCGCACCCACCGGGCATCGGGGGTGAACTCCAGCAGCACCGCTGTCGCGAACAGTTCCGCGAGCCGGGAGCCCCCCGAGTCCACGAGCAGCCTGCGGTCCAGGCGGCCCGCGACCGACGGCAGGTCGGGCTGGTCGAGCACCGCCTCCCGGAAGGCCCCGAGCAGGGAGGAGACGGTCGCGACCGCCGACAGCCCATGCCCCTGCACGTCGCCCATCACCGCCCGTATCCCGGTGCGACCTTCGCGCACATCGAAGAAGTCGCCGCCGACGAGCGTCCCGCGCTGGGCCGCCCGGTACAGGCCGGTGCAGCGGATCGGGCCGACCCGCTCGGGCAGCGGGGGAACCAGTGCGTTCTGGGCCGCTTCGGCCACCGTGCGTTCCATGTCCAGCTGGGCGTCGCGATGGCTGCGCACATACGACACGAAGACGCTCAGCACGGATACGAAGGTGATGGTGAGCAGGTCCGCGTTGCCCGGCCGGTCCAGGTGGAAGGCGCGGGTGTGCTGGAGTCCGACGACCAGGGCGCCGAGGAGGGCGGTGGCCGCGGGGCCGTAGGAGAGGACGGCCAGCGGCGGGATGGCTCCCAGGAGGAAACCGATGTCCAACGGCGAGGGTGCGACCAGGCTGACGATGCCGACGACCACCAGCAGGACCACGGGCAGCACCTTCACCCCCCGAGGGGGCGGTGCGCCGCTCAGCCAGCCCCGCCGCTCCCGTTTGCGGGGTGACCGCTCGGCGCCCAGGCTCTTCACATCCCCTACGCTCCTACGCGAAGCCGCCTGCCGCAATGCGGACCGAGGCGGCGGATTCGCCCGAACGCCCTGGTGAGGCGCCCCGGGTGACCGGTACGGCGACTGCCGGAACGGGGCTGCCGCCGCCGGGTCACGCGGGCCGTGTCGCGCTGTGGATCGCCGCATCCCCGGCGTAGAAGACCGACTCCTCGCGGATGAAGGCGCCCGGACCCGGCGCGTGGATCATCGTGCCGTCGCCGGTGCACAGGCCGACGTGACCGGCGTCCTGGTTGAAGAAGACGAGGTCACCTGCCCGGATGTCGGTGAGGGGGATCGCCGTGCCGGCGCCCGCCTGATCGCGGGCCGTACGAGGGAGGGTCACCCCGGCGGCCTTCCAGGCGGCCTGGATCAGACCGGCGGCGTCGTACGAGTCCGGTCCGGCCGCGCCCCAGAGACTCGGCCGGCCGATCTGCGCACGGGCGAAGGCGACCGCCTTCGCGGCCTTGGTCTCATGCCCCGGCTCCTGCGTCCCGCCGGTCCCGAGGAGGCTCCCGGTACCGAACACGGCCTCGGTGTCGAACAGCAGTTCGGTGGTGGGGAGCGGCAGGGGTGTGGTCAGGAGCGGTTCGGCGGTGGGGAGCGGCAAGGGCGCGGTGAGGAGCGGTTCGGCGGTGAAGAGCGGCTCGGGGGTGGGGAGCGAGGGGAGCGGGGTGAGCAGCGGTCCGGTGGCGGGGAGCTGTTGCCATGCCTCCTCGACCACACGGCCCGGCTGCCCCTCGGCCGTGCGCCAGGTGTCCTCGGCGGGCCGGGACTCAATCGCCGGGAGCCGCGTGGCGTGCCGTGCGGTGTGCTGCGCCAGCAGGTCACGGGCCGCGGCGAGCTTCCGCTGATTGCGCTCCTTGGCGGTCCCCGGCGCGGACGGTCCGGTCTCGGCCACGGGTGCGGGCAGGGCCCTGGGCGCCTCCGGCCGATTCTCGGGGACCGCGGGCAGCGCGGCCACGGGGCCGGCGGTCAGTTCCGCCACGGGAGCCCCGGTCCGTTCCGCCGCGGGGCCGGCCGTCAGTTCCGCCACCGGGCCCGCGGCCCGTCCGGCGGTCAGTTCGCGCACGGGCCGGTCCGCCGTCCCCAGCTCACGGAGTACGAGCTCGCTGCCCGGACGCTTCGCCGAGGCCGAGGACCCGGCAGCCCCCGTGCCGTCCGGCATTCTGTCGGCGGGCAGCGCGGCCGGAACGGTCGGACCCAGCCTCAGGCGTGCCGCCTCGAACCACTGCTTGGCCACGTCGTCGAGTACGGGATCGGCGCGGCGCCGCTCCTCGCCGAACACCCGGTTGGCGCCTCTCGCCATACCCGTCGCCGCCGCGCGCGTCGCGTTGAAGGTTCCGCTGTCGGTCTCCGCGCGGTCGTACAGGTTGTGGATCCGCTGCTGGACCTCGGCGCGGCTCGGCCCGTCGTCCTCGGTGAACCTGCGCATGCCGGGAAGGCCGAAGCCTCCGGGGCCCGGGGTTCGCTCCGGCGCCATGGGGTCGTACTCCTTCCGTGCTCCGCCTACCGGGTTAGCTGTCGGGTTCGGGCGGACGGATCCGGAAGGCGCGCCCTACGGCCCTTGCCCCGCAGGGCAGTTGGGCCGATTCACCCCATGGTCGGTTGGGTCCCCGGTTCCGGCTGCACTCGGGGTGCACCGGATTCGGCGGAGGCCGCGCAACCCGGCGCGGTTCGCCGGAGGGAGTTACGTGGCCCATGCGTCAACCTAGCCAACTTGTGTGCCTCGCGTGAAGATTGAAGCGCGAAATGTCCGATACCTATGTGTGAATTTCGTTCTGACGTTCCAGCGGAGCTTGCCGTTTTCCCGGTCCGCCCCTCGACCCGACGCCGTTTCTCCGGCCGGAAGCGAGCGCGGGCCATCCGGGCACCGCGCCGATGACGGTGGGCGGCGCCCGGTCCCGGCATGATGAGGCGGAACGATCAGGAAGGTCATCCCCCATGCGACGCACGTCCAAGGCGGACGACTCCGAATCCCGTGCGCGCCTCGCCGAGCGCCGGGCCCGTGCCGACTACACCGGCGGTGTCTACGGCTCCCTGCTCGCCGCCTCGGTGGTGGTCGGCGCCGGCACCAACGGCCCGTTGCCGCGCGCGGAGTTGGTGGCCCTGCTGATGAGCACCGGCGTGGTGTTCTGGGCCGCGCATGTGCACGCCCAGTTGTTCGGCGCGCATCTGGCGCAGCCGAGTCTGGACCGCCGGGTCGCCCTGCTTGTGTGCCGTGACGAGTGGCCGATCGTCAAGGCAGCCGTCCCGCCGGCCGCCGCAGTCGCCGTCAGCCCGCTGCTGGGTCTGGACGTGCGGGGCGCGGTCTGGCTGTCGCTCGCCGTCGCCGTGGCCGGGCAGGTGGGCTGGTCGGCGGCCGCCGCGCGCCACGCCGGTGCCTCCTGGCGCCTCGTGGTCGTCGCCGCGGCGGTCAACCTCGTGATCGGCCTGCTGGTCATCGCGTGCAAGCTCGCCCTGAAGGACTGACCGCGCGGGGCCGACCCGCCTTAGGAGACATGAGGACCGCGGGAGCGGCGGGTTCGGTCAGCCGGGTTCACGTGTCCTGCGGCCGGCTTCCGGGCCGGTGACGGAACCCGTCGGCATGAATGATCCGCGGGTGCGGATGGGCGTGGTGGACGCTCGGGGTGCGATGGAGCGCGATGAGCGCGGCGTCGTCGTCGAGGTGCCCGCCCGTGTGGGCGAGGAGGTCACGCCGTAGCCGGTGCAGCAGCGACTCCGGGCTCTCCTCGGTCCACAGGGCCGCACGGTCCACGAGCGGATAGAAGCGGCCGCTGGTGTCCCTGGCCTCGATGACGCCGTCCGTGTACAGCAGCAGGGTGTCGCCGGGCTCGAAGGAGAACACGTCCAGGTGGTAGTCCGCCGCGTGTGCCGAGCCGATCCCCATCGGCGGGGCGGGGTGCACGCTCGGGACGGTGACCACGTGACCAGGGCTGAGCAGCAGCGGCGGAGGGTGCCCGCAGCTGGTCATGCGGGTGACGGGGTCCCCGTCGGGGATCTCCATCAGCAGGGCGGTGGCGAAGCGTTCGCCCAGTTCCTCGGGCGGCTCGAAGTCGGCCAGATAGCGGGTCACGCTCTGCTCCAGGGTCGCGGCCAGCTCCAGCAGGGACGTCTGCCGGTGGCCCGCCTCCCGGAAGGCGCCGAGCAGCAGGGCGGCCTCACCGATGGCGGAGAGACCCTTGCCGCGGACATCGCCGATCATGACGCGCACCCTGCTGCCGGCCCGGGTGGCGGCGTAGAGGTCGCCGCCGATCTGCGCCTCGTCCTCGGCCGCCAGGTAGAGGCAGGCCACCGTCAGCGGGCCGATGCGTTCCGGCAGGGGCCACAGCAGGACGTGCTGTGCGGCCTCGGCCACCGACCGGACCTGGGCCAGCTGCGCACGGCGCCGGTCCCGGAAGGCGCAGTAGACCACGGTGATCAACGACAGCAGGAACAGGGTGAGGATCTGCACGATGTGGTTGGTCGTGTACAGCCCGCCGTGCAGTACGGCGATGACGACTTGCGCGGCCACCGCCAGCGCCCCGACCAGGCCGGTCAGCCGGGGGCCGGCGAACGAAGGAGTGAGCGCGGGCGCGATCACCAGCGCGGGTCCGAGGTGGATGCTCTCGGGGGAGTGGATGTCCACCAGCGTGATCGCCACGATGAGCGCGATGGGAAACAGCAGGAGCGCATGGCTCGACTGCCACGACTGCCGTAGCCCGGCGACGACCTCTTGCCGGAAACCCATGGCTACCACCCTGCCTCGCCATCGGTCGCCCGGCCACCGGGTGCGCGTGCACGGCTGGTCCCGGCCCGGCTCGGGCCGTCGGCCGTAAACCCGTCCTCGCTGGGTACTCGGCGCTATGTGCCGGATCCGGGCGGCGGGCCGACGGCCCGCCCCGATTCGATCAGCCGAGAAGGAGGCGCAGATGAGCACGGTCAAGGAAACGGTCGAGGTGGAGGTCCCCGTCCGCACCGCCTACAACCAGTGGACGCAGTTCGAGGAGTTCCCGAACTTCATGGAGGGCGTCGAGGAGGTCAGGCAGCTCGACGACCGCCACAACCACTGGACCACCAAGATCGGCGGCGTGCGCCGGGAGTTCGACACCGAGATCGTCGACCAGCTCCCCGACGAGCGCATCACCTGGCGCACCATCAGCGGTGACACGAAGCAGAAGGGCACGGTCCGCTTCCAGCGCGTGGACGACATGCACACCCGGGTGGAACTCGCGATGGACGTCGAGCCCGGCGGCGCCGCGGAGAAGACCGCGGACACCCTGGGGATCATCGACCGGCGGATCAAGGGCGACCTGCGACGCTTCAAGGAGTTCATCGAACAGCAAGGGCGCGAATCCGGAGCCTGGCGTGGACGCATCCGCCCCGGTGACCCCGGCGCCACAGGCTGAGAAGGACCGTGGATCCGCGGCGCCCAGGCGTCTGTGCGCGGCCTGGGCGCCGCGGTGTCTGCGGGCGGCCGGAGTAGGGGACGACGCCGTGTGGCGGTTCGCGCCCTGGACGCCGTCCGCTCAGGGGCGCAGACCGCCGAAACCGACGAGCAGATGGCGTGGGCCGCGCAGCACCGCGTTCTGCCGGTAGGGCGGCGGGTCCTCCATCAGGCGGGGGTTGTCGAGGCGGCGAGCCAGTTCCGACAGGGCGATCTGGGCCTCCAGCCGCGCCAGCGGTGCGCCGAAACAGCTGTGGATGCCGCTGCCGAAGCCCAGGTGCTGGATGTCTCCACGGTCGGGGTCGAACCGGTCGGGGTCCCTGAAGCGCTCGGGGTCCCGATTGCCCGCCGCCAGCACCAGCCAGATCTTCGAGCCCTTGGGAATGGTGGTGCCGCGTACCTCGATGTCCGCGATGCACGTCCGTTGCGGAACGAGCTGCACCGGCGGCTCGTAGCGCAGCAGCTCCTCCACGATGTTGACCGCCAGCCCGGGGTCGCTGCGCAGCCTCTCGAGGTACTCCCGGTGGCGCAGCAGGGTGAGCATTCCGTTGGTGATCAGATTGACGGTCGTCTCGTGGCCCGCGATCAGCAGCAGAACCGCGGTGCTGAGCACCTCCATCGTCGTCATGGGGCCGTCCGGGCCGTGACTGGTCACCAGCTCGGACAGCATGTCCCCGGTGGGTTCCTTGCTGCGCTGCTCGACCAGCTGGGCCAGGTACATGCCCAGCTGCATCCGCGCCTCCTGCGCCCCCCGTCGGCGCTCGGCGTCGTCCTTCCCCGTGTCCGGGTCGAGGCTGGCGACGATGGGTTCGACCCAGGTGTGGAAGCGCGGCTCGTCCTCGCGCGGCACGCCGAGCAGCCGGCAGATCACGGTCACCGGGAAGGGGTACGCGAACTGGTCGACCACATCGATCTGCCGTTCCTGACCGATGCCCTCGATCAGACCGGAGACGATCCCGGCGAGCTCACCGCGCATCGAGTCGATCTTGTGGGGGCTGTGCGGGGGGCCGAAGGGGCGGTTGGCGATCCGCCGGAGCCGGTCGTGCTCCGGCGGGTCCTGCCGGATGAAGCTCGGTGGCAGGCCCGTCTCGGCCACCCCGCCCATCTCGTCGGCGCCCGCGGCCGCGAGATTGGCGGCGTCGGAGCTGATCCTCGGGTCGTGGAGCAGACTGAGGATGTCCCAGTAGGAACTGACGAGGTAGGGGCCGCCGTCCCCCTCGTGCAGCACCGGGTTCTTGCGGAGCTCCTTGTACAGCGGGTACGGGTCGGCGCGATTGGCGTAGTCGGTGATCTGGCGCAGGAGCGAATGGTGCGTCATGAGGGGTCCTCGGCTCGTGAAGTCCAGGGCGTGAGATCCGCCGGTGTCAGCGGCGGGCCGGGCTGAAGACCAGCCGCCGGTCGGCCGGTGAGTAGCCGCTGAGGGTCACGGTCGGGCCGTGGCTCGGCAGGGACGGGTCGGGGAAGTCGGACGGGACCGGCCGCCGGCCCTCGGGACGGCGGTCCACCGTCGGGGACTCCACCGGGAAGGGAGCGGCCGTCTCGATCTGCCGCTGGTAGAAATCCAGCCACCGTGTGTTGTCGAAGCTCACGGCGGCGATGACCCGTCCCTGGTAGCCGTAGGCCCCGATGAAGCGGCGCTCGGCGAGCGACCCTTGCGTGATCATGATTTCGTCGCCCATGGGGGGCACGCCGACCGACTTGATGTTCACGCCGAACTGTGACGACCAGAAGGCGGGCACCCACATGTGCGGGCGCCGGTCGGCGCTGGCGCTGATCATGTTGTGCGCGGCGATCTCGGCCTGGCTGACGGCGTTGCCCCAGTGCTCGAGGGACAGGAACTGGTAGCCGAACAGCGGATGCGGCGACCGTGCGACATCCCCGGCGACGAAGACGTCGTCCGTGACGATGCCCCGGAAGTCGAAGGCGCGGCAGCCCGCGTCGCAGGCGATGCCCCGGGGACCCGCGCCGAGCCCCGACCCGGTCAGCCACTCGGTGTTGCGGGTCGCGCCGAGCGCGACCACCACCACGTCCGTATCGATGACGCCGCCGTCGGAGAGATGGGCGCACCGCACCCGGCCCGCCGGGTCGCCCTCCAGGGCGGTGACCGTGACGCCGGTGCGCAGGTCCACGCCGTTCTCGCGGTGCAGTTCCGCCGCCACCGCGCCGATCACACCGCCGAGGGCGCCCACCAGGGGGGCGCCTCCGCGCTCCGCCACCGTGACCGCGATGCCCTGCTCCCGGCAGGCGGAGGCGATCTCCGAACCGGTGAAGCCGGCGCCGATGACGAGCACACGGCGCGGCGAGGCCCTCAGCCGCTGCTCCAGCCCCGCCGCGTCGTCCCGGGTCCGCAGCAGGAACACGCCGTCCAGCTGGGCCTCCGCCTCCTTGGGCCAGGGCCGGGCGCGTACGCCGGTGGCGATCAGCAGCCGGTCGTACTCCACCTCGTCCCCGTCCGCCAGCCGCACCCGCTGGGCCGACAGGTCGAGGCCGGTCGCCGCGACGCCGAGGCGCCACTTGGCGTCGACGTCCCGGCGCCGGGGCAGCGCGGTGTGGCGGGCGGACGCCTTGCCCAGCAGGACCGCCTTCGACAGCGGCGGCCGGTCGTACGGCTCGTACGGCTCGTCGCCGATCATGGTCAGCGAGCCGGTGAAGCCCTCGGCACGCAGCGTCTCGGCCGCCCGCAGACCCGCCAGCGAGGCACCCACGATCACGATCCGCCCCTCGCGCCGGAGCCATGCCAGATGATCTTCAGCAGTCATGGGACGCCTCCTGGACCGCCCAGGCCGGCGGATCGGCCGCGGCGTCCAGTCCCTCGGCCGTGATCGCCTGCACGGGACAGGCCGCCACGGCACGCGTCACCTGCTCCCGCTGCTCCTCGTCGGGGGATGGGTTGTAGACCAGCGACTCCTCGCCGTGCAGGGTGAAGACGTACGGCGCGAGGAACGCGCACTGCGCGTATCCCTGGCATCTGTTGAGATCGACGACGAGCCTCATCACCACTGCGCCCCTTCCGGCGGCCTGGTCCGCCGGGCGCCTCATGCTCCGCGGGCACCCCCGGACGGCGGTCCTCTCCCTACGCCAGCATCGGAGAGGGGGCGGGACCCGCGCGCGCGGGGGCGCGCCGAAGGAGTGACCGGCGATGGCGGCGTGATGCCGCTCGCCCCTCTCAAGGTGCCGCCGCCGCGACGCCGGGCCGGGTGCGGCCGCTCGCCATGAAGATGTGGACGCTGACGAGCAGTGACCACGCCGGGAAGATCAACTCGGACCAGGGAACGGCGGTCGAGACGAAGAGCAGCGTCAGGGCGGTCAGGAAGCCCAGCAGGGCCAGCCATCGAGGCAGCACCCCGACGCGATAGGCGATCGCCGACAGGGAGGACGTGCAGACCGCCGCCATCCGCATCGCATACTCGATCAGCAGCGTGTGCGCGAAGTGGCGGCCGAAGTCCCAGGTGGGCCCTCCGGGAGCACCACGGGACGGGGAAGTGGTGTCCAGCACGGCCGTGGCCGTCGCGGCGGCCTCGAACAGCGTGGCCACGAAGATCAGCCCGCTGCCGAGGAACACGGTGGCGAGGAATTTGTCCTCCGCCGCTCCGACATGGGTCCGCACTACGCCGACGAACCACAGGAAGAAGATCCCGGCGAAGGGCACGAGCGCGAGCGCCGCCCGTACCGCGCCGTGCCGTACGGAATCGGCCGAGGTCTCGGGGGCGGGAGCGTGGGAGCCCTCGGGAACGCCCAGCCGGATCAGCACGATGACCGCCGCAAGCAGGAACGCGAAGACGACCCCCGCCAGCCCGGCGGCCCGGGGGGTCTGCAGTCCCTGCTGTACCGGCCTTGTCTGCATGCGCGCTCACTCCCTCTGCGGCGGACCCTGGCACCAGCAAGCCGTCGGCCAGGGGGCGCCGCCACCGGAAGACGGCCGAACGGCAGACCGCGACCGGTTCGCGGGAAGGCGTGACTCGGAAACCCGTCGGCACGGACCCCGTCTGACGGTCCGTCCGAACTCAACTCTCCTCCTTCATGAGGGAGTTGAGTCGAGTTGATATCGCGTCAGCACTTCTGGCGCGGGTGTGTCGCGCTCTGCCGGGCGGAGCGACACGCGGGCGGTGCCGCCCGAACCCTGAATGACGGGGCGTCAACGACGCCACTACTCCAATCGGATTCTTCCTCATATTGTCGGTATGTCTCGTATGACACGAGTCGGTCGGGTCTGTACTTTCGATCACGCATCGGTTCACAGCCGACGTGTCTGAGAACAGGAGAAGTGACATGGCAACGCGTTCCATCGCTGTTACCGCGGCCGTCGCGGCCGGCGCGGCCCTCGTGGCCACCGGCATCACGTACGCTTCCGCCGCTTCTGAGCCGGCCCAGGCTGCCGCCGTCTCGTCCGCCCTCCAGGGCAACAACGGAAACAACAACAACAACAACGACAACGGCAAGGGCAACGAGGGTTACGACCACGACCACGAGAACAACAACGAGAACAAGAAGCACTACGAGAAGAAGATCTACGTCAACGAGCGGGAGTACAACGCCCACGACCAGGGCTGCATCGTGGTCGTCAGCGGCCTGGGGGCGAACAGCCTCAACGTCCGCAACGACAGCAAGGAGACCGTCGAGGTCTTCAACGGTGCGACCTGCGACAACGGCGCTCCCATCGCTACGGTCGGCCCCAAGAGCTCCAGCAACGGCCTGGTTCCCCGTCGCGTCCGTGGCGGCGTGAAGGTCCGGAACGGCGTCGTGGCCAGCTTCCGTGTGGTGCACCGCTTCGACCACGACAACAAGGACAACGACCACGACAACGACAACGACAACGACTACGACTACAACAACAACAAGGGCAAGTGACACGCCACTCGCCTTGTACCGCAGAACGAGAACCCCGGCCCGCCGGAATCGGGCCGGGGTTCCGGTCTGCGTGGCCGCTGACCGGCGCGTTACACCCTAGAGCGTCGGACGGCCTTGGGACGTGGATGTATCGCTCTCATCTCGGCAAAGACTTCGAAAGTCGCGTAAACCCACCAAATGGGGGAATCTCGTACAAGGGTAGAGAGCATGAGAGTACTCGTGGAGAGGAGACGGCAGCGATGTCGTATCCGCAGCACTCCAGTGAGATGGGAACGCACCCCGAGATAGCCGAGATGCGGGAGCGGCTCGAGCGAGCGGCTTCCGGCAAGGCGATCGTCATCGAGGGTCTGATCCTGCTGGCGGGCGTCTACGCCGCGATATCGCCCTGGGTCGTGCACTTTGCGGGTGCCGAGCCCAATCTCACTGTCAACAACCTGATCGTCGGCCTTACCGTCGGCCTGATAGGGGTCGGTCTGGCCATGGTTCCGGAACGGATGCTCCGTATGGCATGGCTCGTCGCGCCACTCGGAATCTGGCTGCTGATCTCGCCCTGGGTGGTCACCGCCGCACACGGCGCACGGGCGGGCGTCCTCTGGAACAACTGCGTGGTCGGTGCGGTGACGCTGCTGCTGGGGCTGGCCGCAATGGGTCTGACCGTCGGCCTCGCGAACCGGGCTCGTCGATGAGCCGGACGCAACGGCGCGGCCGCGCGCCGGTCACCTGATCGCGGCGCGCCATCCCTGCCGCGGAACCTCCATCGGCTCCCCGCAGGGGACCGGCGCTCAGTCTGGCGGCTCAGTCCGGCGGCTCCCGGTACCCGGCCCGGCGCTCAAGCGGCGGGCGTGCCGCAGAGTCCGAGCACCCGGACGAGGACGTCGTCGCGGAACAGTGTCTGTCCCCGTGCGGTTCTGTGTTCCCGGTCGGGTCCGGCCGGTGTGAGCCGCTCGAGTGAACCGAGCAGCCCGGCCGCGTCCGCCGCGAGCTCCGAGAGGCCGAGGGCGGCCATCCGCCGTACGCCGTCCGCGCCGTGTCCCGGCAGAGGGCGGTATCCCACCACCGGCAGTCCCGAGGCCAGGGCCTGGATTGCGGTCTGACCGGCGGCGTTGTCCACCAGGGCACCGGCCGCACGCAAGAGACCCGGCATGTCGGACACCCAGCCCGACGCGACCGTGCCCGGCACGTCGGCCAGCTCGCCGCGGAGCCGTTCGTTCCGGCCGCACAGCACCACGGGCAGGAAGCCACCCGCGACCAGCAGCTCGGCGGTCGCGGCAAGGTGTGAGCCCACTCCCCAGGCGCCCGCGGAGACCAGAACGGGCGGGCGGCCCGGGGCATGCCGGGCGAACAGCGCGGACCACCGGGCCGCTCCCGGCGCCGGGTAGAGGAACTCGGGTGCCACGACCGCGCCGGGTGCTTCGGCGGGTACGCCGATGTCCTGGCGCACCTCCCGCGCCGCGTCGTCCGTCAGACAGAAGTAGGTGTCGTTCCCCGGATGGAGCCATTGCCGGTGAACGGCGAAGTCGATCACCAGGACGGCGCTCGGCACCGTGAGCAGCCCCCGGGACCTGAGGTGGCCGGTGAGCTGCGCGGCGAGATGGAAGACGGGGACCACCACATCAGCCCCGGTGCGCTCCGTGACGTCCCGCAGGTGCTCCCCGGCGAGCCGGGCCAGCGGCACGCCGCTGGGCCGGCGACCGGTCCCGCGCCGCAGGAACGCGCGGTACAAGGCGGCGTACGCCCAGGGAAAATGCCGTACCGAGGACCGGTAGAAGCTCCGCAGCCCTGTACCCAGGCCGTACGGCAGCAGGCCCAGGACGTCCACCACCTGGGCGTGATGGCCGTACTCCCGGGCGCGGCGCACGAGTTCCGCCGCCACCGTGTCGTGCCCCGATCCCATGCTGGCGCTGAGGATCAGTACCCGCTTGGACGCGCTCATGGACCGCGCCGCTCACCGGCCGCCGGGGGAGCGGCGGCGGTCGTTCGCGTCGCCTGCCGTCGCCGAGCAGGGAAAAATACAGACATCGGTACCGATTGTCCCTTTCCGTGCTCTTCCCTACATGTCCACGCCTCCCGAAATCCGGAGCGGGGCAGGCGGGTCTCCGTCCCCCCTTCCGCCCCGACCCGGGGGCAGCAGCGTCCCGTCCGCCCATCCGGTTTCGCCGTCGCAGCCGAGGTCAGCCGCCATGTTCCATGCTCCCTCCCGCGCTGGATCACCCCCCGACCTGCCCGTGGCCGAGCCGGGCCCGACCGCTCGCCCGGGACGTCGGGAACCCGATGGCCGACCGGCCCACCGGGGGACGGCGCTCGTGACCGGTGCGTCCTCCGGTATCGGTGCCGCCGTGGTCCGTCGGCTGGCCGCCGAGGGCGGCTGGAGTCTGGTCCTGAACGGCCGTGACGTGTCACGCCTCACGCGGGTCGCCGCCGAGGCGCCGGCCGCCGTCTTTCCCGCGGACCTCACCCGGCCCGGCGCCGACCGGCGGCTGGCCGAGTTCGCCCTGGAACGTGTCGGCCGAGTGGACCTGCTGGTGGCCGGGGCGGGCATCGGCTGGGCGGGTGATTTCACGACCATGCCCCCGTCCGCCATCGCCGAGGTGATCGACGTCGATGTGCTCGCCACGGTGCGCCTGGTACGGCATCTGCTCCCGCACATGGTCGAAGCCGGCTCCGGACGCGTGGTGATCATCGGCTCCTTCGCCGGCACCGTCGGTGTCCGCGGCGAAGCCGTCTACTCCGCCGCCAAGGGGGCGCTCGCCACCTTCGCCGACGCCCTGCGGTACGAGGTGCGGGGAACCGGCGTGGGCGTCAGCCTGGTCATCCCGGGAGTGGTGGACACCCCGTTCTTCGACCGCCGGGGCGTGCCGTACCGGCGGTCCAGGCCGAGGCCGGTGCCGGCCGAGCGGGTCGCGGACGCCGTCTGGCGTACCGTGGTCCGCGGCCGGGACGAGATCTACGTCCCCGGCTGGCTGCGGCTGCCCGCCCGGGTACGAGGAGCCGCGCCGGGCCTGTACCGGCGGCTCGCCGCCAGGTTCGGGTGAGTGCCGGGTGGGCGTCCTCACCGTCGTACTGGCTCTGCTCACCGCCCTGTCCAATGCCTCGGCCTCCGTCCTCCAGCGGAGGGCGGCGACGGACGAGGCCGACGGCGGCCGTGGGATGCGACAGGCCGTCCGCTGGCTCGCCCATGTGCTGCGCCGGCCATCCTGGCTGGCGGGAACCGCCCTGCTCGCGCTGTCGACCGTGCTTCAGGCCTCCGCGCTGGCCGTCGGCAGCCTCTCCGTCGTCCAGCCCCTGCTGGCCAGCGAACTGTTGTTCACCCTCGCGGTCGGCAGTGTGGTCTTCCACCGGCGTCCCGACCGCCGTACCTGGCTGGCCTTCGCGGCACTGGCCGCCGGCCTCGCGCTCTTCCTGGGAGCGGCCGCGCCCACCGCCGGGCGGACCACGGTCGTGCCGGGCCGATGGCCGGAGACGGGAGGGGCCGTGTTGTGCATCGTGACGGTGCTCCTGTCGGCGGCCCTTCTGGTGACCGGCGCGCCGCGGGCCGTCCTGCTCGGGCTGGCGTCGGCCGTGTCGTTCGCCGCCACAGCCGCGCTCATGAAGGAGGTGATGGGACAGCTCGGGCATGGAGTCGGCGCGGTGCTGACGCACTGGCCGCTCTACGCCGGGATCGCCGCCGGAACGGTCGGCTTTCTGCTGTTGCAGAGCGCGTTCCGGGCCGGCTCTCTGACGGCCTCCCAGCCGGCCCTCACCCTTGGGGACGCACTGGCCAGTGTGGCCCTGGGCTGGGTGCTCTTCGAGGAACGCATCGCCCTTGGCATCCGGGTGCTGCCGGAAGCGGTCGGCGTGGCGCTCATCGGGGCGGGCAGTGTCGGGCTGGCGGGTGCCCTGGGCACCGGCGGAACCTGGGACGCCGCACCGGGACGGCGGAACGGATCGGGCGGCCCCGGCGCTTCGGAGCCGACGCCGCAGAGGCCGTGAACCACGCCCGGGAAGGAGTGAACGGGCGCCGGGCCGAGACCTCGGGCCGTACCGGATCCCGGGGTACCTGGACCGGGCCGGGGCGCCTGCGGTGTGGGTTGCGGCCGGTGTCGCACGGGCGTTACCTGGAAGTAGCCCGCGGTGAGAACAGAGCGCCGAGGGGCCACGGCACAGACCGGCGGCCCGCGCTTTCCCGGTGTGCCCCGGGAGCGACCCGACTGCCGCCGCCGCCTTCCGGCGTGCGACGCGGAGGTGACCAGGTGAAAGCCGTCGTTTACGAGAAGCCTTTCAGTGTGACGGTGCGGGAGGTCGACGATCCGCAGATCGAGCACCCGAACGATGTGGTCGTCCGTGTCACGTCGACCGCGATCTGCGGCTCGGATCTGCATATGTACGAGGGCCGCACGACTGCCGAGTCGGGCATCGTCTTCGGCCACGAGAACCTCGGCATAGTGGAGGAGTTCGGCAGCGGCGTGGTCTCCCTGTCACAGGGCGACCGTGTCGTGATGCCCTTCAACGTCGCCTGCGGATTCTGCAAGAACTGCCTTGCCGGCAAGACCGGTTTCTGTCTGACGGTCAATCCCGGCTTCGCGGGCGGGGCCTACGGATACGTGGCGATGGGCCCGTACAAGGGCGGTCAGGCGGAGCGGCTGCGCGTGCCCTTCGCCGACTTCAACTGTCTGACGCTGCCCCCCGGGCGGGAGTTCGAGACCGATTTCATCCTGCTCGCCGACATCTTCCCGACCGGTTACCACGGATGCGAACTCGCCCAGGTGTCCACCGGCGACAGCGTCGCCGTCTTCGGTGCCGGCCCCGTGGGGCTGATGGCCGCCTACTCCGCTCTGCTGCGCGGTGCGTCGAAGGTGTTCTCCGTGGACCGGGTGCCCGAGAGGCTCGCGAAGGCCCGTGAGATCGGGGCCATCCCCATCGACTTCACCGAGGGCGACCCGGCCGAGCAGATCAAGGAGCAGACGAACGGCGAGGGAACCGACAAGGGCGTCGACGCCGTCGGCTACCAGGCCCAGGCGCACGACGCCAGTCACGAGGAACCCGCCGTCGTGCTCAACGCGCTCGTGGAAACCGTACGGCCGACCGGCCTGCTCGGTGTGCCGGGCCTGTATGTGCCTTCCGACCCGGGCGGACCCGACGAACACGCCAAGCACGGCCGGCTGCTGGTCTCCATCGGCAAGATGTTCGAAAAGGGTCAGCAGATGGGCACCGGTCAGTGCAACGTCAAGCAGTACAACCGCCAGCTGCGCGACATGATCATCGCCGGACGCGCCAAGCCCGGTTTCGTGGTCTCCCATGAACTGCCGCTCGACCAGGCGCCGCAGGCGTACGAGAAGTTCGACAAGCGGGTCGAGGGCTACACCAAGGTGGTGCTGCACCCCGGTCACGCCCTCGCGGCATAGGCCGAGTTCCGGCCGGCCATCACCGCGGACGCGGACGCGGATCGGCCGGTCGGATAGGAGCGGCCGGTCGGATAGGAGCGGCCGGTCGGGCGCCGATCGGTCGGTGGCCGCATGCTCGGCCGTCGCCAGGGCGAGACTGGGGCGTCCCGTGCCGCGGCCGCGGCGACGGAACTCCTTGTGCGGCATGCGGAGATCAGAGCGCGACCCGCGCCCCGGGGCCCCCCGGGCCCTTCCCGCCTCCGCCTCCGTCAGCCGCGCCTTCCCCGGCCACGCCCTCGACGGAGCCAAGGTCCGGGCCGCCCTGCTCGACCTGGTCGTTCAGCTGGGGCATCTGCTGCGCCGCAGAGGGCAGGCGGCCCGCGCTCTGACGCTGACCCTTCGGTTCGCCGGCGGCTCCCGCCGGGACAAGACCCGGCGGCTGCCGGAGGCGTCCGCGCACGACGACGACCTGCGGGTGACGGCGTACCGGCTGATCGACGCCGCGGGGCTCCAGCGCGGGCGCCTGACCGGGCTGGTGCTCCGGGGTGACGACCTCGTCGACGCCGAGCGGGTCGCCGAGCAGCTGAGCCTCGACCCGGCGCGTGCGTCCCGCCTGCTCGCGGAAGAGGTCATGGACCGTATACGCGACAGGTTCGGCCCCGGCGTCATCGGCCCGGCCGCCACGCGTCTGCGCGGTGCGTAGGAATCCACGGTGTCGGCGGCAATCAGGGGCGTTCGGAAACGGCGATGCCATAACTCCGCCATGCCGCATGCCTCTTTGTGCTCCCGTGCGCCCCCTTGGAAAGAGGAATCCGGGCGCCGAGAGAGGTTGCACTGGGGAGGAAACGACGCAAGTGCCACGTCGGTGGAACGTTTCTCCGGCTTCCATGTGCTGACTGAGGCAGGTGGTTTTCCATGAGCGGTTCCATACCCACCCAAGAGCGAGCCTGGAAGAGTGGCATTGCGCCAGGCATATTCCCCTTCGTGGGCCACGCCATCCCCCTGTTCCGCCGACCGCTGGCCTTTCTCAATTCCCTGCCCGAACACGGGGATCTGGTCGAGATACGTCTCGGCCCCCAGCGCGCCTGGCTGGTGTGCCACCCGGAACTCGCCCACCGCGTCCTCATGGACGCGCGCACCTTCGACAAGGGCGGCCCGCAGTACGAGCGGCTCCGGCCGTTGATGGGCAACAGCCTCGTCACCTCGTCCCACGACGAACACCGACGGCAGCGCAGGCTGATCCAGCCCACCTTCCATCCGTCCCGTATCGCGGACTACACCAAGGTCATGGCAGAGGAAGCGGAAGCGGTGTCCCGAGCGTGGCGACCGGGGGAGCGGGCCGATGTCAGCGCGGCCATGCTGGCCCTGACCACCCGGGTGACCAGCCGCGTCCTCTTCTCGGACTCGCTGGACGCCGCGACCGTCGCCGAGGTGCGGGACTGCCTCGCCGCCCTGGTCAGGGGCCTGTTCATCCGTACCGTCGTGCCCGTCGCCCCCTTGTTCCGCATTCCGACGCCCGCGAACCGCCGCTATCGGCGGGCGTTCGACCGGCTGCACGCGATCATCGACTCGGTCGTCGACGAGCGCCGGCGGAGCCGTCCTCGTGACGACCTGCTGGGAACCCTGCTGAAGGCCGAGGAGGACCACGGTTCGGCGTCGGCGGTCACCGCACAGGAGATCCACGACCAGCTGATCACCCTTCTGCTCACCGGAGTCGAGAGCACGGCGATGTGCCTGGGCTCCCTCTTCGCGCTGCTGTCCGGGCATCCGGAGGCCGAGCGGCGACTGCACTCCGAGGTCGACGCGGTGCTCGCCGGAGGACGGCGGCCCGGGGCCGAGGACCTTCCGCGTCTGCCGTACACCCGCTGCGTCGTCGCCGAGACCCTCCGGACGTATCCGCCCGGCTGGCTGTTCACCCGGGTCGCCACCAGGGACACGGAACTCGCCGGGGTGCGGATCCCCAAGGGCACCACCGTCCTGTACAGCCCCTACCTCCTGCACCACGATCCCGAGTCCTTCGCCGAACCGGACCGGTTTCTCCCGGACCGCTGGCTGCCGGGGCCGGCCGCGGCAGCCCGGCACGGCGCGATGCTGCCCTTCGCGGCGGGCAGCCGCAAATGCATCGGTGACACGTTCGCCCTGGCGGAGGCCACGCTGGCCGTCGCGGTGATCGCCGGCCGCTGGCGTCTGCGGCCGCTGACCGGGCACCCCGAACAACCGCGCCCGGCCGCCACCCTCGGACCCAGGGCACTGAAGATGATCTGCGAACCGCGCCCCCAGGCACCGCTCCTGGAACCGCCGGCGCCGGACACCCACGCCCAGGACGCATGCCCCGCGCACGCCGCGCGCTCGACTCTCACGCCCTGAGCCGGCGCCCGCGTCTCGCAGCTCTCCACGGACCGGAGCAAACATGCCCCCCACAACCCGGGCAACGGCGACCCGCCACCCACGCACTTCGGAAGAAGGTGACAACGGTGACCACGACGCACGAGGGCGGCGCGGCCGCATCGCACCCCCGGATACCGCCCGCAAGTCTGAAGGACCTGATCGAGGCCGAGCTCTACATGCCCTTCCCCTTTCTCAGCAATCCGCACGAACGCGAGGCGGCGGCCGGCGTCGAGAACTGGTTACGCGCATACGGGCTGACCGACGACCCGTCGGTGGCGGCGATGGTCGCCCATACCCGACCCGCCGAACTCGCCTCCTACAACGGCCCCTCGATGGACCCGGAACTCCTTCAGATCATGGCCAATCAGATCGCCTACCAGTTCGTCTTCGACGACCGGGCGGAAGAGGTCGGCCGGCGGCGGCCGAGCCGGCTGATGCCTATGCTCTGCGAGAGCATAGGCATCCTGCGCGACGGAGGGCCGCCCAGCACTCCGCTCGGGGCCGCCCTCGCCGATCTCCAGCGCCAGGTCATGGAGCGCTGCACCCCCGACCAGGCCGCTCGATGGGCATGGGCGGGCCGGGAGTATGTCCACGGCCTGCTGTACGAGGCGGTGGCCCAGTCCGACCCCGTACGGCTGGGCACCGGGCTGTGCGCGTCGATCCGCTCGCTCACCGCGGGCGTCGAACCGTTCCATCCCCTGTGCGAGGCCGCGCTGCCCGGCGAGCTGGCGCCCGAGGAACTCGACCACCCCGCCGTACGGCGTCTGCGCCGGCTGTCGGCCGACGCGGCCGTATGGATACCGGACCTGTTCTCCGCGGTGAAGGAGCAACGCGCGGGCGGAGTGATCAACCTGGCCCTGGCCTACCGCCGGGAGTACCGCTGCTCCGTGCAGGAGGGCGTCATGCTGGCCGTGCGGCGCATCAACGGCACGATCACCGAGTTCGAGCGCCTCTCCAGAGAGACCGAGCCGGAGTTGAGTCCCTTGGGCATCGGCTATGTGGCTGGCATGGCCGACTGGATTCGCGGTTGCTACTACTGGTCGCGCAGCGTGCCACGCTATGCGGACACGTCGGCTGTGCCCGCCGGTCCACAGATATAAGCGGCTCATCCCCTATAAGGGGCTCTTCCCCCTGCGTAAACCGAAGTGACCGTCCGACAAGCTCCATGAAGCGGCCGCGGGTTCACTCGCCATACCCGGAATACGGAAGGACAAAACACCACACCGGGCGATTCACTCTTTCCAGAGATGAGGAATCCCCAAAGCCTCTACTACGTGTCCACCTGGGCGTACGCTCGTCGCTGACTTCCCAAGCTGACGGCAGGAAGCAGCAGCGCACATGGTGGACGCAACCTCGTATCCGGTCATCGAAGGCCGGACCCTGCTCGAGCGCCATCGGGAACTCCACGGCCTCGAGTCCGCGTTCTCGGACCTCCGCGACGCCGCCGACGGAGCGTCCCGGGACCGACCCGGCGGACTGCTCGCCTTCACCGGATCGGCCGGACTGGGCAAGACGACCCTGCTCGCGGAAGCGCGCGCCCGAGCCGTGGCAGGGGGATGCACGGTGCTCTCGGGCCAGGGCGGCGAGAACGAGAAGGGCATGGCGTTCCGCGTGGTCCGCCGGCTCCTGCAACCCGTCCTTGCGGCGATGGACGAGCGAGAGCGCCGCGAACTGCTGGGCGGCTGGTACGACATCGTCGCCGCCGCGCTCGGTATCGAGGCGCAGGACGCCGCCCATGTGCCGGACCCGACCGGAGTGCGTGACGGTCTCGACTGGGTCATGACCCGCCTGGCGGTGCGCCGGGCGCCCCTCGTTCTGCTCCTGGACGACATGCACTGGGCCGACGAGGAGTCCCTGAACTGGCTCGCCTCCTTCGCGCCACGGGCGGACGACCTCCCCCTGCTGATCGTCGTCGCCTACCGGCCCGACGAACTGCCGCCCGCAGCGGCCGGCTTCCGCTCGCTCGCCGATCGGCACGGGAAGCGTCCCTACTCGCTGGCGCCGCTGACCGCCGACGGTGTCGCGCGCATCGTCCGGCGGGAACTGGGCGAGGAGGCCGAGGACGCGTTCTGCGGTGAGTGCTGGGCCATGACCGGTGGAAGCCCGTTCGAGACGGTGGAGCTGGCCATCCGCCTCGGCGAGCGACGGGTGAGGGGTACGAAGCGGGACGTGCCCGTTCTGCGGGAACTCGCCGCGGCGGTCAAGGGATCCGGACTGGTCGAACGCCTCCAGCGCCTGGGCACCCCCACCGTCCGCTTCGCCTGGGCCGCCGCCGTACTGGGCACCTCCATCTCCCAGGAACTCGCCGCCGCCATCGCGGCGGTCGGCAGCGAGCAGGCCGCCGAGGCGACCGAGAAACTACGCGCCGCCCGGATCCTGGCGGACGGTCAGGGGCCTGACGGGGACCTCGAGTTCGTCCACCCGCTGATCGCCACGGCCGTCCACCGGGCCATTCCCCCGGGCCTGCGGGTCGGACTGCACAACGCGGCCGCCGAGGCGATCCGCACGGCGGGCCTCGGGGCCACGGCCGCGGCCCGGCATCTGCTGGAGGTTCCGTGCGAAGGCAACGCCGAGGCGGTCGAGTGCCTGCGTGAGGCCGCCCGTGAATATCTGCGGGCGGGCGCTCCGGAGGCCGCCCGGCGCGTGCTGACCCGGGCCCTGCGGGAGCCGCCCGCCCCCGAGGAGCGCGCCGCCCTGCTCTACGAACTCGCCTGCTCCACCTTCCTGATCGAACCCACCTCCACGGTCGCCTATCTGCGCCAGGCGCTCACGGAACCCGTGATCCCCGACGAGCTGCGCGCCTCCCTCGTCTACCGGCTGACCCAGGCGCTGGCCCACACCGACCGGGTGGCGGAGGCCGCGTCCGTGGCCGAGAGGGAGGCGCGACTGGCTCCCCATCCCCGGACCCGACTGCGGATGCTCGCCGACCACTTCCAGTGGAGTGCGTGCCGTGCCGACGAGCCCGACTCCTCGGCCCGCTCGCGCCGCCTCGCACGGCTGGCCGGGCGTCTGACCGGCCGCGGTCTGGAGGAGCGCTACATCCTGGGCCTGCGGTCCTGGGACGCTCTCCAGCGCGGCGAGCCGAGGGAGACCGTGCTCAGGTATGCCGAGGAGGCCCTGCGCGGCGGACTGAGCTGGACCGACGAGAACCGGGGCTTCGAGGTGCCGGTCTCCGTCGCACTGACATTCATGTACTGCGACCAGCCGCGACGGGCCGAAGAGCTGTTCACGCAGGGCATCGCCGAGTGCGAGGCGAAGGGCTGGCGCGGCTCCCATCTCGCCCTCGGCCAGACCCTGTTCGGTTACATCCGTCTGCGTCGCGGCTGTCTGGCCGAGGCGGAGGAACTGGTCCGGGAGGGCCTGCGCATCGCCGGCCGGGTGGACGAGGGGGTGCCCGCCCAGTGGTTCGCGGTCGGCATCCTCCTCCAGATCCTGCTGGCACGCGGGCGGACCGCCGAGGCGCGCCGGCTCGCCGACGCGCACCGCTACGGCGAGGTGGTGCCGAACGCCGTCATCTATCCCGATCCGCGAACGGTGTACGCCGAACTGCTGTTGGCGGAGGGACGGCACGGCGAGGCGGCGCATCTGCTGCATGCCGTGGGGGAGTGGCTGGAGTCACGATCCTGGCGCAATCCGGCATGGTGCCCGTGGCTGCTGGACCTGGCCTCCGCGCTCGCCCCCACCGCCCCCGAGCGGGCCGCCGGCCTGGCCCGCGACGCGGTCGAACGGGCACGGGACTTCGGCGCGCCGTCCGTCGTCGGCCAAGCCCTGCGCATCCAGGCCGAGGTGGCGGTCGGAGCGGCCGCGCTCGAGCCGTACGCCCAGGCCGTCGCCCACCTGGAGCGCTCACCCGCGTCCTACGAGCTGGCCCGTGCACTGGTCGGCCAGGGCGCCGCACTGTTCCGGAACGGACAGCGCCACGAGGCCGCGGACCGGCTCTACCGGGGGCTGGAAGCCGCCGTCCACTGTGGCGCCGAGGGCCTGGCGGCCCGGGCCAGGGAGGAACTCTCCGCGGCCGGGCTGCGACCGCTGCCCCTGCGGTACGCGCAGACGGACACACTCACCGCCCAGGAACGAAGGGCCGCCGAAATGACGGCCCGGAGCCACTCGGTGGCGGTGGTCGCCAAGGAACTCCGGCTCACCGAACAAGGCGTGCGGCAGTTGCTCTCCTCCGCCTATCGGAAGATCGGCACCGATGCCACCGGACTCGCGGGGGCCCTGGAGAACTTTCCCCGCCCCCGGCTTTCCGGCGCCCCTGAGTGAGGGTCGTGCACACCGAAGCCCCTCGCAGACCGCAAGCCGGGCCGAGGTGCCGCGGTGGCAGCGGTCGTGGTGGCCGCCCTAGAGTGAAAGAACGTTTTCCGTCATGTCCCACAGGCCGGTCGGCCAGGCGGCGGGAAAGAGGTGTGGCCCATGGCCCGACGCCCCCACGAGCCCGTTCCCCAGCCGGTGCTGTCCCCGTTGACGGCTGCGGCGATCTTCCTGGTCACGACGATCGGCACAGGGGGCGAGGCGGTCACCCGGGATGTGCTGGCCGACCTGAACGGGCTGCAACGGGCCGTCGGTTTCCGGGCCTCGCCGGACGGAAAGCTGAGCTGTGTGGTGGGCATCGGCTCGGAGGCGTGGGACCGCCTGTTCGCCGGACCGCGCCCGGCGGAACTGCACCCCTTCCGGGAACTGTCCGGGCCCGTGCACCGTGCCGTGTCGACGCCCGGTGACCTGCTCTTCCATATCCGCGCCGCGCGCCTCGACCTGTGCTTCGCACTGGCCGCCGAGATCATGGAACGGCTGCGGGATGCCGTCACGGTGCGCGACGAGGTGCATGGCTTCAAGTACTTCGACGTACGCGATCTGCTCGGCTTCGTCGACGGAACGGAGAACCCCACGGGTCCGGCGGCGAGCACGGCCGTGCTGATCGGCGACGAGGATCCCGCCTTCGCGGGCGGGAGTTATGTCATCGTCCAGAAGTACCTCCACGATCTGGGGGCGTGGAACGCCCTCCCGGTGGAAGCGCAGGAGATGGTCATCGGCCGGCGGAAACTGTCCGATGTGGAACTGGACGACGAGGTCAAACCGGCCGACTCGCATGTCGCGCTGACCACGATCGTCGGCCCCGACGGCACGAAGCACGAGATCCTGCGCGACAACATGCCCTTCGGCACGGTCGGCAGGGGCGAGTTCGGCACGTACTTCATCGGGTACGCCCGCACCCCGGCGGTGACGGAGAGAATGCTGGAGCGCATGTTCCTGGGCGCGCAGTCCGCGCCCCACGACCGGATCCTGGACTTCTCCGCCGCGGTGACCGGATCGCTGTTCCACGTACCCACCAGCGACTTCCTCGAAGACCTCCCCGATCCGCCCGGCGCGAGCGACCGCTCCCACGCGGACACGACCCGGGACCAGACCGACGACGTGCCCGTCGCACCGACGCGGGTACCGGACGGTTCCCTCGGGATCGGCGACTTGAAGGGCAGTAGGGCCGATGGACAACCTTCATCGTGAGCTGGCGCCCGTCTCCGCCGCGGCGTGGGCCGATCTGGAGGAGGAGGCGCGCCGTACGTTCCGGCGTCATGTGGCGGCGCGCCGAATCGTCGACGTCCCCGAGTCCGGTGGCCCGGACCTGTCAGGCGTGGGAACCGGGCACCTGAGGGACGTCGACGGGCCCGCCGAGGGGATCGTCGCCCGCACCCGCCTGTACCAGCCCCTCGTGGAACTACGGGTGCCGTTCACCGTCGACCGGCAGCAGATCGACGACGTGGCACGCGGAGCCAGGGACGCCGACTGGAAACCGGTCAAGGACGCCGCGCGCCGGATGGCGTACGCCGAGGACCGGGCGGTGTTCGAGGGCTACGCGGCCGCGGGCATCGTCGGCCTGCGCGAGAGCTCCTCGAACCCGCCCCTGGTCCTGCCCGAGGGGGTGCCCGAGTACCCGAACGCCGTCAGCCAGGCCGTCTCCGCGCTCCGGCTCGCGGGTGTGGGCGGCGCCTACACCCTGGCACTGAGCGCCGAGGCGTACACCGCCGTCAGCGAGACCTCCGACTACGGTTACCCGGTCATCGACCACATGGCGCGGCTCCTGGACGGCGACATCGTGTGGGCGCCCGCCATCGACGGAGCCTTTCTGCTGTCCACCCGGGGCGGCGACTTCGAGCTGCGCATCGGCCAGGACCTGTCGATCGGTTACCTGTCCCACGACGAGAACAGCGTCCGGCTGTACTTCCAGGAGACGCTGACCTTCCTGGTGTACACGAGCGAGGCCGTGGTGGCTCTGGAGGACCCGACAGCGCACGGCCCCACGGCCCTGTGACAGACGGTGCCCATGGCCGGTGCCGGCCGTCCGTGACGCCCCGGCGCCGACCGGCGTCGTCTACGCCCCTGTCCGTCCGTTGCCGACCGGCGTCGTCTACGCCCCCTGTCCGCCCGTTGCCGACCGTCCCACGCGCAGGGGCCGGATCGCGGTGAGAACGGCGGCCGCGACGAGCACGAAGGGGAGCGCGCCGGCCCACGAGGGCGCTGCCCGGCGCAACGCCATGGCAGCGGCCGCGCCGGCGATGAGGGCTCCGAGCCGGGCGGGCACCCATCGGTCCGGTCGCCCCCTGCCGACGCCGTGCACGATGTACGTGGCCAGCGTCCCGGTCAGATAGGTGGTGGGAGCGGCGGCCCGCCCCGCGGCCACCATCGCCGCGGCCTGACCGCCCATGGCCACCGCGGCCCCGGCCTGAAGGGCGTGCCGGGCCACACCGTCGGGCGCGCCGCCCGAGGCCGCCCAGAAACCCGCTCCCACGGCGAGCAGCGCGGCCTCCCCGATCAGGCAGTACATCACCCGTGGAGGCCAGTGCGTGGCGAAGCCGGTGCGGCCGTGGGTCACCCAGGCGACCAGCCCGGCGCCCGCGCCGAAGCCCGCCAGGGCCAGCAGCGCGGAGACGGTGCCCGTGCCCCCGGCGCGACCGATCGCCATCCCCAGCAGGGCGAGGTTGCTCGTCATGACACCGGCGAAGACATGGCCGAGCGCGGTGAAGGAGATGGTCTCCACCGCACCTGACGCGGCCACCAGCGCCACCACCGCGATCCGGATCGCCCGCCCTGGGCTGCCGTCCGGCTCCCCGTGGTCCTCCATCGCGGCTCCTCCCGACGGTAGTCACCGAGGGTAACCGCTGGGGCGCCCGGTCTCGTGGACCCGGGCCCAGGTCAGGGCGGGCGCTCAGACCATGCGCCAGCGGGCCAGGGCGAAGGAGAACAGGCCGAACAGGGCGAGCCCGGCGGCGACCAGCACCAGCAGCCACGGCCCGAACGGCGTGTCGGCGAAGGAGCGCAGCGTGTCGTCCAGTCCCTTGGCCCGGTCGGGCCGGTAGTCGACCGCCGCGCGCGCCGCGAAGCCCCCCGCCGCGGCGAAGACCACCCCCCGCGCCGCGCCTCCGGCGACGCCGGTGACGTCGACCAGCCGGCGGACCCGGGGAGACATCCCGCCCGGCTCGAACTGGTCGCGGAAGTCGCGGCGAACGGCCCGGACGCCGATCCACAGGCCCGCCACGACGATGCCGGCCGCGGCGGCGCCGACGATCCACTGTCCGGCCGGCATCCCGAGCGCCTCGGCCGTGACATCCCGGGACTGCTCGTCGCTGGAACGGCCACCACCGCCGGAGCCCGCGGCGAACGACAGCACCGAGTAGGCGACGAACGCGTAGAACACGGACCGGGTGACGGCCTGCAGGCGTTTCGTCGCCTTGCGGCCGTCCGGCCCGACCGACCCGAACAGCGCCTCGGACAGCCGCCACAGCGCCATACCGGCGAGCCCGGTGCCCAGGCCCCACAGGAGTACGGCACCGAACGGCTCGGCCGCGATCTCGGCGACGGCACCGCTGCGGTCGGCCTGCTGCCGGCCGTCGCCGAAGGCGATCCGCAGGGCCAGGATGCCGACCAGCAGGTAGATCACTCCGCGTGCGGCCAGCCCCGCCCGGGCGGCACCCCGCGTCACCGAGCCCTTCGCCAGGCGCCGGGCCCGTACCCGGCCGACCTGCGTCATCGCACTCGTGTCCATCTCTCGACCTCCCCGGAACCGGATGCCCCGGCGGTGGTCGGACATACACGGTGCTCCCCGTCACCGTCGTGGCGCCGGCGCGTGTGCAGGGAATGCGAGGGCGGAACCCGCTGTTGCCGAGTGTGTGGCTGACATGTGCGAATCAAGATCGCGGATGTGGGCGAAAGGAGAACCGATGGCACGCAGCACCGCGCGCCCGGTCGTCAGGCTGAAGTCGACGGCCGGCACCGGCGTCACCTATGTGACGCGCAAGAACCGTCAGCACCACCCCGACCGGCTGGTGCTGCGCAAGTACGACCCGGTGGCCGACCGGCACGTCCTCTTCCGTGAGGAGCGCTGAACCGAGTCCCAGCGGGCGCACGGACGGCCGTCGCGAGCCACCGGTTCCGCACCGGGCCCTCGCGCGTCGCCGACGCCCGTCCGCCTCGCCGGCAAGGCACCCGGCCCCTCTTCGCCTCGCGCGGAACAGGGGCCGGTCCTGTCTCACCGTTCCCTGCCCGCCCTGCTCCAGCGGCGGCACGCGCGGGGCGCGCCGACGGCCGAGCCGGTACCTCAGACGGCCGTGAGGCCGCCGTCCACGGGGAGTACCGCACCGTGGACGTAACTCGCGGCGTCGCTGGCCAGGTAGGCGATCGCCTCGGCGATCTCCCCGGGTTCGCCCGGCCGCCCGACGGGCGTACCGGCGGCGAGTTCGTCGATGTAGTCGCCCATGACGGCGGTGCCCTCCGTACGCGTCGGGCCGGGCGCCACCCCATTGACCCGGACCCCGCGGGGGCCGAACTCGGCGGCCCACGCCTTGGTCAGCAGGTCCAGCGCCGCCTTGCTCGACCCGTACAGCGCCATTCCCGCGACGCCCCGCTCGGCGGCCACGGTGCTGACGTTCACGATCGCTCCACGCCCGCGTTCGGCCATCGCCGGGGCCAAGGCGGCCACCAGCTCGTACGGGGCCTTCACGTTCACGCCGTAGACGGCGTCGATATCGCTCGGCGGTGTCTGCTCCGTCTGGCTGAAGGGAAAGATGCCCGCGTTGTTGACCAGGATGTCCACCGATCCGCCGCCCAGGCCTACGGCCTCCCCGGCCAGTTGCCGTACCGAGTCCGGCTGACCCAGATCGGCCGCGACGAAGTCGGCTTTGCCGCCCCGGTCGCGGATGCCGGCCACCACGGACTCACCACGGGCCGGGTCCCGGCCCGCGACGAGCACGTGTGCACCCCGCTCGGCGAGCAGTGCGGCGGTGGCGGCACCGATGCCGCTGGTCGCACCGGTCACCAGGGCTACGCGCCCGGACAGATCAAAAGAGCCCATGAGGTCGTCCTTCGTGTCACAGCGTGGAATGCGCCGGGTGGCCGCCTACCAGCGTGAACGTGACTGAGCCGTACCGCGCACGCGACGGCCTAGCGGACGGGGCGCCGGTGCGAGCGGCGGGACCAGCGCACGCCCCACAGCAGCAGGTTCAATACGAAGATCACGACTCCGATGATCAGGAGGTAGAAGAGCCCCTTGACCACCGCGCCGATGAGCCCGAGGACGATCGCCACGAGAATCAGGAACAGGAAGAACGCCATGGATGAACACATCCTCCGGCCGGTGGTGCGGTTGTCGGGTCGCCGCGGCGGGCAGCGAGCCGGTCGGCCCTCGGGCGGCTCCGCGCAGGGGCGCGCCGGCGCCGGAGCGCGCCGGCGATACGGCAGTCAGCCACGGGCCAGGCGGCGTCCGTGCTCCGCCCCGGGCTGGTAGGCCTTGTCGTAGTGCTGGAAGATCTCGGCTTCACGCTCGGCCGGCAGGACGTCGTCCATGCCGATGGACGGCGCCTTCTTCACCAGCCCCCTCGAATGCGCCACCTTGACGTAGCCCGGCCCGAGGGTCGCCTCGTCGAGGGGGACGAAGACGAGCCGCTGCCGCGTCGGCAGCCCGGTACGGACGGTGGCCATGGACGGTGTGTCGGTGGTGGTGTCCACGTAGACCGCTTCAAGCGCCCCGATCCTGCGCCCTTTGGGGTCCACCACGTCGCGGTTGCGCCATTCACGGATGTCGGCGGAATGGATCATGCCTCGCTCCTTGCGGCCCGCGGCCTCCCACAGGCACCCCAACCCGAGGGGAGCGGCTGTGTGAAAGCCGGCACTGTCTTCACTGTACGTCCGCAGAGCCTCAACCAGCAGCTACGGCCACACGGCGGCGGGGCGCCGGAAGGCCGTATGCCCCGGACGGGCGGCCGTCAGCGCAGTGCTTCGTACACCGAGGCGGTGGTGAAGCCGTGGACCAGATGCGGCACCACGTCCGACGCCCAGGACGTCAGGTCCCAGGAAGCCGGATCGGTCACCTCCACGGCGAACGCCGGCAGGTCGCTGCCCGCCATGGCGGCCGCGCCGAGCAGCGGCCCGGCCGTCCAGGGCGAGGGCGAGCCGCCCAGGCGCCGCCACACCCCGTACACGCACCCGACCCCCAGACCGGTGACGTATCCGAGCACGGCGCCGGCGGCATGCTCACGGTTGGACTTGGCCTTCCCTTCGCCCAGTCCGGCGCCGGTGCGGTCGGCCGGGCGATCGGCCACCTGGGTGGGCATGTCGCTGGACGGCCGCCCTCGGCGCGTCCGGCAGGAGCGCCCGCCCCGCCGCGCGGGAGGAGGTGTGGCTTGCGCTGCGGGACGATGGTGGGGCGGGCCGCCTCCCCCGGCAGGCTTCGCCGGAAGCCATGACCATCGCCTCCGGCCTGTCGCGGGTGCAGTGGCCGGGAGGTGGTGTCATGACCATCAGCCGGTTGGGACTTGTCGTGCACGGGGGCCGTCCACAGGCGGTGGCCGGGGCGCGAACCGTACGGGAATGGTGCGCTCGGCACGCCATCGGGTGCGTCGACATCGACGTCTGGCAGGACGGGGGAGGCCGCCGTCACGCCCGTGAGGAAATGCAGGCTGCGGGTGGTCCGGACCTCATCGTGACGCTGGGCGGGGACGGCACCTTCCTGCGGGGTGCGCGCATCGCCGCCCAGAACGACGCCATGGTGCTGGGCGTCGACGTGGGCAGGGTCGGTTTCCTGACCGAGACCCCGGTCACCGAGGTGACGCAGGCGCTGGACGCGGTCCATGCCGGTAGATCCGAGTGCGAGGAACGCATGATGCTGATGCTGCGGTCCTCCCGGCTGCTGGAGATGCCCGTCGGGATGGAGCAGACCCTGTGCTACGGACGGGGTCCGGCGCTCCCGCCTCCCCAGCCGCAGCCGCAGCCGCGGGCGGACGCGGGGGAGGACGGCTCCTGGGGCATTCCGCTGGACGTCAACGCCCTGAACGACGTCGTGGTCGAGAAGCTGGCGCGGGACCGGCAGGTCGCTGTGGGGGTGTACTTCTCGGGGCGGCTCCTGGCCTCGTACTCGGCCGACGGCGTCATCCTCGCCACCCCGACCGGTTCGACCGCCTACAGTTTCGCCGCGGGGGGACCGGTACTCTCCCCGCGGATGCGGGCCCTGGTCTTCACCCCCGTCGCCCCGCACATGGCCTTCAACCGGACGGTGATCGCGGCTGTGGACGAGCCGATCGCCCTGCGGGTGCTGCCCCACTCAGGGCGGGCGGCGGTGAGCGTGGACGGGCAGTCGCGCGGCATCCTCGAGCCCGGCGACTGGATCGGGGTGGCCCCGGCGCCGCGGCCCCTGCGCCTGGTCAGGCTGGCCCCCGCGAACTTCTTCGGGCGGCTCAGGGAGCGGATGCGGCTCACCGACGCGCCCGCGACGGCTGCCGACGGGGAAGTGGCATCCGTGTTCAGGCCCGCGGGCCCGCTGCCGGACGACCTGCGTAACCTGCGCCTGCCCCCGGCTCCGTGACCCGCGGAGCGGGACCCCGGAGGGCCCCGCTGCGCGCAGTCGTCGGCACGGGGACGCGAAAGTGCCGGACGACGGGACGCCTATGACGGAGCGTCAGCCATGGAAGCTGATGTAGCCGTTGCCGTCGCGGTCCGAGCCGGACTTGGTGTAGGAGTGGACGTCGGCACGGCTGCCGGAGGGCTTGTACAGGTAGATGGTGTCCTTGTCGTTGTTCCAGATGAAGTTGCAGTTCTGGCGGTAGACGACGTTCTTCGAGTCGGAGTCCGTGCCGTGGCCCCCGCGCAGCTTCACGTAGTCGCCCGGCTCGAGGTAGTGGTTGGCGGGGAAGGTGAAACGGTTGCCCGTGGCGTCCTTGACCACGTAGCCCCTGAGGTTGACCGTCGTGCCGCGGGAGTAGTTCTTGATCGTCAGGTACTCGTCCCTCGTGTTGCCCCGGGAACAGCTGTTGGAGTCCCGCCCGGGCGCGTCGTACTGAACGCCTTTGAGTTTCAGGGCCGACGAGTACTCGGTGGCGTGTGCCGGAACGGCGGCGACGGCGACGAGCGTCCCGACGCCGGCGGCAGCCGCCAGCGCAGAGCGTATGCGCATGAGGAATCCCCCCTCAATGGTGCCAATGGAGCGCGAGGAGCTTACCCAATGGGTAAGCGTGAGGTAAGTGGGGGGTGTTGAAGAAGTGGGGGAGATGTGAAGGCAGTTGGGGGCGGTCGCCTGTCCGGGGGCCGGGCCTGCCGTCCGGCCTCGATGTGCGCGGCCGGACGCCTATGGGATAGGCTCGATCTTGAGCAGGCCGCCGGCGACCGGTGGTTTGCACTGCGTTGGTGGTCCAAGGAAAGACGCCCCGCTTCCTGCGGGGAGATGCAGGTGCAAGGCCTGCCCGGCGCTCGGCAAAACCCCGCTCCCGGTACCGGGAGCGGGGTTCTCTGTCTTCCCTGCCGCCGGCGGACCTCAGCAGCCTCCGCAGTTGTAGTAGAGGACGTCCCAGTGGCTGCCCTCATCGGCGTAGATGTTGCCGGAACCCGACCGGTACTGGGGTGCGCCGTCGCCCCGCAGGCCGATGTAGGTGAAAGAGCCCTTGACGTAGTTGGTGATGCAGGTGTTCTTGCCGTAGTCGAGCTTGTAGCCGTTCCAGTGCGAGTACGTGCCGGCGGCGTGGCCGGTCTCGGTGCCTCCGGTGATGTTCAGCGCGCAGCCGGAGGCCCGCTTGAGGGTCTGCGCGCCCTGGGCCGTGGCGAGGTTGAGCTGCTCGAAGGACGTACAGGTCGGGTTGTTGCGGTCGGAGCAGTTGCCGGAGGACGACCAGGTGATGCCGACCTGTCGGAACATCGAGGTGGCCGTGGCATGCGAGATCTTGGTGACGGCGACGGCCTGGGCGCCGTCCTGGGCGGCGAACGCGTCGCCGGAGCCACCGAGTACGGCGAGCCCGGGTGCGACGGTGAGTGCGAGAGCCGTGAGGGCGGAGCGCATCTTCATGCTGAGACCTTCCTGCGGTCGGGCCGTGCATCCTGTGGGGTCGGCTGTGCAGGTGGTGCACGGAGATGGTGCCCGAGCTCTACGCGCGTTTGCCAGAGGGCGGGCCGGGAAGGGCCGGGACGGTCCGACGCGACGTCCGTCTCCCGTGGTGACGTCGTGGATTCTCCGTCCCGACCGCGCCCGCCGGCGGCCTTTGTCAGGCTGTGCGCGTGAAGACGGGAAGGTAGCCGCGGGACTGCCCGAGCGAGGTGGGATGGTACGACTCGACGGGCGCCAGCAGGCTGACGCTGCGCACCCAGGGGCTGGGCGAGCAGATCTCGTGTTCCCTGAAGGCGGCCCGTACGTCGGCGAATGTGTATCCATGGTCGGCGGCGCGCTTCGCGGTCACGGTGTTGAGGTGGTCGACGGCGCTGTTCAGGGCGGACCGTGAGGTGTCGGAGATGCCGCCCGCACAGGTGCCGTGGACCTTGTACAGGTGGGGATAGCCGAGAACCACCACGTGGGCGGCCGGGGCCTTCCTTCTGATGACCGAGTAGAGACGGTCCAGATCGTGCGGGAGGGTGCCGTCCATGTAGGTGCGCGCCTCGGCCACGGCGGACACGCAGGCGTTGGTGCCCCGCAGCACACAGGTCGTCATGACGTGGCCGAAGCCCGAGTCGCTGCCCCCGACGGTGAGGCTGACCAGGCCGGTGCGCGAGCTCAGCGGGCCGAGCTGGTGGTCCATGACATCGCTCGTGCGGGCGCCGTTGCACGCGGTGAAGTCGAACGACGACCGTGGATGGGATGCGGCCCACAGGGCGGGATACGCCCGGGGGCTGCGCAGGCACTCGCGGCTGGTTGCGAAGTAGTTGCCGGCTCCGACCCCCGAGGAGTAGGAGTCCCCGAGGGCCACGTAGCCCGTGGCCGCTGTCTGCGGGGCCGCCTGCGCCGCGCCGGTACCCGTGAGAGCGCAGGCGGCGCAGAGAAGGAGCGAGGACACACATGCCGCGATTCGGGACTGTCTCATAGCCCTCGCTTAGCACATCCGGGCCGCCCCGGACGTGCTCGACGCCGTGCTGTTCGCAGCCGCCGGACAGCGCCCGGGGCCATGACGCTGCCCGAGTGCCTTGCACGACAGGGGGTTTGCACCGGGCCGGCCGGAACGACGCCGTACCCGGCCCGGTACGGGTGTCACCCGAAGAGGCGTCACCCGTCCGGCCCCTCCCCACCGGGCGGCCCGACCGGCCGGAGGGCGCGCGGCCACCGTCCGAGCCCGGGGTTCCGGGCCGCGCCCCGCCGGGCAGGGTGCTTATGGTGAAATGTGATCAGTCGCGACACCGAACGCCGTCGACCGGCCCGTCGGCCGGGGTACGTGGCCGCGGCGGGCGTCTTCGCCGTCGGCATGCTGGGCACCACCCTGCCGACTCCGCTGTACGGGTTGTACCGCCAGCAGATCGGGTTCTCGGAACTGATCGTCACCGTGGTCTTCGCCGTCTACGCGGTGGGCGTCATCACCGCCCTGCTGGTGGCCGGCGACTTCTCCGACGTGCTGGGGCGGCGCCCGGTGCTGCTGTGCGCGCTGGGACTGGCCGCGCTCAGCGCCGTGTGCTTCCTCTTCGAGGGCGGACTGCCGCTGCTGTACGTGGGCCGGGTCCTGTCGGGGTTCTCGGCGGGCCTGCTGAGCGGCACCGGGACCGCGGCCGTCCTGGAACTGGCGCCGCCCGAGCGAAGCGCACGCGCCGGTTTCGCGGCGACCGCGGCCAACATGGGCGGTCTCGGACTCGGTCCCCTGGTCTCCGGTGCTCTCGCCGAGTACGCACCCTGGCCGCTCAAGCTGCCCTTTCTCCTCCATCTGCTGCTCCTGCTGGCCGCCGCCGTGGTCGTCCTTCTGCTGCCCGAGACCGTGCGCCGCGCCGGCCCCCGGCCCCCACTGCGACCGCAGGGCATGAAGGTCCCGCCGGAAGTGCGCGGCGTGTTCGCGCCCTGCTCCCTCGCGGCCTTCGCCGGATTCTCGCTGCTCGGCCTGTTCACCGCGGTCGCCCCGGCCTTCCTCGGTCAGACGCTGGCCGAGCGCAATCTGGCGGTGGTCGGAGCCGTGGTCTTCTCCGTGTTCTGCGCCTCGACCTGCGGGCAACTGCTCCTGGGGTGCATCGGGACGCGCACGGCGCTGCCGTTGGGCTGTCTGGTGCTCGTCGCCGGTCTTCTCCTCGTCGCAGCGTCGCTGCTGCTGGCGTCGTTGCCAGTGCTCCTCGCGGGGGCCGTGACCGGCGGTGTGGGACAGGGCCTGGCGTTCCGGGCAGGCCTGACCGCGGTGAGCTCCGCGGCGCCCGACGCTCACCGGGGTGCCACCATCTCCGCCTTCTTCGTCGTCGCGTACGTCGGCATCTCGCTGCCCGTCGTCGGCGTCGGCGCTCTGGCCGTGTCCCTCGGAGTGCGCGACGGCGGCCTGGTCTTCACGGGCTGCGCCACCCTCCTCGTCGCCGCGGTGGGCATGGCCCTGCGGCGACGGCCGCCCGCGCCGTCCTGACCGGACCCGGCCCTCTCCTGTCACGCCGGCATGCCGGGGGCGGGGCGCCGTGGCGCCGTGGCGGCTCCGCCACCGTGCCGGCCCCCCTCTGACCCGTTCGGCCCATGCGGCCGGGCCGGCCGTCCCGGACGGGTGAACACTCGGATCACAAAGACCCCGGGCAAAGAGAGACGGGCATGACAGCATCTGCGATCCATGGCATACGGCGCCGCATACGCGGCGTGCACGTCACCGCGGCCGGATGTGCCCTGGCCGTGTGCGCCGTCTGGGCGGCCCCCGCCGGCGCGGCCGACGACACCTCCGCTGCCGAACCCACGATCGTCCTGGTGCACGGGGCGTTCGCGGACGCCTCCAGCTGGAACGGAGTCGTCGAACGGCTGGAACGCCAGGGTTACCCCGTCGTCGCCCCGGCCAATCCGCTGCGCGGGCTGCACAACGACGCCACCTACATCGCCTCGGTGCTGGACGGCATCAAAGGGCCGATCGTGCTGGTGGGTCACTCGTACGGCGGTGCGGTGATCAGCACCGCCGCGGCCGGGAACAGCCGGGTGAAGTCGCTTGTGTTCGTGGCGGCCCTGGTGCCGGACAAGGGTGAGAGCGGGATGTCGCTGTCCGGCCGGTTCCCGAGCGAGCTCGCCGGCGCCACTCGGTCCGTTCCGTTCCGGGCCGGTGGGGGAGTGACCGGGACCGACCTCTACCTTCAGCCGGACAAGGTCCACCGGGTCTTCGCCGCCGACCTGCCGGAACGCACGGCGAGACTGCTGGCGGCCACGCAGCGGCCCGTGAGCATGGCCGCCCTCTCCGAGAAGGCGGAAGCGGCGGCCTGGCGCACCCTTCCGTCCTGGTTCCTTGTCGCGAAGCAGGACCGGGCCATCAATCCGGCTCAGGAGCGTTTCGAGGCGAGGCGCGCGGGTTCGCACACGGTGCAGATCGACTCCTCCCACGTGGCCATGCTCTCCCACCCCGGCGCGGTCACCGACCTCGTCCTGCAGGCCGCCAAGCCGGCCGGCTCCGCGCCGCCGTGACCTTCCGGGCTGTCTGAGCGCCGTACTGACGAACAAGGCTTCGCGCAGAGTCAATTGACGGTACGTCATACGATCGCCGCCGGTGCACGGTCTTCGCACGGCACCTGATTCCCTGCCCGCCGCCTCGCCTGTCCATCGCCGGCCCCCTGCGGACGTTCGGCCGGCCGCGGTCCGGGCATCCGGCGGCTCCGGATCACCGGGCCGCGGCGCCGGCCAGCTGGTCGGACAGGCGGTGGGCCTGGGCCAGCAAGGTGCCGTAGGTCGCCAGGCGGTCGGGATCCTCCGGCGGCGAGCCGTGCAGCCGGCGGCGGAGTTCGTCGAGTGTTTCCCGCAACTCCCGCACCGCATCGCGGAACTCCTGCTCGCGGCGGTGGCCGAACCGCATCAGACCGTAGAGCCGGACCGCCTCGGCGGTCCGCCGCAGAAAGTCCGCGTACGGCTCGGCGAGACGCGGATGCGGTCGGGTCTCCCGGCGTTCTTCCCCCGCGGCTTTCAGGACGGTCCGCGTCACCTCGGCGGTGTGCACGGCAGCGTGGTCCAGCACCACGATGGCGTCGTCGTACTCCTTGCCCGGCGCGGTGACACGGGCCCGCCGGCGCGGGTTTATCCGCAGGCTCTCCCGGCTCCACCCGAGCGCCGCGCGGGCCTGGTCGACCAGGCGTTGCAGGCGCAGGGCCCTTTCGTGCCAGGCCGCGGCCTCCTCGGTGTCCCACCGGCTCTCGGCCAGGCCCAGAGCCACATCCTTCAGGATCCGGTGCGTCTCCTCCGCGGCGTCCCGGAGCGCGGCGCGGCTGTCGCGCAGATACACCGGGGGCCGGATCAGCGCGTTGACCGCGATCCCGACCGCGGCGCCGAAGAGCGCCTCGGCGATCCGGGCCGCCGAGGCGGCGATCGTGACCGGGGAACGGGTGAGGACGAACAGCGCGCCCGTCGCCGCGTAGATCCCCTGGCTTCCCAGACGCTGCCAGTTGCCCAGCAGCACGGCGGTGGGCAGGACCAGCGCCATCGCCACCATGGTGTCGTCCAGGGCCATGGCGACCGCGGTGGCGATGACGGTGCCGGTGGCGATCGCCGCCAGCTGTTGCAGGCCGTGGGCGATCGACCGGTACACCGTGGACTCCACCAGGACGACCGCCACCCACGGCGCCACGAACGCCACCGGAGCCTTCAGCCACCAGCCCGCCACCGCCCACGCCACCCATGCGGCCAGCGCCGCCTTCACCGCCTGCACGGCCAGGTCCCGCTCCCGGCCGGGTGCCGCGGCCGCCCGTCGTACCGCATGCGCCGCGGCCTGCACATCGCCCCGCATGGCCGCCATGCGTCGTGCCATCCGTCCCATGACAGCCTGGGTGCCACCCTTGGCCCGAGAAATGCACCGCTGTTGCACAACTCATGAATGCCGGTCCTTCACAGGCAACGCACAGGCCCCCCCTCGTCGTCCTCCGTTGCGACGTGGCTTCCCGGGGAGACCCCCGGCGATCCGGAGGAGGAAAGCACTGTGATCCGTGCCCGGCGCACATGGGCGACCGCAGCCGCGATACTCGCGATAATGGGAGCGCCGACAGGGGCGGCGCAGGCCCAACAGACCCACGGGCAAAGACCGTTAGCCGCCTCGGCCGATACCGACGACACGCTGCCTCCCCGCTGGCGGATCACCGGCGAGGGCACCCGCCGTCAGCTGGTGTGGCGGTCCGACGCACGGGTGCCGATGGGGAACGCCCGCGTCGAGTTCTACGCCGGAGACCGTCTGCTCGGCGCGCCGAGAGCCGCCCAGGACGGGCATACCTTCCGGCTCGCGCTCGGCCATGCGCGTCCCGACTCCCTCACACACCTCGAAGTGCGGGCAGGGGGCCGCCGGCTCGACACGCGGGGCCGCATCTCCCGAATACCGGCGGACGATTCGGCGGGCCGGGCACCGGCCGCGCTGCCGGCGAACCCCGTCGACCCCGGCACCCCGGGCCGGTACCGCACCGTCACGGGCGAGTACACCCTCCCCTCCGTACGGCTGCCGGGCTTCCGGGCCCCCGTGGAGATGAAGGCCGTGGTCGTGGCGCCGACCGGAGCCAGCGGCCACCGCCCCCTCGCGCTGTTCCTCCACGGTCGTCACTCCACCTGCTACGCCGGGAACGAGGCGACCGGCGCATGGCCGTGCCCGGCCGGCGCCCGCCCCGTGCCGAGCTACCGGGGCTATCTGCGGGACCAGAAACTCCTGGCCTCCCAGGGGTATGTGACCGTGTCCGTCTCCGCCAACGGAATCAACGGGCAGGACTTCGCGGCGGAGGACGGTGGAGCACAGGCCCGTTCCTCGCTGGTACGCCTTCACCTCGCCCGCTGGGCGGACTGGGCGGCCCGCCCCGGCACGGCGCCGGCGGTGGTACGCCGGGCGCCACGCGCCGATCTGTCCCGTGTCCTGCTCGTGGGGCACTCACGGGGCGGCGAGGGCGTGAACCGCGCCGCCATGGACAGCCTGGACGCGCCGCCCGCCGGGCAGGACGGCTACCGGGGCCCGGTGCGCTGGCGCATCCGGGGCACCGTCCTCATCGGTCCCACGATCTTCGGGCAGAACCCGGTCGCGGACGTGCCGTCGGCGACGATCCTGCCGGGCTGCGACGGCGACGTGTCCGATCTGCAGGGTGAGGTGTACGTGGACGGCACCCGTGGGGTCAGCCGCGGTACCGCCCTGCACAGCGCCCTGTACGTGGTGGGCGCCGACCACAACTTCTTCAACAGCGAGTGGACTCCCGGGCAGGCCCAGGCGCCGGCCGAGGACGACTTCTTCACCGGCGACCAGCGGGACCGGGTGTGCTCACCAGGCAGCGCGACCCGGCTGACCGCGGCGCAGCAGCAGCAGGCGGGTGCCACGTACATCGCGGCGGCGGCCCGGCTGTTCGTCGCGGGCGACGACCGGGCGCGTCCCCTGCTGGACGGCTCGAACCTGCGAGCGCCGTCGGCGGACCCCGCGCGCGTGCTGACGCACGCGGTGGGCGCACGCCGCACCGGAACGTTCCTTCCGGACACTTCCGTCACCGTGCACGGCGGCCGGCTGTGCGCCGCGGTGGACCCGGCACCGGCGACCGCCTGCCTGGACTCCTCCACCCCCGGGGCCTCGCCGCACTTCGTGCGGTGGGAGACCGACAAGGAGGCGGGGCGCCGGGCGGTGGCGCTGACCTGGTCCGCGGCGGGTGCCGCGGTGCGGGTACGGAATGCGCGGCCCGTCTCACTCGAGGGTGCCAAGGCACTCTCCCTGCGTGTGATCGTGCCGCCCGGCAGCACCGGGACTCAGCTGGACGTCGCGGTCGCCGATGCCTCGGGGCACCGGGCGACGCTGGGCCGTGTCCGCGTCGACGGTCTGCCCGGAACGGACCGGACCGCCTCGTACTGGGCCCGGGAGGTGCGTGTGCCGCTCACGGCCGCGGCCCGGGCCGGAGTGGACCTGCGCCGGATCGGCACCCTTGACCTGACACCGCGGAGCCGCAGTGGACGGGCATGGCTGATGGACGCATGGGGCTGGCGGCCCGGCACTCCCGAGGCACGGCCGGCCGCGCTGGCCCGCGTCGACCTCGGCCGGCTGACCGTCAAGGAGGGGAACTCCGGAACCCGCACTTACCACGTGCCGGTCCGGGTCTCCGGTCACGGCAGCGGCCAGGTGCGCTTGTACGTCGCCGACCCCGTCACCGGCAGGGCCACGACCCGGCTGGTGACCGTGCGGCCCGGAGCCGGCGGCATCGACGTACCGGTGAAGGTGACGGGCAACACCCGCTTCGGCTACGGCGTGGAGCACGACGTCTTCGTGAAGGCGGTCAGGGGTTCCGTGGTCGGTTCGCACCGCGGCGGAGTGACCGTGGAGAACGACGACCCGATGCCGAGGATCACCTTGACGCCCCTTGCCGACAAGGTCACAGAGGGACAGAGCCTGAAGTGGCGGGTCACGCTGTCCGCGCCGGCCGACACGCACATACCCGCGGTGTTCGGCGTACTGCCGGTCTCCGGCAGTCCCGAACTGTCCACCAAGGACGTCGATCCGCGGTGGCTTCTCGACAACTCCGGTCAGGCGCCGGACCCGGAGCGGCCGCTGTCCCGGATCGAGCAGTTGTCTGTGTGGACACAGGTGCCGCCCGGGCAGCTCAGCACCGAAGTAGCCGTGCCCACGATCCGGGACGCGGTGGCCGAATCCGCGGAGTCGGTTCACCTGCAACTGACCGACGGCACCGACGGACCGCAGACCGGGCCGGTGGTCACCGGCACGGTGCTGGACGCCTCCTAGCCGGTACCGCATGAGAGACGGGACCGCGGCCGGTGAGGGCCGCGGTCCCGTGCTTTGCGCGCCGACGCGCCGACGGAAGCGGGGGAAGACCCGACGAAAGGGTGATCGTCATCCTGCGTTCGGAGTCGTGCGGCTTCTACACGGAGCGTTCTCGGGCAGTCGCGGGCATATGGCCACGCCTACAGACGAGAGGGGATCCGTGATGAAGGAGCGTCATGCGAATCGGCAGCGGAAGCATCCGTCGGACAGGGGCGCGTGGCTCAGACGTGACGTCTGTCGCCTGTACATGTGGCTGCGCCGCCATGGGCGCTACGTCCCCGACCGGTTCCTTCAGGGCGCGGCGTACAAGCTGGGGAGCTGTGCCGTGACCCTGGTGCTGCTGTGGTGGGAGACCAGGCACTGAGGTCGCGACGGGCCCCGCCCCGGCGGACCGTCAAAAGACGGCGAGTGCCCGCACCAGCAGTGAAGAAACCATGGTTTTCGAGCGCGTGTACCCAGGAGATCAGGGGCAGACGGAGCGGCGGAGGTTGATAACTATGGTTCCCCTGCTTCTGGTTCTGCTGCTCGCACTGATTCTCTTCGGTGCCGGATTCGCGCTGAAGGCCCTGTGGTGGATCGCGGTCGTCGTGCTGGTGCTCTGGCTGCTGGGCTTCATCGTCCGGCCGGCCGGCCCCGGTGGACGCAAGGGCCGCTGGTACCGCTGGTGACACCGGCGCATCCCATGGGTGTGGGGCCGGCGCACGCGCCGGCCCCACACCCATGTCCGGGTCCCCCGACGGGTCGTCAGCGGCCGGAAGCCGAGCGCACGGCGTCCCGCGCCGAACCCTCCACCAGGGCGACACCGCCCTTCATCGAGGTGCTGCCGTCCGAGAGGACCGCGACCAGATAGCGGTGTCCCTTCACGGTGATCTGCCCGATGCTGTTGACGTCCCACAGCCCGGTCGTGGTGCGTTGCAGCCATCCGTTCTTCAAGGCCCACCCCGAGCCCGCGGCCGCCGAGACCCCCCACGCCTGGTCCTTTTCGATACGGGTCATCAGCGTCCGGATGTATTCCCGCGAGTCCGCGCGCAGTGCCGGTGAGGCCGGGTGCGCCGCCGGGCCGGTGTCGAACACCGCCCGCAGCAGCCGTATCTGGTCCCGGGCCGTCGTCTGTGTCAGCCCCCACAGCAGGCCGGGGCCGCCCTTGGTGGCGGTCAGCCCCAATCGCCTGTTGGCCGCCTCGAGCCCGTGGGCTCCGCCGATCTGCCGCCACAGCGCAGTCGCCGACGCATTGTCGCTGTGCCGGATCATCGCCTCCGCGTGAGCGTGCTCCTGCGCGGTCAGCGGCCGTCGCGCGTCCTGTGCCTGGAGCATCACCGCGGCGAGGATGTCGACCTTGACGATGCTCGCGGTGTCGTACCGGGTGTCGGCCCCGTGGACCGTGGGCTCCCGGCCCGTGCCGTCCAGGTCGAGCACCGCGGCGGTCACCCGTGTCCTGGCCTGGGGGTGCACCGGCATGGGCGACTCGGCGGGGGTGTGGGGGACGGCCTGGGACGGGGTGGTTTTCGCCGGAGACGTGGCCGCGTCCGCCGGCGCCGAGTGGAGGGCGCCGGCCGAGAACAGGCCCGTCACCGAGGCCAGGAGTACACCGGCGCAGACGGTGGCGCGCTTGCCTCGGCGCCCGCCTGCGGTCCCCGGGCGTCGCGGGGAGAACGGTCGGAAGAGCATGGTCAAGCAGGCCTCAGCAGGTCGTATGGAAGGGGCACTGAACGTCGAACGTAGACAAAACGCCCGATCCGTGAGGTGAGGGCCGTCACTATGGGCCGCCTTTGTCCCGAAGTGTGGGGAGAACCACAGGCTGACGTGTGGGTCAGGTCACATGTGTCGCCTTCGTGGGGTCATCCGCCGACCGCAGCGTCCCCGTGTGACCGGATCGTTCCGCCACGAGCCCTGATCAGGTCTTCGATCAAGGCATCGTGCCCGCTCACAATGGGTGTCATGAATCGCGCACTGATCGTTGTCGATGTCCAGGAATCGTTCCGCGCCCACCCGCTGTGGGAACGGATTTCCGACCCGAAGATCGCCGAGCCGGTGGACCGGCTGGTCGCGCTGGCCCGCGCCGCCGGCGACCTCGTCGTCTGGGTGCTGCACACCGAGCCGGGTTCCGGGGGCGCCTTCGATCCGGAGTCGGGGCACATCCGGCCCCTGGCGGAGCTGGACGGCCCGCGGCCGGGTGAGCCGGTGCTGCACAAGACGTCCCACAACGCCTTCACCACGACCAACCTTCAGCAGCTGCTCACCGAGGCCGGCATCCGTGAGCTGCGGGTGTGCGGCATCCGCACCGAGCAGTGCGTGGAGACCACCACCCGCGTCGGCAGCGACCTCGGCTACCGCATGGTGTTCGTCACCGACGCCACCGCCACCCACCCCATCGGCGAACTGAGCCCCGCCGCGATCATCGAGCGCACCGAGGCGGTCCTGCGCGACCGGTTCGCCCGCATCGCCACCGTGGCCGAACTCGAGGCGGAGGCGTCCGGCGCGTGACCCGCGTGGTCTTCGTTCTGCTGCCCGGTGTCCATCTGCTGGATCTGGCCGGTCCCGCCCAGGTCTTCAGCACGGCGGCGGACCTCGGGCGGCCGTACGAACTGGCGTATGCGGCCGAGCAGTCGCAGGTCGTCAGTGCTCAGGGACTGCCGCTGCTCGCGACCACCGAGTGGCCCGCCCTGTCCACCGAGGACCTCCTCGTGGTGCCGGGCTGGCGCGCGCCCGCCCTGCGGGACGGGCCGGGCATCGGCGACGACGTCCTGCGGCGGCTGCGCGCCCACCACGCGGCCGGCGGCACGGTCGCCAGTGTGTGCGCAGGGGCCGAGGCGCTCGGCCGGGCGGGACTGCTGGACGGGCGCCGCTGTACCACGCACCACGATGTGCAGGACGAACTGGCGGCCCGTCACCCGCGGGCGATCGTGGTCCGGGACGTCCTGTTCACCACGGACGACCGTGTGGTCACCTCGGCGGGTATCGCCAGCGGCATCGACCTCGCCCTGCACCTGGTCGCCGTGCGGCACGGGCCCGCGCTCGCCGCCCGCGTCGCCCGGGACATGGTCGTACACACCCGCCGCAACGGCCACGAGCCCCAGGCGAGCGCCATGCTGCGGCACCGGGCCCATCTGGACGACGCCGTGCACCGCGTCCAGGACCTGATCGACGAGCGCTTCACCGAACCGCTTCCGCTGGACACCCTGGCCTCGTACGCGGGTGTCAGCGCCCGCACCCTCACCCGCCGCTTCGGCCGGGCCACCCACGGTCTGAGCCCCCTGCGCTACCAGCAGACCCTGCGCCTGGAGCGCGCCGAACACCTCCTGGGCCACGGCGCCACCATGGAGGCCGCCGCCCGGGAGGTCGGCCTCGAAGGCGCCCGGATGCTGCGCCGCCTGCGCCGGCGCCCCGGCCCGGCGGGGGAGACGGTGTCCTGAGGCGAGGCCACCGATCCGCCGCCGGTACGCCGGTCACGAACCGTCGGTGCCGGTGCCCGGGGCGGGTGGTCTGAAGCACGCGTGGACGATCTTGCCGTCGGGGCAGGGCCGCGCCTGCCACTCGTCGGCCAGCGCGTCGACGAGCAGCATGCCGCGTCCGCCGAGCCCTTCGTCGCTCGGCGGACGCGGCGTGGGCAGGTGGCTGGAGGTGTCGTGGACGGCCACGTGCAGACACCGCGTGTCCCAGGTCAGCACCAGTTGCGCGGAGCTGTGCGCGTGCACATGCGCATTGGTGACGAGTTCCGAGATGGTCAGCAGGACCGCGTCCACCGTCTGCGGCGCACGCTCGGTCCAGCCCAGTGACCTCAGGTGCTCGCGAGCCCAGTCCCGGGCCTCCTTCACCCCGCTGTTCACCGGCAGGCAACGCGCCCACCCCACCGCTCTCACCGCTGATCCGCTCACCGTGTCCTCCCTGCTGAGACCCTGTACCGTGCGTGTACCCGCCCCGCGCGTGTCGACGCCGCACGGTCGGCACCAGCGCCGACGCGATACCGCTGCGGTGCCCCTGGCAGCCGGGGCGGAGGGCTCACGGCGCAGGGGCTCTCACGGTGTGCCGTCCGGCAGTCCGGTGTCGTCCCCGGCCTCGGTGCGGGCCGCCGAGAGGTAGTTGTAGGCGGAGGCCCGGGAGACGCCGAGCCGGGCCGCGACCTGCTGCACCGCGCCGCGTACGGCGAACACGCCGCGCCGGTCGAGGTCGCGGAACAGCTGAAGCCGTTCCCCGCGGCCGAGTTGGGCCCACGGCTTGTTCTGGCGGAGCTGGTGTTCGTCGACGATGGCGTCCAGCACCGCGCCGATGTCGTCGCCGAACGTCGTGGTCGGTACGGCCGCGGGGGAAGCGGCGACACCGGCGATCTCGCCGACCAGCGCATGGACCTGGTTGAGGGTGGTGATGTCGAGGTTGACGCACAGGGCACCGAAGACCGTGCCGCTCGAGTCGCGGAGCACCATGGTCGACGACTTGACCATCTTCCCGTCCCGGGTGCGGGTGAGGTAGTTCAGTTCGTCGCGCGCCTGGTCGCCGCGCGCCAGGAGGTGCATGCCGATCTCGCTCATCGATCCGCCCAGACCACGGCCGGTGACCGACCCGGCGAGGGCGACGATGGAGTGCTCCGGGCGCCGGAAGTCATGGATCACCACTTCGCAGAAGGACCCCAGGGTGGCGGCGATCCCGTCGATCACGGGGGTGAGCGCGGCGATGACGGCGTCCTGCTCGGCGGCCGCCGTCCCGGACCGCGCGCGGCTCGCCGCGCCCCCGGAGCCGGTACCGGGCCCGCCGGGTCCCCCGCCGTCCGCGTCGCTCATGCCTGTCCGTCCATGTGCAGTCCGCCCGTCTCTCCTGTATAGGAGCGATGTTCCCAGGGGTTGGACGACGAGTACATGGTCTGGACAGAAATTCCAGCCCGTAGCAGAGTGATGGCGTCGACGACCGCAGGGGGCTCACCCGGTGGCCCGGAACGGAGCAGGAACATGACCGACACCCAGCACGTCACCCTGGCGGACGTGCAGGACGCCGCCGCGCGGATCAAGGGCGTGGCCCACCGCACCCCGGTGCTGCGCTCGCGCACCCTGGACCGGCTGGTCGGCGCCGAGGTCTTCGTCAAGTGCGAGAACTTCCAGCGTGTCGGCGCCTTCAAGTTCCGCGGTGCGTACAACGCCGCGTCACGGCTGTCCTCCGGGCAACTCGCGAAGGGCATCGCCGCGTACTCCTCCGGCAACCACGCGCAAGCCGTCGCCCTGGCCGCCCGGGAGTTGGGCAGCAGTGCCGTGATCGTCATGCCGGAGGACACCCCGGTCTCCAAGCGGGAGGCGACCGCCGGATACGGGGCGGAGATCGTCACCTACGACCGCTACACCGGGGACCGCGTCGCGATCGGGGAAGCGCTCGCGGCCGAACGCGGACTCGCCCTCATCCCCCCGTACGAACATCCGCACGTCATCGCGGGACAGGGCACGGCGGCCCTCGAACTCGTGGAGGAGGTCGGGGAGTTGGACGCCGTCGTGGTGCCGGTCGGCGGCGGTGGGCTGATCGCCGGAACCGCGACGGCCGCCAAGGGGCTTCTGCCCGCCGTGCGGGTGATCGGCGTCGAGCCGGAGGCCGGCGACGACACCAAGCGCTCCCTGGAGGCCGGGCGGCGCGTGTCCATCCCGGTGCCGCGCACCATCGCCGACGGTCAGGCCGCGGACATCCCGGGTGAGCTGACCTTCTCCATCAACCGGCGGCTGGTGGACGAGATCGCCCTCGTCGGCGACGAGGGGATACGGGACGCCATGCGGTTCGCCTTCGAACGCATGAAGCTCGTCATCGAACCCAGCGGCGCCAGCGCCCTGGCCGCACTGCTCGACCACCGGATCACCCCCGTGCCGCGCAGAATCGGCGTCATCGTCTCCGGCGGCAACATCAGCGCCGAGCGGTTCAACGAGATCACCGGCGGCTGAGCACCCCCGACCGCTCGGCGGGTGCCTCGCACCGGGTCGACGGGCCCGGCGTCGTATGCGGTAAACTCGATCACGAGCCGCTCGCCGGAACTCCCGGTGGCTGCTTATGCGTTGGTGGTCCAAGGAAAGACGCCCCGCTTCCTGTGGGGAGATGCAGGTGCAAGGCCTGCCCGGCGCTCCGTGACGAGCCCCCTCCCCGGCATGCGGAGGGGGCTCGTGTGCTGTCCGCGGGGCGTTGTGCCTACGGCGTCCACGCGTCCTCTGCCCGCGCCCGCCGGGGACCCGCGCTCAAGGACGCCGCCAGTCGTCGCCGGTCAGATGCGATCCGGCCATCGGGCCCATCCGCAGCATGCCACCGTCCACGCTCCAGGACGCCCCGGTGACGTACGAGGCGTCGGGACCGGCGAGGAAGGCGATCACGGCCGCGACTTCGCGGGCGTCGCCCGGGCGCCCGAGCGGAATGCCCGTGCGGCGCCGGCTGTGCACGTCCGTGTCCTCCTGGCCCGTCATGGGCGTGGCGATCTCGCCCGGTGCCACCGAGTTGACGGTGATGCCGTGCTCGGCCAGCTCCAGGGCCATGACCTGGGTGAGCAGACCGAGGCCGCCCTTGGCCGCGCAGTACGGGGCGGCACCCACCCGTGGCTGATGTTCGTGCACGGAGGTCACATTGACGATCCGGCCGCCGTCGCCCTGCCGGATCATCCGTCGTGCCGCCCGCTGTCCGCACAGGAACGGGCCGAGCAAGTCGACGTCCAGAACCCGGCGCACCTCGTCCGGCTCCAGATCCAGGAAGGGGGTGGCCGTCCCCGTTCCGGCATTGTTGACCAGGACGTCGATACGCCCGAGTTCCTCAGCCAGCTCGTCGATCGTGTCCGCGGCGGCGGGCAGCCGGGTGAGGTCCAGATGTGCCACGGCGGCCCGGCGTCCCTTGCCGCGCACCTCCTCGGCGGTCTCCTCGGCGCCCTTGTGGTCGCTGTGCCAGGTGATGCCGATGTCCATCCCCGCCTCGGCCAGCCGGACGGCGGTGGCGCGGCCGATGCCGGAGTCGGAACCGGTGATCAGGGCCACCTTGGACGCGCAAGGGGTGGGGGCGGACATAAGGCACCTCCCGGTCGGTGAATGCGCTCGGACGACGCCTCGCAGTACCCGGGGACGTACGCGGCAAACCGGAGATCGTACGCCCGGCCCCTGCCGAGGGACTATCGTGCCCTCATGCCCGTCGACCTCATCCGCATCGTCTCCCGCGACTCTCCGATGGCGCTCGCCCAGGTGGAGAGAGTCCGGGCCGAACTGGCCGCGCTCCACCCGACGGTGCGCACCGAGGTGATCCCGGTGAAGACGACCGGTGACAAGTGGATGGGCGACCTCTCCCGCGTGGAGGGAAAGGGCGCCTTCACCAAGGAAGTCGACGCCGCACTGCTGGCGGGTGAGGCCGATCTGGCGGTCCACTGCGTCAAGGACATTCCCGCCGACCGTCCCCTGCCGGCCGGCACGATGTTCGCCGCCTTCCTCAAGCGCGACGACATCCGGGACGCGCTCGTCGACCCCGCGGGCCGCACTCTCGACGAACTGCCCGCCGGAACACGCATCGGCACCTCCTCGGTGCGCCGCACCGCGCAGCTCGCCGCGTCCCACCCGTACCTCCAGTGCGTCCCGATGCGCGGCAACGCGAACCGCCGCCTGGACAAGCTCGCCGCAGGGGAAGCCGACGCCCTGCTCCTCGCCGTCTCCGGTCTGCAGCGGATCGGCCGCACCGACGTGGTCAGCGAGATCCTGCCGGTGGAGACGATGATGCCGCCGATCGGCGCGGGTGTTCTCGCCCTCCAGTGCCGTGAGGACGACACCGACACCATCGAGACCGTAAGCGGCCTCGGTGACCCCGACACACACCGCGAAACCCTCGCCGAGCGCATGTTCCTGCACGTCCTGCAAGGCCACTGCAACAGCCCGATCGCCGGGTTCGCCCGTGCCGGGCGCGGCGGGGAACTCTCGCTGCGGGCCTGCGTGTTCACCCCGGACGGCAAGACCGTGCTCAACGCTCACGAGTGGGCCGGCCGCCTCGACCCGGCCACCCTCGGCACCTCCGTCGCCGTCGCCCTCCTCCGGCAGGGCGCACGCGACCTGATCGACGGCATCGCGCACTGAACGGGAGGGTCCCGCACGCCTCCTCGGGAGATCTTCGCTCAACCCCCCTGTGAGCGGCGGGCGTTCGACGTTCCCGTCGGTGCGGCCACGGCGGGCGGCCGGCGCCCGCTGCTCGGCTTCCCCGCGCGTCCGCCTCCCGGGAACGGCCCCGCCTTCCGAGGCACCAGGAGGACGTACCCGGAAGCACGCGGACGGACGTACGAGGAAAAAGGCCGGGGCCATCGGCGCACCGAGCGCCGCGTTTTCTGCCTTCCCGTCTCTCTCAGCGCTCTCTCAGCGGCCATCGGACAGGCTGGACGGGTTACCGACAGGCGAGCGAACGCCCTGCGCTCGGGAAAGAGTGAGCCCCATGGCCTCCAGCACCTCCGCCCCGCCCGTCTTCCCGGCTGGAGGTCACGCCGGACCGAGGAAGACGGGCTCGGCCCGCAGACTGCACGGCTTCTACGAATCGGCCTGCGACAAGGCGCCGTCGTCCGTGGCGCTCGAGTGCGACGGGCGGCGGCTGACCTACGCCGACCTCGACGCCCGTGCCAACCGGATAGCCCACTACCTGCGCCGCGCGGGCATCGGCCCGGGCGCGCGCGTGGCGCTGCTGCTGCCGCGCTCGGAGGACATGTACGCGTCCCTGCTGGCGGTCGGCAAGGCCGGCGCGGCGTTCATCCCGATCGATCCCGCGTCCCCACCCGACCGGGTCGCCTTCGTCCTGGGTGACGCCGGCGCGGCCGCACTGCTGACCGTATCCGCACTCGCCCCCGGGGCGTCGCAGGAACGGGTGCCGGCGAGGTGCAGGGTGATCGACCTCGACGCGTGCGCCGGTGCACTCGGCTCCCTGCCCACCACCCGCCCGGACCGGGCGGACGCGGGCGGCGACGACCCGCTCGCGTACATCATGTACACCTCCGGCTCCAGCGGCAGGCCCAAGGGCGTCGAGATCGCCCAGTCGAGCATCTGCAACTTCCTCCGTGTCGTCACTCCCGTCTACGACGTACGAGCCCACGACCGGGTGTACCAGGGCATGACCATCTCGTTCGACTTCTCCATCGAGGAGATCTGGCCGACGTGGACGGCGGGCGCCACACTCGTCGCCGGACCGGCGGGTCCCGGGCGGCTCGGCGCCGACCTCGCCGACTTTCTGGAGGAGCACGGCGTCACGGTGCTGTACTGCGTTCCGACGCTGCTGGCGACGATTCCACGGGAACTGCCGAAGATCCGGACGATCGCCGTGGGCGGCGAGGCATGCCCGGGTCAGCTCGTCGAGCGGTGGAGCAGGCCGGGACGCCGCATCCTCAACACATACGGGCCGACCGAGGCCACCGTGACCGCCACCTGGAAGGAACTGCTTCCCGGACGGCCCGTGACCATCGGACGGCCTCTGCCGACGTACTCGGTGGTCCTGCTCGACGAACGGCGCCGGCCCGTGCCGCCCGGCTCGGTCGGTGAGATCTGCCTCGGCGGACCGGGTCTCGCCCGTGGCTACGTGGGCCGGCCGGACCTGACCGCCGACCGATTCATCGAGAACCCCACGACTCCCTCCGGCGGCCGGCTCTACCGCACCGGGGACCTCGGGCGGATAACCGACGACGGGGAGATCGAATATCTGGGCCGGGCCGACGCCGAGGTCAAGATCCGCGGCTACCGGGTCGCGCTCGACGAGATCGACAACGTACTGCTCGAGGATCCGGACGTGGCCGAGGCCGTCACGGCGCTCGTCCCCACGCCGGGCACGGACGGGAACGGGCACGACGACGGCGAGTACGGCAAGGCCCTGGCCGCCTACGTCGTACGCACCCCACAGGACCCGGACCCGGACGGCTCGGGTGACGACGTCCTCGCCGCCCGGCTGCACGAGCGCCTGCGCCGCACCCTGCCCGACTACATGGTGCCGTCGTACGTGGACATCCTCGACCGGCTGCCGGCCATGCCCAGCGGCAAGGTCGACCGCAGACGGCTGCCGGCCCCGACCGGCCGCCTGCTCAGGGCGAACGGCCCGGTGGTGCCCGCCCGCGGCCAGTGGGAGACGCGGGTGCGGGACGTCTGGGCCCAGGTGCTCGGCATCGCCCCGGACCAGCTCTCTGCGGAGGCGGACTTCTTCACCGACCTCGGGGGCCACTCCCTGCTCGCCGCCCGGGCCGTGTCGCTGCTGCGCCAGGACGGCGAAACCGGCCCCACGCTGCGTGACCTCTACGGGAACCCGACCGTCCGGACGTTCGCGGCCCGACTGCGCACCCCGGCCGCCGCCGCGTCCTCGGTGGCCCCGCCCCGCCCAGCGCCGCTCCGCCACCGAAGCGGCCGGATCGCGCGCGCCGGGCTGGTCCAGGCGGGAGTGCTGTACATGACGCTGCTCCTGTTCACCTTGCCGGTCGCCCTGTACGCCGCACAGCACGGGGGGATCTCGGACTGGCCGATCGTCGAACTGGCCGGCGTGGTGCTGGCCGGTTACACCGTCGTGCGCTGGATCGTGCCCTTCGTCCTGGCGCGCCCGCTGGCGGCGGGTATCCGCCCGGGCCGCTACCCGCTCTGGGGAGCGACCTATCTGCGTCTGTGGAGCCTGGGCCTGCTCCTGGGCCTCAGCCCGCTGGGGACGCTGAGCGGCTCCCCGATGATGGCCCCCTGTCTGCGGCTGCTCGGTGCGCGCGTCGGAGCCCGCACCACCATCGCCACCGGCATGATCGCCCTGCCGACCCTGCTGACCATCCGCAGCGACGCCGCGATCGGCTACGGTGCCACGCTGCGCACCTGGCAGGTCGCGGACGGATGGGTGACGGTCGCTCCGATCACCATCGGCGAGGGGGCGTTCGTCGGCGCCAACGCGGTGCTCGAACCCGGGTCCCGCATGGGTCCCCGCTCCGGGCTCGGTGAACAGTCCGTGCTGGGTCCTGACGAGGTGGTCCCTGCCAGGGCACGCCGTGCCGGATCCCCCTCCCGCCCGGTCGAGGCGCTCGCCCCGGCCGTGGAGACCATGCTGGGCAGGTGCGGCGGCACGGACCGGTGGCGGCCCCGTCAGCTGGTCGCCGCGCTGCTCGGCCTCGTCTTCCTGGAACTGGCCGTGCCCGCCATGGGCCTGCCGTGCCTGGCACTGCTCTATTCGGCGTGGGTGCGCTGGGGCACAGGGGCGGCCGTGGCCGCCACCGCGCTGGTCGGCCCGCTCTGGGTGGGCACGGTGTGCTGCTCGGTCGCCGTCGGGAAACGAGTGGTCCTGCCCGCGGTGCCCCTCGGCATCCACCCGGCCCGCTCCTCGCTCGGTGTCCGCAAGTGGGTCGCGGACAGGCTGCTGGCATACAGCCTCGCCTTCACCAATTCGCTCTACGCGACCCTCTACACCGTGCCGTGGCTGCGACTGCTCGGGGCGCGCGTCGGCCGGGGCGCCGAGGTCTCCACGACCGCATACCTCGACCCGGATCTGCTCACCCTGGGGGAGTGCAGCTTCGTGGCGGACATGGCGAGCGTCGGATCCGCCGCCTTCGCGGCCGACCGGATGGCGTTCGGGCCCACCGAGGTGGGCAGCCGCGCCTTCGTCGGCAACGCGGCGCTCGTACCGGCGGGAACGGAACTGGGGGCGAACTCGCTGGTCGGTGTGGCGACCGTCCCGCCGCCGGACCGGGTACCGGCCGGAACCAACTGGCTGGGTTCGCCCGCGCTGCGGCTGCCGGTGCGCCAGAGCAGCGGCTCGTACCCCGAGGAACTCACATACCGGCCGACCCGCACAGCGGTACTCGGCCGCCTGGGCATCGAGTTCTTCCGCGCCACCGTGCCGCCCGCGGTGCTGGTCGGCGGGGCCTACCTGTATCTGGCGGTACTGTCGGTCCTCGCCCGCGCCGTGGGGCCGGCGGCGGTGCCGCTGTCGCCCTTCCTGGCCATGGGCGGGTCACTGGCCGTCATCGTGTTCTGCGTGGTGGTCAAGCGCCTGGTCGTGGGCAGATACCGGCCGCGCGTCGAGCCTTTGTGGAGCCTGTTCGTCCGGCGCACGGAGTTCGTCACGGGCCTCTACGAGGCCGCCGCGGTCCCGGCGGGAGTGGGTACGCTGGTGGGCACACCGTTCCTGCCGCCGGTGCTCCGTCTCCTCGGCGCCCGCATCGGCCGGCGTACCTGGATCGGCACCACTTTCCTCACGGAATTCGACTTGGTGGAGGTGGGTGACGACGCCACGATCGGTCCGAATGTCTCCTTGCAAACGCATCTGTTCGAAGACCGCGTCATGAAGATGTCCAAGGTGACCGTCCGCTCCGGTGCCGGCATCGGAACCCGATCGATCGTGCTCTACGACGCGGTGGTGGGCGACGGTGTTCGGCTCGGGGCGCTGTCTCTGGTCATGAAGGGCGAACGGCTGACGCCGGGGACGAGCTGGCTCGGTCTCCCCGCCGAGGGACTGGTCGAGCGCTCCGCCTCCGGGCCGCGGGAACAGCCGCCCGTCCGCACCGGGCGCGCGGAAACAAGGAGTGTGAACCAGGGGTGGTGAACAGGACATGACGCAGATGAACCGTTCCGGGAGCGGGCACCGCCCCCTGGCGCTCGTCTACCGCGGCCCGGCCTCGCTGCCCGGCTGCCCCGAGGCGGTCGCCGGACTTCTCGCCGACGGACCCTGGGACCTGGACGTACGCTTCACCGGCCCCCGCGAGGAGCTGCCGCTGTCGGCCGAGTCGCTCGCCCGGGCCCAGGTGTACGCCCAGCCGGGCGGCGGCACGCTCCGCCGGGCCTACTGGAGGCTGCGGCGGCAGCGTGGAGCGATCCGTGACTTCGTCCAGGGAGGCGGCCGCTACCTGGGCTTCTGCCTGGGCGGCTATCTGGCCGGAGCCACCCCCGGGTTCGGCCTGCTGCCCGGCGACACCGATCAGTACATCTCCTCAGCGGGGTCCTCGGTCGACGACGAGAGAAACACCCTGGTCGGGGTGCAGTGGCGTGGCCGGCCCCGCACCGTGTTCTTCCAGGACGGGCCCTATTTCGTGCTCGACGAGCGCGCGGACGCGGACACGACGGTCCTGGCCACCTACGACAACGGCATGCCCGCCGCGGTGGTGTCCCGGTTCGGCGCGGGCCGCGTCGGCGTCACCGGACCGCACCCGGAGGCCACGGACGACTGGTTCAGCGACTACGGCCTGCCGCTTCAGCACAACCTCGACCTGGCGCGGGACCTCGTGGAGTCGACCCTGAAGGACTGACCGGGGCACGACGCGTCGGACGGACGCGTCGGAGGGACCATGGGAAGTGGAGGCCGGTGGCACGTGTGCCATGGTCCGCCGACGGCGCCGTCCCGCCCGCCTCTCGAAGGAGGCGGTGCACGGTGATCACGCGAGTGCGGATGCCGCACCGGCATCTCACGCCGCCGGCCAAGTCCGGACCGCCACGGGAACCGCCGAGGCCGCCCACCCAGCAGCCCCGGGCGGGCTGGCAGTGGTGGATCATGCCGTTGGTCTGGGTGGTCTTCCTGGTCGTCCTCATGCTCGTCCGCGCCCCCTCGGGCCCCTCACCCACCCACCTCACCTACAGCGACTTCGTCGCCAAGGTCGGCGTGGGCCAGGTGAAGACCGTCGACATCAACGACAAGGGTGCGGTCAGCGGCACCCTGAAGAACGGCACCAAGTTCACCACCCAGCTCCCGACGGCGCTGGGCACCGGACCGCTCCAGCAGCAACTCCAGTCCCAGCACGTGCAGATCACCGCGTCCCAGAGCAAGAGCGGCGGCAACCCGTTCACATCGGTGCTGTCAGCCCTCCTGCCGGTGCTGCTCCTCATCGGCGTCTTCTGGTGGATCGGCCGTCGCGCCGCGCGTTCCATGACGGGCGGACTGAGCGCCATCGGCCGCTCCCGAGCCAAGATCATCGAGGCGGAACGCCCGACCACCAGGTTCGACGACGTGGCGGGATACGACGGTGTCAAGCAGGAGATCAGCGAGGTGGTCGACTTCCTGCGCAACCCGTCCCGCTACGCGGCCGCCGGTGCCAAGGGGCCCCGCGGAGTGATCATGGTGGGGCCGCCGGGCACGGGTAAGACACTGTTCGCCCGGGCCGTCGCGGGGGAGGCCGATGTGCCGTTCCTGTCGGTGACCGGCTCGGCCTTCGTCGAGATGTTCGTCGGGGTCGGCGCGTCCCGTGTGCGTGACCTGTTCGACGAGGCCCGCAAACGTGCACCGTCCATCATCTTCATCGACGAGATCGACGCCGTCGGTGCCCGGCGCGCGGGCAGCGGGCGGATCGGGGGCAACGACGAACGCGAGCAGACCCTCAACCAGATGCTGGCCGAGATGGACGGCTTCGACCAGTCGACGGGCATCGTCGTCCTCGCCGCCACCAACCGGCCCGAAGCCCTCGATCCCGCGCTGCTGCGCCCTGGGCGCTTCGACCGGCAGGTCACCGTCCCGCTGCCCAACCAGGCCGAACGTGCCGCCATCCTCCGGGTGCACGCACGCGGCAAGACCCTGGCCCCCGACGTCGATCTCGACATCGTCGCCCGGGCCACGCCGGGATTCTCCGGCGCGGACCTCGCCAACCTGGTCAACGAGGGCGCCATCAACGCCGTCCGGGCCGACCGCGTGCTGATCGAGCCGAACGACCTCGACGCCGCCCGCGACCGCGTCCTGCTCGGCCGCCGCGAGGCGTCCAACGCCCTGCTGCCCGAGGAACGCCACGCCGTCGCCGTGCACGAATCGGGCCACGCCCTGGTCGCCGCGCTGTGCGAGCACGCCGACCCCGTCGCCAAGGTCACCGTCCTGCCGTCGGGCATGACGCTGGGGGTGACCGAGCAACTGCCCGAGGCCGAACGCCATCTGTACAGCGAGGACTATCTGACCGACCTGCTCGCGGTCAGGCTCGGCGGCCGGGCCGCCGAACTCGTCGTCTTCGGGGAAGGGTCCAGTGGCGCCGCCAACGACCTGGCGGGCGCCACCCAGATCGCCACGCGGATGGTCCGTGACTTCGGTCTGTCGCCGGCCCTCGGCCCCGTCGGCTACGCGACCGCCCATCCGAACCAGCTGGGCGAGACCGCCGAGGAGCCCGCCTTCCAGCCGTACTCGCAGCAGACCCAGCGGATCATCGACGAGGAGGCCGCGCGTCTGCTCCGCGAGGCCGAGGAGCGGGCGACGGGGCTGCTCCGGGACCACCGACGGGCCCTGGACCGGCTCAGCGACCTGCTCGTCGTACGGGAGACCGTCGACGGCTCTGCCGTGCTCGATGTGCTGCGGCAGGAGGAGCGGGACCGGCGCGAAGCGAACGGCGGTCCCTCGGACCGTGCACCCGGCGACCTGCGCCCCGTGCCGCCACGAGCCCGGGTCCCGGGTGAGGGGGACCGCTCGGCCGGACCGGCGGGGGGTGGCGAGGCGCCCGGCGCCGACGGGTCACCGAACGGTTCGGCATGACGGGGTGAGCGGTGGGGAGCGCGGGCCTGCGGTCCCCACCGGCCGTCACCTGCCGCCTCCCCTCGGTCCCGGCGGCCTCACCCAGGGGCTTGCGGTACGGCGATCACGGGGCAGCGGGCGTGGCGCAGTACACCCTGGCTCACCGAGCCCAGCATGGTGCCGGTGAGGCCGTCGTGCCCCCGGGTTCCCACCACCAGGCCGAGTGCGTGGGCGGATGCCTCGGTCAGCGCCACCGCCGGATGTCCGCTGACGAGTTCGTGGTGCAGCTCGACGTCGGGGTAGTCGGCACTGCGGCCGGCGACGGTCTCGTAGAGCAGACGCCGGCACTCCTGTCGCGCCGTGTGCTCGTCCAGTACCCCGAGCAGTCCCGGCCGCCAGACGTACAGCGCCCGCAGCGCCGCCCCGTGCAGGAACGCCTCCTCGAAGGCGAAGTCGACAGCGCAGGCGCCGCGCTCGCTGCCGTCCACGCCGAGGACGAAGTACCCGGGCTGTTCGGTGACGCCTTCCGGCTGGGACACCACCACCACGGGGCAGCGGGTATGCGCGAGGACGGGCAGGGCGACCGACTCTGAGCTGAGCCACCCCTTCATCCGGTTCAGATGCCGAGATCCGAGGACCACGGCCGTGGCACCGTGACTCTCCTCCTCCAGGACCCGCGCGGGGTGCCCCTCCACCGGGAGGGCGCACACCTCGACCTGCGGTCGCCGGGCCGCCACGAAGCCCGCCGCCTCCTTGAGCGCCCGTTCCCCGGCCGCGTGCAGGGTGCGGTCCCGCTCCTGCCACGAGGCCGGCATCTCCCATCGACGGAACTCGGCGGTCGGCACGCTCTCGGCATGGACCAGACGCAGCGGCACTCCCCGTAGCGCGGCCTCGTCGGCCGCCCAGGCCAAAGCCCTCCGCTGCGTCGGATCGGGGTCGACGCCGACCACGATCGGCCGGCGGGCATCCGGTCGGGACATCGTCATCTCCAGCGGTCTTTCGCGGTCCGGATTCCGTTGCTTGAGGCGCCTATTTCTCGCCCAAGCTAGCTTGTCTCACTCTCTTCTCACATTTCGCAACTGAATAGAGACATTCCGTCACCCCGTATGACCTGTGCAAAGAGCATGCAAAGGATGCTCCTCTTAAACGGTCAAATCTTGAGCTACACCCTTCTGCTCAGGGCGCCTCGATTCCTACTGTGAGCCGCCATTGCGTTAATTCGGTGTTCACATAATGAGAGGCCCCTTGACATGGTGAAACTCGACCATGCAGCCCCCGACGTCACACGTGACCAGACCGGCGGTCTGCGACGGGACGTCGGCCTGATCGGACTGATGTGGGCCTCGGTCGGTTCCATCATCGGGTCCGGCTGGCTCTACGGCGCGCAGAAGGCCGTCGTGATGGCCGGTCCCGCGGCTGTCATCTCCTGGCTGGTCGGCACGGTGGCGATCGTCCTGCTGGCCCTCGTGCACGCCGAGCTCGGCGGCATGTTCCCGGTGGCGGGCGGCACGGCCCGCTATCCGCACTACGCCTTCGGCGGCCTGGCCGGCATGTCCTTCGGCTGGTTCGCATGGCTCCAGGCCGCCACCGTGGCCCCGATCGAGGTCGAGGCCATGATCGGCTACGCCGCTCACTGGGACTTCGCCAAGGGCTTCCAGCACGCCGACGGCACGCTGACGCCCAGCGGCTTCACCGTCGCCGTGGTCCTGATGGCCGTCTTCGTCGCGGTGAACTTCCTGGGTGTGCGCATCCTGGCCCACACCAACAGCGCCGCCACCTGGTGGAAGATCGCCGTTCCGCTGGGCGCCATCTTCATCATCGCGGTGGGCAACTTCCACCCGCACAACTTCACCGCCCAGGGGTTCGCCCCGTACGGAGCCAAGGGCGTGCTGGGCGCCATCAGCTCCAGCGGCATCATCTTCGCCCTGCTCGGCTTCGAGCAGGCGATCCAGCTGGCGGGCGAGAGCCGTAACCCCAAGCGTGACCTGCCGCGCGCCACGCTCGGCTCGGTGGCCATCGGCGCCGCGATCTATGTGCTCCTCCAGATCGTCTTCATCGGCGCGCTGCCGCTCAGCTCCTTCGCCCACGGCTGGGCCAAGCTCGACTTCCCCGGGATCAGCGGTCCCTGGGCGGGCCTCGCGACGCTGGTGGGCCTCGGCTGGCTGAGCGTGGTGCTGTACATCGACGCCGTGATCTCCCCCGGTGGCACCGGCCTGATCTACACCACCGCGACCTCGCGCGTGTCCTACGGCCTGGCCAAGAACGGCTACGCGCCCAAGCTCTTCGAGAAGACCGACGCCCGCGGGGTGCCGTGGTTCGGTCTCGCGATCTCGTTCTTCACCGGCGTGATCTGCTTCCTGCCCTTCCCGAGCTGGCAGGAGCTGGTCGGGTTCATCACCTCCGCGAGCGTCCTGATGTACGCCGGCGCGCCGCTGGCCTACGGCGTCTTCGCGGACCGGCTCCCGCACCTCGAGCGCCCCTACCGCCTGCCGGCCGGCAAGGTGATCTCGCCGCTGTCCTTCGTGGTCGCCAACCTCATCATCTACTGGGCCGGCTGGGACACGCTGTGGCGCCTGGGCGTCGCGATCGTCCTCGGCTATGTGCTCCTCGGCGGCTACGCCTGGTACGCCACGAGCAAGGGCCTGCCGGATGCTCCCCGTCTGGACTGGAAGTCCGCCCAGTGGCTGCCCGCCTACCTGGTGGGCCTGGGCCTGATCTCCTGGCAGGGCGGCTTCGGCGGCCAGGACCACATCGGTCTGTGGTGGGACATGGCGGTCGTCGCGGCCTTCTCCCTGGGCATCTACTACTGGGCGAAGGCGACCGCGTCGCGTCCCCAGCAGATCGAGCGGAGCATCGAGGAGGTCGTGGTCACGGACGCACCCGCGCACTGACCCCGACCGGACCCCAAGGTGTCCCGTCCGCCACGGCCGCCCGGCCGCGGCGGACGGGACACCGTCCTGCTTCGGCCTTGCTCACGCGGTCTTCGGCGCTGCCTGCTGCACGACCTCGAAGGACCACAGAGTGGACCCGCTCGCGGCCGGCTTGGGCCGCTCGCCGCCCTCCGCGCCACCGCCCTGGTGGGCCGCCTTCATGGGACCCTCCATCCATGCCTGGAAGGACTGCTCGTCACGCCAGCGCGTGTAGACGAGGTAGGTGTCGGTCCCCTCGACCGGCCTGAGGAGTTCGAACCACTCGAACCCGTCGGAGCTCTCCACGGCATGGGCCCGGGAGGCGAAGCGCTTCTCCAGCGTCTCGCGCTGCTCGGCAGGGACGGTCAATACGTTGATCTTGACTACGCTCATGGCCCCATCCTGCCGCACGGCGGCCGGCCCGGGGCGAGCGGCTCGTCCTGCGCGCGGCCGTGCGGGCGCCCCGAGTCGGGCCCCGCGGCGGGGCACGGAACGACGCCCATGGCTCGACATGCGCGGGAGCGATCCGCGGGCGAGGGTGAAGGTATGAGCGAGCAGCGCGTGATCGTGTCCGCGCCCTCCGAGACCGGCGGCCGACGAGTCCGGTCCGACGGCGAGATCCTCGGGATGGCGTACAGCTTGCACGATCTGGCCGTCCTGCTCCAGCGGGCCGGTCTGGAGGGCTGGGACGAGGTTGACGTGGCCGAGTCCCCGCTGATCGAGTGGCACGGTGGCGGTCCGGAGGTCTGGCCGAGGAGCGGCGGCTGACCCGGCCGGGCCGATCCTGTCGGGGGCGGCTCTGCGTGAGGAGGAACCGCATGAATGCGCGAGCACCCCTCCGGCCGGTCCGACTGCCGGGGTACACCAATGAGGACGGTGACGGCGTCGTCGGTGACGGACCCGTGGCACTCGACGCGTACATCGACTTCCAGTGCCCGTACTGCCGGATGTTCGCCGAGTCCTCGGGTCCGGTGCTGGACGGCCTGGTGGCCGACGGCCGGATCCGTGTCATCGGCCATCCCGTGGCGATGCTCGACCAGATGTCCACCGATGACTACTCCGCCCGGGCCGCCGCGGCCTCCGGATGCGCCGCCGACGGCGGCGGGTTCGCGGCGTACCACGCTGCGCTGTTCGCCGGCCAGCCCCCGAGGGCGGCCCAGGGCTCCCCCAGGAGGAACTGATCGCCCTGGGTATGAGGGTGGGCCTCAGTCACTCCTTCTCGGCGTGCGTGCGCGACGGCGTCCACCTCGACTGGCCGCCGTACGTCACCGCGCGGGCGGACGAGCGCGGCGTGCGGGGCACACCCACGGTGCTGGTCGAGGGCGCCCTGGTGCCGCCGTACCCGGGACCGATCATGAACGCCGTGAGCGCCGCACTGCGTCATCCCGTCTGACCGGACGAAACGCCGCGCGGCGAACCGCCGTCGACTGCTACGGCAGTGCGGGCCGTCCGGGGAGCTGCCGGGGGATCGCCGGGGCGTCGAACGGCAGGTGCGCTACGGCGTCGGCCCGGAAACGCCGCATCCGCCCCGCTTGGGCGCGGCGTTGTATCGCGCCCTCGCGCCGGGAGCATCGCCCGTGCCCCTCGGGGGACAATGAAAGGGAGTGGCCGAGGCGTTTCTCCGGTGAGGGGAGGCAGGCCATGACCGGCCCGTGTGGTTCGAAGGACGCGGTTGTCAGGGCCCTCGACGCCCTCGGCACGGGTGCGTACCTGGCGGACGAGCAGGGCTGCATCGTCGGCGTCAACACGCGCGGCGAACAACTCCTGGCCCGTCCCGCGTCCGGTCTGATCGGCCAGGACGCCCACGATCTGCTGCACCGCAACAGCGCCGGGGAAACCGTGCCGCGGGCTCAGTGCCGGCTCCGGGAGTGCTTCCTCGCCGGGCGCACGGATCAGGGCGGCGACGTGTGGCTCGAGCGCGGCGACGGCACGCTGCTGCCGGTGGCATGGCTGGCCACTCCCTGCGACATCGGCGTCCGGCCGGCGACCACGCTCGTCCTCTTTCACTCCGCAAGCCGGGCCGGGCGGCCCGCCCAGCGGCCACCTGCCAGCGGACGGCTCTCCGACCTGGAACGGCTCGCACTGCTCGCCGAGACGACCACCCTGCTCACCTCCACCCTGGACATCGGCGTGGCGTTGCGCCGCCTGATCGCCCTCGTGGTGCCTCGCCTCGCCGACTGGGCCGTCATCGACCTGATCGGCGAAGGGGACGAGGTGCGGCGCTTCGCGGTCGCCCATGCCGAAGGCGGCACCGTGGTGTTCCGGGAGGACCTCCAGGGGCCCATGCCGCCGGTGCCGCAGGAGTCGCCGATGCCTCTGTCCCGAGCCCTGCGCGGCGTCGCCTCCACCCTCGTCGGCCCCGAGACCTATCAGGGGTCGCCCGACTCCGGTATCGCGGTCGAGCAGCGGCGCCTGTTCGAGGCGACCGGCATGCACTCGGCCGTCGTGGTCCCCATCCGCAGCCTGCACGAAGTACTGGGCGCCCTCACCCTCGGCCGCGCCGACCAGCCCGAGCGGTTCACCGCGACCGACATCGTCCTGCTGGAGGACATCGCCCGGCGCGCCAGCCTCGCCTTGGAGAACGCCCGCCTCTACCAACGGCAGCGCAAGGTCGCCGAGACCATGCAGCGCCATCTGCTGCCGCAGCTGCCGCACATGCCCGGCCGCGGTATGACCGTCCGTTACCTGCCCGCCCCGGACGCCTCACATGTCGGCGGGGACTGGTACGACGCGTTCACGCTGACGGACGGCGCCACCGCTCTGGCCATCGGTGACGTCGTCGGCCACGACCTGGACGCGGCGGCCGGCATGGCCCAGCTGCGCAATATGCTCCGTGCCTACGCCTTGTCCCAGCAGGCGCCGCCGAGCGCGATCGTGGAAAGCCTCGACCAAGCGACCCAGCACATCGCGGAAGTCTCCATGGCCACGCTGGTCTTCGCCCGGATGACGACGACCGACGCCGGGGGGTTCGAGTTGTGCTGGACCAATGCGGGCCATCCACCTCCGCTGCTGATCACCCGCGAGGGCGTGGCCCGCTATCTGACCGACGGCCACGGGATCCTGCTCGGCGTCACGCCCGACCAGGCCCGTCCCGACGCGACGGTGGAGCTGCCGCCCGGGGCGACCCTGCTTCTGTACACCGACGGCCTGATCGAGTCCCCGGGCCACACCCTGGACGAGGGCCTGAACCGCCTGCGTCGGCATGCGGCGTCATTGGCCCACCGCCCCCTGGAGTCCTTCACGGACCAGTTGCTGGCACGGGCGCGCCCGCCGGACAACGACGACGACGTGGCCCTGCTGGCGGTGCGGGTGCCGAGCCCCTCTTGATGCCTCGGGACCAGGACTCGGCGGCTGTTCCTGCGTGCGCGGAGCCGGCAGCGGTGGTTCCTCCGTACACTGGCGGCCGTTGCCCGCCGACGGCCGAGTCCGGCCGCCGCGCGGGGATCCCGCCGACGGGCACCACGCACCGAGGCGCCTGTCGGCCGCGCCACCCCCCGTCCGCGCACCACCGCTCACTCACCAGAGAGCCGTATGCCGACCATCAGACTTGTCCAGCACCTGACAGGAGTGGCCGCGGCCTTCCTCCTGCTGACCTCGGCGCCCGCCGCGGTCACCGCCGCCCCGCAGCCCTCGCCCCGGACCACCGCCGCCACCGCACCGGTGGCCGACACCTGGCAGCCGCCGTTGTCCACCCGCGGCCGGTACATCGTCGATGCCGCGGGCAGACGCTTCCGGCTGAGGTCGGCCAACTGGGACGGCGCACAAGGGTCCTGGACCGGCAGCGGCAGCAGCACCGATCCCGCCGGCCACCATGCCGGCCAGGACTCCCACGGCATTCCCCTCGGCCTGGACCGAGTCGCGCTGCCCAAGCTGCTCGCCGACTTCCACGAACTCGGCATCAACAGCATCCGGCTGCCGTTCTCCAACGAGATGATCCATGCGACGGCTCCCGTGCCGGACACCGCCGTCACCGCCAACCCGCAGCTGCGCGGCAAGACGCCGCTCCAGGTCTACGACGCCGTGGTGGCCGCGCTCACCGGTGACGGCTTCGCGGTCATCCTCAACAACCACACCAACACCACCCGTTGGTGCTGCGGCATCGACGGCAACGAGCGGTGGAACACCCGGCAGTCCACCCGGCAATGGGCTGACGACTGGGTCTTCATGGCGCGCCGCTACGCCTCCGACCCCCGTGTGGTGGGAGCCGACCTCTACAACGAGGTGCGCCGTGACGTCATGGACGACCCCAACTGGGGCCTGGGCGACGACCACGACTGGTACGCCGCCGCCCAACTCGCCGCGGATCGCATCCTCACCGAGGCCGACCCCCATCTCCTCATCGTCATCGAGGGCATCAACTGGACCGGCGTGCCCGTCGACGGGCTGCCGCACGGCCGTCCCGCCCTCACCCCCGCGCGTACGCTCTCGCACACCCTCGTGGCCACCCACCAGCTGGTCTACTCCGCCCACTTCTACGGGTACACCGGCCCCCACCACAGCGGTGCCACCGGCATGGGGGAGACGCACGACCCCCGCTATCAGGACCTGACCCGCGACCAGCTGTACCAAGCCCTGACCGACGAGGCCTTCTTCGTGGCCGAGGAGGGCGGCCGGCACTTCACCGCACCGGTGTGGATCAGCGAGTTCGGCATCGGAGCCGGTGAGACGGGCACCGCGGGCCGTACCTGGTTCGGGAACATCACCGACTACTTCGCCGACCACGACAGCGACTTCGCCTACTGGCCGCTGGTCGGCTGGGAAGGGCACGACGACTGGTCGCTGCTGCGCTACGACTCCGCGGGTCACCGATACGGCATCCTCGACGGGTCCGACTGGCGCAGTACCGCATGGCACCACCTCATGACCGCGCCGACACGCACCGGGCCGGTGGCGGAGGTTCCTTCCTGGCACATGCTCGCCACCGACCACGGGGACCAGGTCCAGTCGCTGCGGGCGCGGGCCGCCGGCGACTGGGACCCGGGCGCCTCCAAGGCCGTGTGCCCCGACGGCCTGCGGCTGACCGGCCTGGGTCACAGGGGCGACCGAGGACTGTGCACCGACGTCGGAGCGGGTGATCTGCGCGCCGCAGGCAGCGCCCAGACCGTCGTCACCGACGAACGCCATGTCCCGCAAGGCGGCGACTGGGCCTCGGGCTACACCAAACTCCAGTGTCCCGCCGACGGCTTCCTCATCGGCTACAGTCACCGCGGCGGCCGTGTGTCGGCGGCCCTCTGCGTCCCCGCCCGGGGCCGCCTGGGCGTCACCGGGCGGACCGTGTGGTTCGACCGGTCCGACAACCGCCCCGCCGACGCCGGCGGTGGCGACTTCGCCTACGGCGACTACAAAGGCCAGTGCGCCGACGACGAGTACGCGGCCGGGATCGCCTTCACCACACGTCTGGGCAGCACCGCGGGTCCTGCCGCCCTGCTGTGCCGCACTCTGTCCTGACCTTGCGCACCGTGCCGCCCCGGGCCCGGCCTCAAGTGCCGTGCCCGGGGCGCTCTGTCGCCGTCAGGACCCGGCTCAGTGTGTGGTGAGCAGGCCTTCGCGCAGCCGGGCCAGCATCCGCGACAGCAGCCGCGAGACATGCATCTGGGATACGCCGAGGTGTTCGCCGATCTGGGCCTGGGTCAGTTCCTCGACGAACCGCATATGGATGATCTGCCGGTCACGCTCGTCCAGCTCGGCGATCATCGGGGCCAGCGCGTGGAAGTCCTCCACCAGCTCCAGCGCCCCGTCCTCGGCGCCGATGAAGTCGGCCAGCGCGGTCTCGCCCTCCTCGTTGGTGCTGATCGCGGCATCCAGGGAGGAGGAGTTGTAGCCGTTGGAGGCCAGCCTCGCCTCGACGACCTCTTCCTCCGAGAGGCACATCAGCTCCGCCAGCTCCTTCGTGGTCGGGGTGCGGCCCAGCCGGCTGCGCAGCTCCTCCGTCGCCTTCGCCAGCTGCACCCGCGCCTCCTGGAGCCGGCGCGGCACATGTACCGCCCAGGAGGTGTCGCGGAAGAACCGCTTGATCTCGCCGACGATGTACGGCACGGCGAACGAGGTGAACTCCACCTCGCGCGCGAGCTCGAACCGGTCGATGGCCTTGATCAACCCGATCATGCCGACCTGGACGATGTCCTCCATCTCCTCCGGCCCGCGACTGCGGAACCGGGCCGCCGCGAAACGGACCAGGGACATGTTCATCTCGATCAGCGTGTTGCGCGCGTACTGGTACTCGGGCGTGCCCTCCTCCAGCGACGCCAGTTGGTCGAAGAAGAGCTTCGACAATGCGCGGGCGTCCTTCGGAGCAACCCGCGACGGGTCGGCGACCTCAGGCAGTGCAGCCGTGCCCGCGTCCGCAACGGCTTCTGTCATCGCCGCCGTCATGTTCCCTCCCAGATCGACTACCTGCGTGTTCGCCCGTTACGGGCTGACGCAACACCGACTGCCCCGATGCCCGGCGGCTATGCACACCGGCTTACGACGAGATGGGCGGAGGCGGCAAGCGGTCGCGGTGTGAGCTCGATCCGGGGCCTGAAATACCCGGCATATACATAATTACTGTGAATCGCTGCAGTGGTCCGGAGACCCTGGAACCGGCGGGGGTCGACGAGCGACACGGGCCGGCTCACCGTCCCCATCGGTCACGCCCTGCCGCCGGCCGAGGCCGCCCAGGCGTTCCGCCTCAGCAAGAGCGGGCGGACCCGCGGCAAGGCCGTGCCCGGGCCCGGAGGCGGCAACTGACGCTTCCCCGGCCGGCACGCTCCGGCCCGGACACCCTCCGGGCCGGGAAAGCCGGGCCCGCGCCACCCCCGAGTGGACTGCGGCTCCGATGAACTCGTATGTATCGCACGCCGCGCGTGAGGGTCCGGAAGGAACGGCGTCCGGCGTTTCGATCACACCTCGGGGGAAGCTCCACCATGATCTGTTCGCGCTGCCGTCATTTCGCCGCGGCACCCGGCGGCACCTTGTGCACCCGGTGCGCCACCGCTCCGGATACGACCGCCCAGCCGTTCGCGGCGGCGCCCGCGGCCCTGCTGCGCTCACCCGTCGGGCTCGGCCGGGCGACCGCCGTACTGCTCGGCCTGGTCGCCGCCACGGACCTGTCCGCGATCGGGGCGGACTTCGTCATGTACAACGTGTCCGGCGACCTGGCCGACGGCGCCATCGGGGACGCCGTAAGCCGCCGGGCCGACCGCGCGGACGCGCTCTACGCCGCAGCCGGCGCCGTCCAGACCGTCGCGCTGGTCGCCTGCATCGTGGTGTTCCTGTGCTGGTTCTACCGAGTCCGGGTCAACGCCGAGGTGATGAGCCCGTCCGGGCACACCAAGGGGCGGGGCTGGGCGATCGGAGGCTGGTTCACGCCGATCGTGAACCTGTGGTTCCCGCGCCGGATCACACTCGACATCTGGGACGCCGGCAGCCCCTGGGGCGCACCCCGGCCGCACGGCCTCGTCAACGCCTGGTGGACGCTGTGGATCATCTCGTTCCTCGACGACCGGGCCGGCTTCCCGGCCCACCGCAGGACCGACACCGCCCCGGAGGCTCACAACGCGGTCCGGCAGGTGCTCATCTCCGACGCCATCGACACCGCGGCCGCGGCGCTCGCGATCCTCGTCGTACCGCGGCTTACCCGCATGCAGCACGAGAAGGCGCTCGACGGGGCCGGGCTGGTCGCGGTCTGACCTCCCGAGCCGAGACGAGACGAGACGAGGCGAGCCGAGACGAGGCGAGGCGAGCGGGTCGGGTCGGGTCGGGTCGGGAAGCCGCGGTGCCGGAACGGGCCGCGTCCGAACCGTTGTCATCGGCCGCTCCCGCCTGGTTGGGTGTCCCGCCAGTACATGACGGGCGTGGCAGGCCCGGCGAGGGAGTGGGTGACATGGAAGCAGGGACGCGGCCGCTGGACGCGGGGATGATCCTGCCCGACGGACTCGGGCAGGCGATACGCGAGACCGCCGCGGACATCGCGGCGCTGTTGCGCACGGTGGCCGATACGACGGTTCCCGTACCGGACTCGGAATGGACCGTGGGCGAGGCGGCGGCGCATCTGGCGCTGGCCAACGAGTTGATGGCCGATCTTGCGGCGGGCCGCGAACGCCCGTACGGGGACGGCACACCCCAGAGCCTGGCCGGAGCCAACGAGCGCTCGCTGGCCGCGTTCGGGGAGCGCGAGGCAGAGCCGCTGGCGGCGATGATCGTGGCACAGGCGGACGGCTTCCTCGACGCGATCGCCCGGGCCTCCGCGGACCAAGCCGCGGACCGGACGCTCGTCACGCCGCTGGGTCCCATGGACCGGTCCACTCTCGCCTCGTACCTGCTCACCCACATGCTGGGCCACGGCTACGACCTCGCTCGCGCGCTCGACAGGCCGCACATGATCGACCGTGCTCGGGTCGGGCTGTGTCTGCCCTTCCTGCTGGTGGCCATGGAGCGTGTCGTCGACGCCGCCGCCAGTGACGGATTCACGGCCCGCTACGCGCTTCGCCTGCGGGGCGGGCCGGCGTTCGGCGTCACCTTCACCGACGGCGCCGTGAGCGTGACGTCGGGCCCGCCGGACCGGCCGGACTGCGCCATCCTCACCGAGCCGGTCACCTTCCTGCTCATCGCGCTGGGCCGCTGCGACCCGTGGCGCGCCATCGCCCGGGGCCGGGTGCTCGCCTGGGGGCGCAAGCCATGGCTTGCGCCCCGCTTTCCGACTCTCTTCACGGCGCCCTGACCTCCCGGTGCCGTCCCGTGCTCGGGAGCGCGTCCGCACCCGTATCGGCATCCGGTGTCGGCAACCGATATCAGCAACCCGTGTCGGCTGCGTCGAAGAAGTGGTCGAGTGGCGCCCGGTGCGCGGCAGGATGGAAGCCCAGCTCCCATTGGGGGTGGCCGGCCCACTCCATGAAGGCGACCCAGCGTAATAACCAGCCCAGTGCGTTCGTGGTGGCGTTCTGCTCGCGGTCGCCGAGTCCGCCCCCGCCGTCGGCTTCGCCTCCGCCCCCCGCCGCCTCGCGCAGGGCAAGCCACTCCTCGAACAGGGCCGTGACATCGGCCGCCGTCCTGCGCTCGGCCGTGCTGCCGCACAGTTCCGCGTCGGCGAGCCGCCGCCCGAAGAACCGGGCGAACCGCTGGTCCCGCGCATGGGCCCATCGGTCGTCCACGGCCCCGGACGCGGCGCCCGGTTGAGCGTCGTACGGAAACACGGGTCCGGGCTGGAAAGCGGTCACGACAGCCTCGGAACGCGACACGGCTCAGCGCTGCTCAGGGGCGCGCGGCGGTGGGCCGCGCGGGTCGCGCACCGGGGAGGGAGGGTAGGGACGGCCGTCACGTGATCCTCCGGCAAGAGGCGGGGTCTTGTGCCGTCGGCGCTTCTTGTATGTCCGGCTGGGACAGTGCAGGGGATCCGAGGCACCTGCACACGCCGACCTGAATGCAGGCGCGACCGGAGTCCGCGTCCACGGAACGAACGTGGTCGTATCCGTAGGCTGTTGACTAGAAGTCAGGTCACTTGGTGATGCTGCAATCCCCAAGCATGTGATGTCAACTGTTGTATCCATCCCCGGCTACTGGAGTATCGCTTGACCTGGTCGCTTGGCGGGGGAGCGGTTATCGTCTCGTCATCAATGCGTAGTCCGAGCCCCACCGGACGTGAGGAGATCCGTCGGTGAGAGATCCGCGCCAATCGCTCGCCGAGACCCTCCGTCACATCGACTCCCTCCTGGGCGACGGACAGAGCCGCGGCGACGTCCTCGACGCACGGCAGTTGTCCATCACCAGCGGTGTCCCGCAAGACGTCGTGGAGATACTTCTGAACGGCCGGCAGGCCCCCGACGAGGACATCACCGACCGGATCATCCGCCGCATCACCCACCTGCGGGAGACACGACGGAGGCCCGACGGTTCACGGCACTCCTACGACGAGATCGCCTCCTCGTTCGGAGCCACCCGGGCATCCCTGTCCAACCTCGTCAACGGCCGCGGGAGAGCGCGGGGCAGCACCCAGCCGGCCCGGGAGGCGGGCCAGCGCCAGAGCCGCTCGGGTGGCCCGCTGGCCTCCACCCAGGCAGGCGTCGAGCGTTTCTTCTTCGGGGAGCCCAACGGGTGGCTCAGTGCCGAGCCGGAGTCCGCACTCAACGAGGCGCTCCGGCCCGTACTCGCCGGGCTGCGCACGGCGGGCGGGCCGGACTCCTACAGCGGCAACCGCGCCATGGCGCTGCGCACGGCCGCGACCTTGCCGGACGACGAGTGGGAACTGGTCGAGCGTTTCATCAACACCCTGGTGCGTCAGGTCCGCGAAGAACGCGAACAGGGAAGCTGACACCGCCGTCTCGTCCAGTTGTGGAGGCCTTGCGTCACGAGCGCATCCGCGCGACGGGCCGCGATAGCCTGCCGCAGCGACTGCGCTCAGCAAGTACCCCGGAGGCCGTGCCCATCCCATGAACGGCGACTTGTCCTTTGTGGACGGCGACCTGCCCTTCTACGTCTCCGGCGGACTGGTGCTTCTGGCCTGTCTGCTGAAGTTGCCCGTTCTCATCCGCGCCCGAGGGCGGGACTGGCTGCTCTCCTCCATCTGTTCCCTGCTCTTTCTCGGCGCGGGGGTCCAGTTCACCACCGCCCAGAGCACGATCGTGCTCGTCAACCGTGGCACCGGCGTGCCCAATATCGCGGCTCCCCTCGACTACATGCTGCTGGTCGCCTTCTCGGGTGCCTCGATCGTGCTCGTCCTCAACTGGCGCGGCGGCACCGGCACGGCCCAGGCCCGGCACCTCTCCCGCATCACCATCGCCGCCTACGGCACGGTGGTCGTCCTGATCGCGGTCCTCTTCGCGCTGGGCGACGCGCCGGTCGAGCAACGGACGCGGTTCGATCTCTACTACGCCACCACACCGTTCATCAGGGAGATGATCCTTCTCTATCTCACCGCGCACGCCGTCGCCTCCCTGAGCGTCGGCCATCTGTGCCGACGGTGGTCACGCGAGGTGCACGGCACACTGCGCACCGGCCTGCGCGTGCTGGCAGCCGCCTACCTGATGCACTTCGTCGGCTACGACGCCATGACGGCCGCAGCGGTCGTCGGCCGCTGGACGGGCCACACATGGGACGTCCTCATCACGATCGCGCGCACGGTGATCGCGCCGAGTGCGATCCTGGGAGCGACCGGCTTCGTCCTTCCCCTGATCGGCCGGAGCACCGCCGTCCGCTACTGGCAACTGGCACCGCTGGCCCGCACGGTGCGCCCCGTGCAGGGCGCACCGGGGCCCGAGCCCCCGCCCCTGCCCTGGTGGAAGCCCAGTGTCCATCTGCGCCTGACCCGGCGGCAGACGTATATCTCCGACCGGATCCTGGCCTGCCGCGACCACTTCGACCCGCGGATCCGGGACGAGGCGCACCGGCTGGCACTGGCCGACAACGCCACCGGGGACGAAGCCGAGGCCATAGCCGAGGCCGCGCTGATCGTCGTGGCCGTCGAGTGCCACTCCGCCGGCGACGGCCAGGGCCTGACCGCCCGGCGCGCGGCGAACGGAGACGACCGTACGGTCGCCAGCAGTGACCTGGTCGACATCGCCCGGGCTCTGCGCTCCCGTATCGTCAAGGAGGCCCGCATACGCACCCGGAACGAGCGCCGGCGCACCCTCCACGGCGCGCCGACACTCCGCCACCAGCCCCCCATATGACCGGACGTCAGGCCGCACGTCCGATCTGACCCGCGGACGGGGCTCGGACTTCCCATGGGTGGCGGAGGCGGCCGTTGGCACCGGTGGATGCCGCGGGTACCAGCGCTGCGGCCACGGCGAACCGGCGTCCGGCTCCCCGTCTCGGTCCATGGTGCGGATCGCCCGGCACCGGGCATCGTGGAAGGGGCCGCAGGACGCCGGTAGGGTGGCCTTTCATGGACGCGGTCTTGCCCTACGAGATGGTCTCCGTCCCGCCGGGGAGGGTGACGCTGTCGGATCGGCGGACACAACGCAGCTGGCCGGTCGAGCTCGCGCCGTTCCAGCTGTCGGCGTTCCCGGTGACTCAGGCGCAATACGAACGGGTTGCCGGCCGGCGGCCCGGTACCGCCCGAGGAGAGCGGCTGCCCGTCGAGGGCGTGTCGTGGTGGGACGCCGTCCGGTTCTGCAACGCCCTGTCCCTGCGCGAGGGGCTGACGCCCGCCTATCACCTGCGCGTGGACGACGAGGCGGCCGAATGGGACCCATCCGCCGACGGATACCGGCTGCCGACGGAGGCCGAGTGGGAGCACGCCTGCCGTGCGGGGACGACGGGACCGCGCTACGGCCGGCTCGACGAGATCGCCTGGTACCGGGGGAACTCGGAGGACAGGATCCACGACGTGGGTGGCAGGCAGCCCAACGCGTGGGGTCTGTACGACATGCTGGGCAATGTGTGGGACTGGTGCTGGGACGTCTACGACGCCGAGGTGTACGGCACCTACCGGGTGCTCCGTGGCGGAGGCTGGTCCGATGAGCACTGGAGCTGTCGGGCCTCGGTACGGCGCCGAAGCCACCCGGCTCTCCGCATCGACGACGTGGGCTTCCGCATCGCGCGCTCCACACCGCCTTCAGCGCCGTGACGGAGACCCGACGCGGTCGAGGCCGTGCAGGATCGCGCGCTCGGCCGGTGTCGGGGGCGGTCCGGCCAGCGGAGGCAGGACGGGACCGCTCAGAGTGGCGGGCAACAGCGAGGGACGCAGCAGACCGCTCCCGTCCTTCTGCAACCTGGTGACGTCCCACATGGCGGGGGACGCCCGGTAGGAGTCGGCGGCCATCCTTGTCATGCGCCGGACGTAGGTAGTGAGAACACGGTTGGCGAGCGTGGGCCTGTCGGCGAGCACGCCGGGGAACCACCAGGCCCGGCGCGGCTGGACCGGTCCGCGGAGTCTGGGCGCCACGCCGGACAGCGGCTCGGTGTCGGAGATGAGCCGACTCACCAGGATGACGCAGGCCCAGGGCGAAGCGGAGGAAGTCCACGGGGTCCCCGGTCGGCTCGCCGCCGCGCGTTCCGCTCGGACCGGCCGGCCATCGCCCGCCCTCCATGGGGACAAGGGCCGCGGCCCGGCCGGGCGTTGTGTCCGGCGCGGTCCGGTGCCGGGACGGTCGAGGACCGCCTCGCCCCCGATCGCGGGGCCAGGTGAGCTCACCGTACCGCCGGCCATGCGAACGACACAGGAGTTCGCCCCCCGAGCCGAGGTACCGGAACCCCTCAGCTCTCGCTGAGTACCGCCCGGATCACATGCCGGGCGTTGCGCGTCATCGCCGGGTTCGTCGTGCGGTAGTGCGGCAGCGCGATCAGCGCCTGCGAGAGAGTCCGCCCCCGGCCGCGGACCCAGGCCGCGTCGTCCACGTCGAGCGCCTCGCGGAAGACCTCCCTCGCATCGGCAGGCAGCAGATTCCATGCCGGGAACAGATCACAGGCCGGATCGCCCACCCCCATGCACCCGAAGTCGATGACCGAGGTCAGCCTGCCGCCGTCCACCAGCAGATTGCCCGGCATCAGATCGCCGTGCAGCCACACCGGCGGCCCGTTCCAGCCCGGCGCCCGCAGCGCCTCCTCCCAGACGGCGGCCGCGGCGTCGCAGTCGACGCCCTCCTCGGGGATCCCGCGCAGCTCCTCGATCGCCGCCCGGGTCGCCACGTCGAGCGAGGCGACCGGTCCACCACGGTAGGCGTCCGGTGCCCCGCGCAGGGTGATGCTCCGCATCGCCGCGACGAATTCGGCCAGATCCTTGGCGAGCAGCACGGGCTCGCTCAGCTCCTCCGGCTCGGGGTTTCCCCCTGCCAGCCACCGGTGCACCGACCACGGCCACGGATACCCTTCTGCGGGCTCCCCGGCGCCCAGCACCTCGGGGACGGCGGTGGGCAGCAGGGGCGCGAGACGGGGCAGCCATTGCTGCTCCGTCGTCACGTCCTCGGCGCCGCCCTCGATCAGCGGCAGCCGTACGGCCATGGCGTCGCCCAGGCGGTACATGGCGTTGACGGTGCCGCCCGACGGAAACCGCTCCACCGGAAGCCCGGCCCACTGCGGGAACTGCCCGGCGACCAGCCGCCGTACGAGGTCGCCGTCGACGGGGAGCCGGCCCGGATGCCACTGCCCTGTGCTCATGGGGCGCCATCCGATCGCCGGACGGGGGTGGGCGTCAACCGCTTTTCGGAGCCCGACGCCCCCGGCAGCCTGAGCCACCCGTGCCCGTGTCCCCGGCACCCCCGCCGTGCGGCTCAGCCCTTCCTGCGGCGGCTCCCCAGCCACAGGGCGACGCCGCCCGCGGCCGCGAGCAGCAGGACAGCCCGGTTGCCACGCGCCGCCCGCACTCCCTCTGCGGCCTTCTGCCGTACCGGCTCGGGCGCCTTCTCCTGCCACAGCCGGCCGGCCTCCGCGGCCGTCGCCCGTGCCTGTCCGGCAGCTTGGGCGGCACCGTCCTTGACCGGCTCGGGCAGCCTGTTCTGCACCTGGTGCACGACAGCGGCGACCTTGGCCCTCGCCTTCACGGCGTTGGCCACCGCCTGCTCCTTCACCTCGGCCGCCTTCTCCTGGGCCCGGGCCTTCACGGCGGTCTTGGCCGCCAGGGCCTGGACCGTCTGCCCGAGTTCGTGACGCGTCTGCTCGACCTGCTCGCGCAGTTCCTGCGGGCTGGAGGCCGTCGGTACGTCGTGGGGCGGCTGCGTCATCGGTGTGCACTCTCCTTGATCTCGGCCACATCGGCCTTGACGTTCTCGATCGTCTGCTTGGGCGCCGGTGGTGCGGCCCGGCCGACCTGCCTCTTTCCGTTCATGGCCAGCACCGCGGCGATCACGCCCAGCACCGCGGTGACGATCAGCGCCGCCGCCCATACCGGCAGCGGCACCGCCAGAGCGGCGATGGTGGTGGCGACCAGGGCTTCGAGGGCGAGGAAGCCGGCGACCCCGGCGCCGCCGAACAGCCCGCCCCCCTTGCCGTAGCGCTTGCCCTTCTCCGTCATCTCCGCCTGCGCCAGCCTCAGTTCGCCGCGCACCAGCTCCGTCAGCTGCTGCGACGCCTGCTGCACCAGCCTGCCCACCGGCTCGGCCCCGGAGCCGTGCGTATCCCGGCCGGACCCGGCGTAGTGCGGCTGTGGGCTCGACACGACGATCACCTCCCGTCTGTCTCGTTCGTACCGGCCGACCGTGCATGCCGTCGGCGCTCGTGAACGCGCGGGTACCCCGAAGAGCCCGGTTCAGGGCAGGCAGCGACCTGATGCCGGGTGAGGGAGACGCGGCAGGAGGTGATGCCGAGGCGAGCGGGTGGTGGAGCCGTCGGCGCCGGATGAGGCCATGCCGGCATGACACACGGCGGCCGGCTCCAGGGACGCGGTGAGTCGGCCGCCGTGTGGGTCCCTGCTCACCGTGACGGGGCGGGGCGCTCCACCTGCTTCCAGCATGCAGGGGGCACCGGGCCACGGCGACTCGGATGCCGCCGTCCCGGTGAGCTCCCGCCGGCCGCCCTCACCGGACCTTCACACCCTCCGGCCGATGACCGAGGCGGCGGCGGGCACCCGGCGAAGCGTCGTCGCCCGGGAGGTGAGTGCCTTGTGATCGCGGTCGCCGTTCTGCTGCTGCCCGTGCTGGGGCTTGTGTTGTTCGCCATGGACCGCCTCGAGGACAGGCTGTTCGGCAGGCCGTCGGGCGCCCGCCACGCCCGTGGCCGACACCTGCGCCTGATCGGTGGAACCTCGGTCGAGCGGCGGCCCGGCGAGAGCTCCGGCACCGGTCGTCCCGCTACGGGGCGCTCCGCCGTCGGCCGTCGTGCCGCCGAACGGTGCGAGCGGCCCGCCGACGTGGCCTGACGGGGAAGAGGGCGACCGGGCGGCCGGTGGCCACGACCCTGTGCGCCGTGCGTCAACCGGAAGGCCAGGGCGGCCGCGCGGTGTGGTCCGGGTGGCCGTGCGTCCGGCGGGCTTCCTTCATCTCCGCCTCGTAGAGATGATCCCGCCCCGCCGCCAGCTCCTCCACGGCGCGTCGCTCGAGGTCCTTGAACGGCTGGTAGTACGTGTGGTCGTAGGCCTCGACGATCTGGAAGGTCCAGTGCCCCGGGATGACGTTGCGGCCCAGGATCTCCGTCCGCACCTTCTCGGCCCAAGCCGCGTGCCCCGCTCTGCGCAGCAGTTCCACCGCCCGGTCCAGCTCCAGGTCCGCGCCGCCGGTCAGCTGATGGAAGCTGTAGAGGTGACCTCTGGCCCGCTCGGTGGTCTCCAGCGCCTTCGAGAGCGAGCCGAGGGCCTCCACGGTTTCGTCGCTGACGCCCGGCGGGCGCTGATGAGCCGGATCCGGGCCGTCGTGATGGGCATCCATGATCTTGCCTGTCCCCCGTGCGGTGCGGTCCGTACCCGCCGCGGTTCGGCTCCTGCCCGATGGGCGTAGCGGCGCCCGCACTTCCACCCGGACGGCCATGGCCGTCCGGGTGCCGGCGCTCGCCGTGACGTGTGCCGTCGCGCGGGAAGGGTCCGCCTCATGAGAAGGAAGCAGACCGTGCCCGGGACGCCGGTGCCGGCGGTGGAGTTCCTGGCCTCTCAGGAGATCACCCAGACACAGTGCCGCAAGTGCGGCAGCGAGGTCTCCGGGGTGAACGGCCGCTACGCCCGCGGAGTGTGCGGGTGGGTCAACCACTGGAGCGAGGGGCACAACGAGCTGCCGACCGCCGCGGACGAGGACACCGAGGCGTGCAGCAGTGACCGCCCGCCTCGGCGCCGCCGGGCCCCCAGGGAGCCCGACTTTCGCGCGACGTCCTCTAGGAGCTCGTGAGGACGACGAGTTGCCGGGTCGCCCGGGTCATCGCGACATAGCGGTCGACGGCTCCTTCGATGCCGTCGCCGAACTCCTCCGGGTCGACCAGGACGACCAGGTCGAACTCCAGGCCCTTCGACAACTCCGGGGTCAGCGACAGGACACGGGGCGTCGCCCGGAACGTGGGGTCGCCGATGACACAGGCGACCGAGTCGGCATGTGCGGCGAGCCAGGCGTCGAGGACCGAGTCCAGGTCCGATACGGATCCTTGGGCGACGGGGACGCCGTTGCTGCGGATGGAGGTCGGCACGTTGGCGTCCGGCAGTACGGCCCGGATGACGGGCTCTGCTTCCGCCATGATTTCCGCCGGCGTCCGGTAGTTGATGCTCAGGGAGGCCAGGCTGATCCGATCCAGCCCGATCCGCTCGAGCCGTTCCTGCCATGACTCGGTGAACCCGTGCCTGGCCTGGGCACGATCCCCGACGATGGTGAAGCTCCGGGACGGGCACCGGAGCAGCAGCATCTGCCACTGCGCGTCGGTCAGTTCCTGAGCCTCGTCCACGATGATGTGCGCGAAGGGGCCGGCGAGCAGATCCGGTTCGGTGCCGGGCAGTGCGGTCTCGTCGACGAGGCTTTCCCGAAGGTCCCGTCCGCGCAGCATCGTCACCGCGCCTTCACCGTCGTCGTCGGCCGCCAGCACGTCGTCGATGACGACGGCCATGCGCTCGCGTTCGGCGGCTGCGGAGGCCTCCTGACGGCGCTTGCGTCGCGACGCCTCCGGGTCGCCGAGCCGCTGCCGTGCCGCGTCCAGGAGCGGCAGGTCGGACACCGTCCAGGCGTGGGCGTCCGCGCGCTGAAGCCTTCGGACGTCGTCGGGGGTGAGCCAGGGAGCACACATCCGCAGGTAGGCGGGTACCGACCAGAGGTCGCCGACGAGGTCAGCCGCTTCGAGCAGCGGCCACGCGCGGTTGAAGGCCGTGAGCAGCTCCCTGTTCTTCGTCAGCGACGTGCGGAGCAGGTCGGCCGGGGCATCGCCGTCGTGTTTGTCCACCAGGATCGTGAGGAGCTCCTCCCAGATCTGGTCGCGCGCTTCGTTGTGCGGAGTACCGGGCTCTGCCGCTTCGAACGCAACGGCCCAGTCTTCGGCGCTCAGCCGGATGTCGGACCAGTGGGTGGTGACCGACATCCCCTCGGTGGGCGGCTCCTCGTAGAACCTGACGGCCGTCTCGACGGCCTTCACCAGGTTGGCGGACGCCTTCAGGCGGGCCACCTCCGGGTCCGCCTCGACCCCTGCCGCCGCTCCCTCGGCGACGAGGTCCCGCAGGGTGCAGGTCTGCACGCCCTCCTCTCCGAGGCTGGGGAGGACGTCGGAGACGTAGCTCAGATACGGCTGGTGAGGACCGACGAACAGCACGCCGCCGCGGCGGTGACCGAGGCGAGGGTCGGAGTAGAGGAGGTAGGCGGCGCGGTGCAGGGCGACGACGGTCTTCCCCGTACCCGGACCGCCGTCGACGACCAGGGCACCGCGGGATCCGGCGCGGATGATGGCGTCCTGGTCGGCCTGGATGGTGCCGAGCACGTCTCGCATCCGTGGCGACCGGTTGCTGCCCAGGCTGGCGATGAAGGCGGACTGGTCGTCGAGTGCGGCGTGCCCCGCAAAGCCGTCCGAGGTGAACACCTCGTCCCAGTAGTCGCTGACCCGGCCGCCGCTCCAGCGATACCTGCGGCGGCTGGCCAGACCCATCGGGCTGGCGTGGGTGGCTCCGAAGAAGGGCTCGGCAGCGGGGGAGCGCCAGTCGAGCAGCAGCCGGCGACCGGAGCTGTCCTTGAGGCCCAGTCGTCCGACGTACACGGGCTCGGGATCGTCCGTGCCGACCATGCGTCCGAGGCACAGGTCCAGACCGAAGCGACGCAGTGCGCGCAGGCGGGCGGTCAGCCGGTGGATCTCAAGGTCGCGGTCCATCGCCTGCCGGCCCACGCCGCCGGGCGCCCTGCGCTCGGCGGCGAGGCGGTCGGACAGATCGGCGACCGATTGTTCGAGGCACCGGGCGATGGCCGCGAAGTGCTGCTCGTCGTCGGCGATCAACCTCGGGTCGGCCTTGGGGGAGAGGCGGTCGTGAAGGTCGAAAGCGCTGGTGGTCAGGGGGCTCACGGCATCAGCTCCGCTCTGCGGCCGCTCGCGACCGCGCGGGCACTCGCGGCCTTTCCCGGCTGATCGTGTCGAGCAGCAGCCTCGCGGCCACCGCCGCTCCATCGGTGTGGACCATGCCGGCCACGGCGGTCGCCCGTGCGCGGGTCTCGGGGGCCAGGGCCGTGCTGAGCGCGGCCGACAGGGACTCGAAGGTCGGAGTCGGACCGTCATGTGCCGCGCCGATGCCCAGGTCGGCCACCCGGCCGGCCCAGTACGGCTGGTCCGCCGCCTGAGGTACGACCACCTGGGACGCGCCGGCCCGGGTGGCCGTCGTCGTGGTGCCCGCGCCGCCGTGGTGCACGACGGCGGCTACCCGGGCGAACAGCGCCTGCTGGTTGACCTCGCCAACGATGAAGCAGTCGTCCCGGTCGTCGATCAGGGCCAGGTCGGCCCAGCCGCGGGCGACGACCACCCTGCGGCCCTGCGCTCGGACCGCCTCGATGGCCACCTGGGCGACGTCCGTCGAAGCGAGCATGGGCATGCTGCCGAAGCCCACGTACACCGGTGGTGTGCCTGCGTCCAGGAACGCCATCAACGCGGCCGGGAGCGGGTGAACGTCGGGCAGGATCCATGCGCCGGTCTGGACGACGTCGAGGCCCGGCGTCTCCTGCCACGGGTCCAGGACCGGGTCCGTCGCCAGCCACGGCTGGTCGCCGATGACATAGGCGCGGACGTCGTCCACGGGTGGCAGGCCGTGCGCCACCCGGTTCGAGTTGAGCGCCTCGCCGAACAGCGCGTTGACGCTCCGGGCGTCCAGGTCCCACAGCGCCCGGTTGTCGGTCACCTCCGGCGGGAACGGCCGGCCCGGATACGCAAGCGGCGGGCGGTGCGGTGACGGCAGGGTGAGCTGCTGGAAGGTCACGGACACGGAGCGGATGCCCAGTTTCTCGGCCACCGACCGCGCGGCGGCCGCAGCCGGCATCACACCGGTCGCCACCAGCGCGTCGCATCCCTCGGCCGCCTCGGTGACCCCGTCGAACTGGCCGGCAGTCAACACGGCCGCGCGCTGGGGCAGGGATGACGGCGGCGCCGGCGCGGTCGTCAGTTCGCGCGCCGACGGGCCGACCGGCACCAGCGGCACGCCGACGCCGGCCAACCGCCGCGCGAAGTCCTCGTCCAAAGGTGCGCACACGCGCACCTCCGCGCCGAGTGCCCGCAGCCGCACCGCGAGCCCCACCAGCGGTTCGACGTCCCCGCGCGACCCATAGGTAGACAACAGCACACGCACTTCGTGACTTCCCCATTTCCGCAGGTCCTGGCTTCGGCCGACGATTCTGCGGCAGGACGGGGGCCTTGCCGCAAGCCCCCCGGTGCGCTATACGTTGAGAGTGGAAAGGAGCGGGACCTCCTTTCCTTTTCTTTTTGCCGTCCGCTGCGGACGGACGGCCCCTCGCGAAGCGGCGGCGCGCCGCGTACGGCCGTGGCCGTACGTTCTCCGCCGCGCGCTCCCAGGGCCCGGCTCCCTCGACGACTCGACCGGATTCCAAGCGGGTCTGCGGCAGGAGCGGCATCGGCGTGACGTGGATCACGCGCAATGGGTGCATAGCGAGGCGCGTCCCAATGCCTTCCCTATGAGTGCAAGGAACTGGTGAGGGCGGGACGGTGCGGATGGTGCAGACGGGGGCCGACGGGTTCGACGGGTTCGTGACGGCCCGTTGGCCGGCGTTGTTCCATCTTTCGCGCCTGCTCTGCGGAGGTGATCGGCATCGGGCCGAGGATCTGTTGCAGGAGGCCCTGGTCAAACTCTGGTTCGCCTGGCCGAAGGTGGCCGACGAGGCGCCGGAGGCCTACGTACGGAAGATCCTGGGGCGGGCGGCCGCGCGCTCCGCCCGGCGGCGGTGGTGGGGTGAGCGCCCTGTGGACCGGCTGCCCGAGCCGGCTCAGGCGGGGGACATGTCGGCCGCCGTGGCGGAACGCTCGCGATTGGAGGCCGCACTGGCCCAGTTGACGCCACGTCAGCGCGCCGCGGTGGTGCTGCGGTACTACCAGGACCTGTCCGAGAAGCAGGTCGCCGCTGTGCTGGGCGTCCCGGTGGGCACCGCTCGTTCCCACGCCTCACGGGGCGTGGCGCGGCTGCGTCAGATCCTGGCCGATGTCATCGATCCGGTGGGATGAGGGAATCCATGGACCACTTCGAACAGGAGTTGGCGCGGATGATGCGCGACTCCCAGGAGTACATCCCCTTCGCATCGGAGCAGCGGGAGCGCCTCCGGGAGGGCGTACGGGCCCGTCGGCGGCTTCGGGCGGCGACGGCGGCCGGCGGCTCCGTTCTCCTGGTCGCCGGGCTGACGGTCGGCTTGTTCCTGCTGCCGAAGGGGCCTGCCGTGGACCAGCCCCAGGGTCCCCTGACACGGCCCGGAACGGGCTCGTCGTCCTCACCCGCGCCGAGTGTCACCTCGTCACCGACGGTGTCCTCGACCCAGTCCGATGTACCGGCCACCCCGACCGGCTCCGGTACCACCGGCGGCTCCTCGCCCCCGTCCATGTTCCCCTCCGGCTCGGGGAATCCGACGTCCCTCCCCCCGAATCCGCCCGAGACCACGGTCAGCGCACCGGCGACCTCCACCGTCACCCAGAGCACACGGACGGCGGGGTCCTCGGTGTCCTCACCACCGGTGGGCTCGCACAGCTCCGGATAGCCGGGGCCGGCGCGTTTCGCCGGCCCCGGCCCCGGCCTCACCCCCACCCCTTCATCAGCGACCCGTGATCGCACGGCTGCCATGAATACCTTCGGCATGCCCTGCGCCAGAACGCATAACCGGACAGACAATGACACATGCCATACCTGCCGCCCGGACCGATCGGTTGCCGCTGCGGACACCACTGCCCGCTCACCACCCGGAGCCCGTCCTGGACGTAGTCGTCCCCGTGTTCAACGAGGAGACCGATCTGGAGCCGAGCGTGCGGCGCCTCCACGCGCATCTGCGGGCGACGTTCCCCTATCCGTTCCGCATCACGGTCGCCGACAACGCGAGTACCGACGACACCCCGCGCATCGCCGCCCGGCTGGCCGCCGAACTGCCGGAGACGGAGTGGATACGGCTGGCGGAGAAGGGGCGCGGCCGGGCGCTCCGCGCCGCGTGGTCGTCCTCTTCGGCCCCGGTGCTCGCGTATGTGGACGTCGACCTGTCCACCGAACTGACCGCGCTGCTCCCCCTGGTCGCCCCGCTGATCTCCGGGCACTCGGACATCGCCATCGGGACGCGGCTGGCCCGAGGCTCCACCGTCGTGCGCGGTCCCAAGCGGGAGATCATCTCCCGCTGCTACAACGTTCTCCTGCGCTCCACCCTGGCCGTGGGCTTCTCCGACGCGCAGTGCGGTTTCAAAGCGGTGCGGCGGGATGTCGCCGAGCGGCTGCTGCCGTTGGTGAAGGACACGGGATGGTTCTTCGACACCGAGCTGCTGGTGATCGCCGAACGGGCCGGGCTACGCATCCACGAGGTGCCCGTCGACTGGGTGGACGACCCCGACAGCAGGGTCGACATCCTGTCCACGGTCCTGGCCGACCTGCGCGGCATCGCCAGGGTCGGCCGGGCACTGGCCCGCGGCACGCTTCCGATGGCCGGGCTGCGCCGGAGCGGAGCCGGCGCGCCACCTGGCGGACTGGCCGCCCAGATGGCGCGGTTCGCCGCCGTGGGAGCGCTGAGCACCGTGGGGTATCTGCTGCTCTACACGGCCCTGCGTCCGGCGGCGGACCCCCAGGCCGCCAACGCCCTGGCGCTGCTGATCTGCGCCTTCGCCAACACGGCCGCGAACCGGCGGCTCACCTTCGGGATGCGCGGCCGGGGCGCGATACGCCATCACGCCAAGGGCCTGGCGGTCTTCGCCGTCGGTCTGGCACTCACCAGCGGCTCACTCGCCGTGCTGCGCCACGCGGCGCCCCATGTCGCGCGCCCCTTCGAGCTCATGGTGCTCGTCGCCGCCAATCTGGCCGCGACGCTGCTGCGTTTCCTCCTCTTCCGGTCCTGGGTGTTCCCCGCCCGCTCCCGTGCCGACCAGGCGGGAGACACGACCTCATGACCAACCAGGCACCCGCGGACAGCCACGGCACCGCTCCCGCGGGATTCCCCGCACTCGTCCCCACGGAACCTGACGCCCGGGCCTTCCCGGCCTCCTTCGCGCCGGTGGCCGTCCGCGACCGGTGGCGACGGCTGCGCCGAGCGGCGCGGCACCACGTCCCCGTGCTTGTGCTGTACGGCACGCTCAAGTCGATCGGCTTCGCCGTCTTCCTGCTTCTGCTGCACTCCGCCGGTGACTATCGGCGGAAGCATCCTCGCTTCGGCGGCGGCGCCCACCCCTGGGACGTGCTCGCCACGTGGGACGGCTGGTGGTACCAGCAGGTCGCCGCGCACGGATACCACCCGGCGCTCGTCCCGGTTCCCGGAGCCACCGGCCTCATCACCATCGAAGGCAACTCGGCAGCGTTCTTCCCCCTCTATCCGGCCCTGATGCGGCTGGTCTCCGAGTGCACCGGCCTCGGCCTGTACGGCGCCGGCCTCCTGGTCTCCGTCGTCGCCTCGTTCGTGGCCGCCCTCGGGATCTACGCCGTCACCGCCCGGCTCGGCGGAAGGCGGGCCGGGCTGGCCGCGGCCGGACTGTGGGCCGTATGGCCGGGTTCCGGCATGGAGTGGTCCGTCTACTCGGAATCCCTCTACGTCGCCCTCGCCGCCTGGGCCTGCCATGCCGTCATGAGCCGCCGATGGCTCACCGCCGGGCTCCTCACCTGCGCGGCGGGCCTCACCCGCCCCACCGCCGCGGCGCTCATCGCGGCTCTCACCGTCGCCGCGCTGCTCACCCTTCTACGGCAGCGAGCCGAATTCCCGCTGCGGGCACGGCCCCGGCAATGGAACGCCGTGCTGCGCCCGTCGGCGGCCATCGCGATCGCCCCGCTCGGCCTGCTCGGCTATCTGCTCTGGGTCGGCAACCGAATGGGCGATCTCGGCGGCTACTTCAAGCTGCAGGAGGGCGCCTGGGCCCACAAGTTCGACTACGGTGCCTACACACTCAAGGTGTTCGAGTCAGTGCCCGTGGGCCACTTCTCGTACCTCTTCGCGTTCCCGTACGCCGACATCGTGAGCGTGGGCACCGTCGTGCTGGCGCTGCTGCTGATCCCGACGCTGATCCGGCTGCGCCCCCCGGCCGTACTGGTCGTCCACACCGTGCTCACCCTCGCCCTGGTCCTGGGCAGCCAGCAGATATTCGCCAACGTCTCCCGCTATCTGCTCCCCGCCTTCCCGCTCTTCATCCCGCCGGCCCTCGCCATGCGCGGCCTCGGAGCGCGTTCGCGGTTCACGGTGCTAGCCCTCGCCGCTGTGGCCTCAGGCTCCTACGCGGGATACGTCCTCTTCGAACTCGGCGTCCCGTGAGACCCGGGGGCGTCGGAGCCAGGCGCAGCCCGCGGATCTCCCCCCCGGACTCCTCGGGCCGCGCCTGGCAGGCGCAGGCGGGCCGCGGTCGCCCCCGCGGCCCGCCTGGTATGGCCACTGGGGGTCATCCTTGCCGCCCCTGTCTCTGCGGGTCATTGACGTACAGCGCAAGGACGGTTGACGTTCCGCGCACCGGCTGTCCTTGACGCGTAAACCACTTCCCCGGGCGGTTCACGGTGCCCGACGATGCACGGACGGGTGAAGCGGCGCCGCGGCGGCTGCCGAGACGGGAAGGGCCCGAAAGGTGATCACTCTCTCCAGCCGGGAGCTGCCGGCAGCGGAGCGGTTCGGCTGGTTCTGCGAGCTGGTGGCCCGCGACATGGCACCGCACGACCTCATCACCGAGCACGTCTCGGACTTTCCCGCCTCGGCGACGCTGTTGTCGCTGGGGGACCGCATCGGTGTCTCCAGTGTCGAGTTCCCCACCATGCAGTCGATACGCACACGGCGCCTCATCGGGCGTTCCGACCCCGAACTGTGGGTGCTGGCCCTGGTCGTCAAAGGGCGCATGCAGCGGGAGCAGGGCGGTAACCATGTCGACCCGTGCCCGGGTGACCTGGTGCTCTACGACACCTCGCAGCCGTACTGGGCATCGATCGCCACCGACGACGTGGCCCAGTCCATCGTGCTGCATCTGCCTCGGCACACGCTGCCCGTTCCGGAGCAGGCACTGCGCCGGCTGGTGGCCACCGCACTGCCCTCCCGGTCCGGTGTCGGTGCTCTGCTGAGCGGGCTGCTCAGCGGGCTCGTCGAGCAGGGGCCGAACCTCGAGGCCGGTCAGACGCCCCGGCTGGCCTCCGCTGTGGTCGACCTGGCCACCGCGTTTCTGACGAGCCTGTCCGGGGCCGACGGACCGGAGACCGGTGCGGCGCGGAAGGCGGCACAACTGCATCAGATCAAGTCCTTCATCCGGGCCCGGCTCGGTGAGCCGGGGCTCACTCCCACGGATGTCGCCGCCGCCCACCACATCTCGCTGCGCGCCTTGCAGTACCTGTTCCGCGAGGACGGCAGGACGGTCGGGCAATTCATCCGCGAGCAACGCCTGGAGCGCTGCCGGGCCGACCTCACCGATCCCCGGATGGCCGGCCGCAGCGTCGCCGCGATCGCGATCCGCGCCGGATTCTCCGATGCCGCCACCTTCAGCCGGGTCTTCAAGGCACACTACGGAACGCCCCCGGGCGAATACCGGCGAAGCCATGGCGAGCCGCACCAGCGGAACGCCGCCGGGCGGCCCGGCTGAGGTCCCCTTCCGACTCGGTGGCCGCCGTCCCGGCCGCGTCAGCGGGCACCCGCGAACGCACGCCGCGCCCAGTCGGTGAAGCTCGTCCAGTGGATCTCCGGATGGGCCTCGCGCAGAGCGGGGATGTCGACGCGGTAGCCGGGGCCGTTCAGAAACGTCCACATCGCATGCATGTCCGGACTGCCGATCGCCGTCAGCGGTACCTGGTGATGGCGGACTTCACGGCCCAGGACCTCGCTCAACGTCGCAGCCATCCGGGCGGGCGTGGGCGCGTCACCGGCCAGCTCGATACGCTGCCCGGTGTACGCGCCGGGGTGCAGCAGCACCTCGGCCGCGAAGGCGCCGAGATCGGGGCGGGCAAGTTGCTGCAAGGGCCGGTCAGGCGGCAGCGGCAGCTCGAGCACCCCGCCGAGGATGCGCTCCGCTCCGCCCAGGGCGTTGTCGAAGAAGTACGTCGGCCCCAGAATCGTGTACGGCACATCGCCCGAGATCAGCTCGGCCTCAACCCGTGCCTTGCTGTCGAAATGCGGTACCCCGCTGTCCTGGTCGGCACCCGCCACCGAGCTGAACACGAGGTGCGGTACGCGCTGTTCGTACGCGGCGCTCAGGATCGCCCGGCCCTGGGCCACCTCGGCCTCCACGCCGGACTCGAAGGGGGTGGTGAACGCGAACACTCCCGCCACCCCGGTCATCGCCGAGGCCAGCGATTCGGGATCGGTCAGGGACCCCGCCACGACCTCGACGCCCCGGTCGGCCAGTGCACGCGCGGCCGGCTGCCCGGGATCCCGTACCAGCGCCCGGACGGGGACCCCGCGCCCCACCAGGGCGTCGGTCACGGCGCTGCCCTGCCCGCCGGTTGCCGCAAGCACCAGCATCGGCTCCTTGGCCACCGGGAACTCCTCTCTTCACCGGGGAGGCGTGGTGACGGGTCGTCAGCGACCGCAACGCTACCCCGACCGTGACCGGCCGACGGCGACCGCAACGCACGGGTTGCGGCCACGGAGGCCCTCAGCCCTCATCGGGCGGCTCGGCGGCCTCCCCGCCGCTCCACAGCCGCCAGGTGCACCACAGCCACGACAGCGCGAAGGCCGCCTGCAGGCCGAGCAGCAGGACGAGTTGCCGAACGTCGGCGTCGTGGCCCACCAGAGCCATGAACAGACAGAGCGTCCAGGTCGCCGTACCCACCGCGTAGACGTCGTGCAGCCGGCGCAGTTGCTCCGCATACGCGCCGCGCGATGCGGGAGAAGCCGTTTCGGAAGTCATGCGCAGCCGGTACCCCCCGAGGGACCTCGCATGGCAGGTCGCGGATACAAGGTGAACGGCGCGTAGCGTTCCCGGGCGCCGAGCGACGGTGCCACCAGTCGCCGTCGCTCTGCACACCGGCCCCGACGACGCTGTTTCCCTCTGAGAAGACCTCCGCCCCCCCGCCCGCATGCACAAGGTCCGCACAGCTTCGGCGCAGGTTCACGCGAACGAGAAGTAACGGCGTCCGAAACTCGGACGCCGCATTCTCATCGCTGTCGCCGAATACCTTTGCACCGCCGCGCGCTTCGGACGCTCCGAACCGCCGACCGCTTTGCCGGCCGTTTCGTGAGCCGTATCCGCCGGAAAACGGAATCCGGCGACGACGCGTTCCATGGCGGAGCAGCGAGCGGATTCCCTGGTTCCGTGCCGGCCGAGTGGTCCTCTGATGTGGGAAGAGCGTTGTCGCCGTGTTCTGGCAACGATGTCTGCGGCCAGATGGCGACGGAATCCGTTGCCGGCAGCGGATTCCTTTCCCCATGCGCCCGTTGAATCGTTTCCCGGCATCGTTGTCTTCCGCGTGGAACGTGGCGCACGTACCGAATGGCTCGAACCCGACCTTGTGTTTGCGGGCCGGTGGCCACACTTTTGATTGCCGTCGGCCAACGGTCGGCGAACATCCGATGAGAGGGGATCCGTGATGAAGTCGACTCTCGCAATGCGCAAGAAGTCCGGTGTCAAGAAGATTGCCGTGCGTCGTGCCGGCGACGTGCGGCTGACGTCGGCCGCCTGTCAGTGCCCGTACAGCGCCAACGCGTAACAGCACACACGCTCCTGAATTGCGCTCGGGTGCGCCGGCTGTCGGCGCACCCGGGTTGCCTGCGCCGGCCGTAGGGGAGGGGCTGTGGCCGATGGCGGCCTGTTCTTGCACGAGTTGAGTTTCGTTCCCGAAGGCGACGACGTGGTGGTCGGTCGGCTCGACACCGGTTCCTACGCGGTGTTCCCGTCCGACGGGGCGGAGTTGCTGAAGCGGCTTGCGCAGGGCATGCCCCTGAGGGCCGCGGCCGACTGGTACGAGTCGGTCTTCGACGAGCCGGTCGATCTGGACGACTTCGTGGCCACGCTGGAGGAGCTCGGCTTCGTCCGCGAGGACGGGGAGCCGCCGCCGGACGACGCTCCGCCTGCGCCCGTGCGCCTGCGCCGGCTGGGGCGCGCCGTCTTCTCCCTGCCCGCGTGGGGGTGCTACCTGGCCGTGGCCGGCGGCTGGGCCTGGGCCGTGGCCGGACATACGGACCTGGCCCCGCACCCGTCCCAGATCTTCTTCGTGCACTCGCTCCTCGTGGTCCAGTTGGTGATCACCTTCGGTCAGGTGCCCCTGCTGCTGCTCCACGAGGGCTTCCACATCCTCGCCGGACGCCGTCTGGGTCTGCCGACCCGGCTGCGGCTGAGCAACCGCCTGACCTACATCGTGGCCGAGACGCAGATCAACGGTCTGCTGAGTGTGCCCCGCGCGAAACGCTACCTTCCGTTTCTCGCGGGAGTCGTGTGCGACGGTGTGGTCCTGGGCGCGCTCGGACTCGTGGCCGACGCGACACGGAACGCGGACGGATCCTTCTCCCTCACCGCGCGGGTCTGCCTTGCCCTGGCGTTCACCGTAGGGGTCCGCGTTCTCTGGCAGTTCCAGCTCTATTTGCGCACCGACCTCTACTATGTGGCGGCCACCGCATGGAACTGCTATGACCTCCACGACGCCGGCATGACGCTCCTGAAGAACCGTATGTGGCGCCTGCTGGGGCGCTCCGACCGTGTGGTGGACGAGGAGAAGTGGACGCCGCGGGACCGGCGCGTAGGAAAATTCTACGGCCCTTTCATCGTGCTCGGATACGGAACGCTGGCCGGCATCACCGCTTTCGTCAGCATTCCGGTGACGATTCAATATTTTACTATTGCCCGTCAGGCCGTCGGCTCCGGTCACGTCAATGCGGCTTTCTGGGACGCCGTGCTGTCCCTGTGCATGAACATCGCCCAGGTGGTTGCCCTCGTCGTGCTGTCGAGGCGAAAGCGCCGGGAGAAAAGGCTCTCCCCATCCCACACGTCCCCTTCGACGGAGGTTGAACTCGCATGATGGGCCATCTCCGGATCGTGGGCGACAGGCGGGCAGACCGCCTCCGCCTCATCCGAACCCGTACCGGAAGGGCACTGGTGGTCCGCTGTCACCAGCGTCTGCGCGGCCCCTACACCGGCATCGACACCGTGCTGCGGGCCGTGCTTCCCGAGGCCCACCGGCGCTGGCCCGAACTCGTCGAAGCCCACCGGGTGGAACTGCTCTACGGCATGCCGGAGTTGGCGCAGCTCATCGGCCCGCCCCCGCGTACGCTGGCCGACGAGGCCCCGTTCAAGGAGCGCACCCGCTTCTTCGGCTCCGGAATGATCCGCTGTATGAGTCAGGGCATCGTCACCTTCCTCCTCGACTATGCGCGCCGGACCCATGCCGACACCGACTCCCCCCTCGAGCTGGCCTTCGAGGAGGTCCACGCCGCGGAAGCCACCACCCGGGAACTGCTGGCCCTGCTGATGCGCCGGGCGGATCCCCGCCTGCTGCGGGTGGTGGTCTCCACGACCGCCGACGCACTGTCCGGCGAACTGAAGGCCGCGCTCGCCGCCACGACCACCACCCTGCGTGCGCCCTCGGCCGACCGCGAGCCGGACGGGCACCGCAGTCCGCTCGAGTGGGCGTCCGCGTACGTGGACAGTGACTGCACCGACGACGACCCCCAGGCGGTGCGCGGGTACCAGGAGGCCGATCGGGAGACGGTCGCCCGACTGCACGATCGGCGTGCCGACAGCCTGGAGGACACGGCGAGTTGGGGCGTGCGGATGGGAGCGATCGCCTACCACCGCGAACGCGGCAGCGACCCGACGGGAGCGGGACGGACCGCTCTGCTCGCGGCCCAGCGCCATGCGGTCGCCACCGGCTTCTCCGCCGCCGTGGTGGACCTGGGCCTGCGCGGCCGGGGCGTGAGCGACCCTGGCGTCCACGAGCACGACTACTGGGAGTTCACCCGGGAGGCGGCCGCGGCGTGCATCCCGATCGGGCGGCTGGACGAGTCCATGGAGCTGTACCGGGACCTGCTGCGCCGCTTCACCAATCCCAAGATCCACATGATGACCAGCTATGCGATCGCCATGCTGCACACCCGCTTCCTGCGACCACGCGACCACGAACTCGCCTTGCAGTGGCAGCACAACGCGGTCGCCATCGCGGGCCTCCTTCCCGACCCGGCCGAACGCCTGACCTTCAGTGTCTTCCACGACAACGGCCTGGCCCTCGTCGAGATGCACCGCGGCAACCGCACCCGCGCCCTCGAGATCGTGGAATCGTGCATCGCCCGGCTCGACGAGGCGATGGACGACGGGCAGTGGGTCCTGCACCGCTCCCAGTTGCTGTACAACCGGGCCCGCCTGCTGGTCGCGCTGGGCCGGGCGGAAGAGGCGCACGCCGACTACACCCGGCTCGTCGACCTCGATCCCTACTACACCGACTATCTTTCGGAGCGCGCCCGGATCTCCCGCGACCGCGGTGACTTCGACGCGGCCCTGGCCGACTACGACCGCGCCGTGCAACTGGCGCCCCCGTTCCCCGAGTTGTTCTACAACCGGGGCACCGCCCGGGCTCAGACCGGCGATCTCCGTGGCGCGCTGGACGACTTCTGCCATGTGCTGGAGATGGAGCCCTCGGACCTGGACACCCGTGTCGCCAGGGCGGAGCTGCTGCTGGAGACGGGTGACCTCGACGGCGCCGAGGCGGACGCGGACACCGGGCTGACCCTCCACCCGGGGGAGGTGCAACTGCTGTGCCTCAAGGGCATCGTGCTCTTGCAGCGCGAGGACTTCGAGGAGGCCCTTGGGGCTTTCGACGCCGCCCTGGAGCGAGACCCGCGCTACCCCGCCGCGCTGGTCAACCGGGCCGTAGTGCACTATCGCCAGTCCCGGCACGGCAGGGCCGTCGCGGACCTGACCGCCGCACTCGAGGTCGTCGGCAACGACCCGGACGTCCTTCTCAACCGAGGCATCGCCCACCTCGCCGACGGCCGAGCGGATCTGGCACGGGCGGACTTCGACCATGCACTCACGCTCCCCGATGCGGACGTCGACGAACTCCACCGCCACCGGGAGCTGTGCGATGCGGCCGGAGCGTCCTCACGCGTTGGGTCATGACACCGTGAGCAAGGCCCGGTAGCCGCCCGCGCAAGGCGGCCGGCACGACGGCCGCGGCCGCTGTCGCTCGTTGTCGGCGGCAGCGGCCGCGGCCGTGCGTCAGCCGGTGGGGGAGAGCCGGTCAGGCTCCCACGACACCGGAGGCGTTGGGGC